>CACVKW010001256.1 GCA_902749685.1 Olavius sp. associated proteobacterium Delta 1 | reverse complement strand
GTACAACCTGATTTCTAAATCACTAATTTCCCGTTTATAACTGCCTGTTTTTATTAAAGGCAGTATTTGATTTTCAAATTATTTTGGACAGCAATGTCCTTTGATATTAGTTAATTTGTTAAATAGTTGATTAGTTGATTGGGAAAAATGATAAATCCTCTTTTGTTTTAATTTCAATAGTCATGTTCAGTTGATTCGTTGAATGGTTGATTGGGGAAAAAGGAAATATTCTAATTTTACTTCTTCCCATTCCAAGATCCGCAATCGAAACGCTTGGCGTTAGACTGCATCACTGCCCGTTTCGCCGGTTCTGACGCGAACGGCTTCTTCGACCGGTATCACGAAGATCTTGCCGTCGCCGATTTTGTTGGTGTTGGCGGCTTCGCGGATTTTTTGCACGACCTGCCCGGCGCGATCGGCTTCCACAACGATCTCAATCTTAATTTTGGGAATAAAGTCCACCACATATTCAGCCCCGCGGTAGATTTCCTTGTGCCCTTTTTGCCGGCCGTAACCTTTGACCTCTGAAATCGTCATGCCCTGAATGCCGATTTCATTCAATGCTTCTTTGACGTCGTCCAGCTTGAAGGGTTTTATGACCGCTTCAATTTTTTTCATAATTTTTCCCCCTTTAGTTTATTCAATATTCAATCGAAAATATTCAATCGTTACAAGTTAGTGAAATTATCTCAATGCTCCGCCTTGGAGGAGCCACAAAATACACAATAACACTAAGGCCTATGGTGTTTGAATCTCGAAGGCCCTTTCGCCGTGCAGGGAATTGTCGAGGCCGATGATTTCACTTTCTTCTTCCACTCTGAGGCCGCCGGTTAAAATTTTGGTTATAAACGTGACAATTAGGGTTCCGACGGCGGTAAATGCGGCTGTGGCGACGATCGACACAATTTGGATCCAGAGTTGTTTCGGATTGCCATAAAACAGTCCACGCCCCGCCTCGTTGATGGCCGGACTGGCAAACAGCCCGGTGGCCAACGCGCCCCAGATTCCACACATGCCGTGTACGCCGAAGGCATCCAGCGAGTCATCATAACCCACTTTTTGCTTGATCTTTGCGACACTGTAAAAGCCAAGCAAGCCGGCACCCAGGCCGATGATCAGCGAGGCCGGCAAATTGACATATCCGGCCGCCGGGGTGATGGCAACCAGCCCGGCAACGATGCCGGAAGCCAGTCCCAGGACGGTTGGCTTTTTGTCGACCATCCACTCAGCGAACATCCACGCCAGGGCGCCCACAGCGGCCGACGTGTTGGTTACCAGAAAGGCCGAACCGGCAATACCGTCCGCCGCCAGCTGGCTGCCGGCATTAAAGCCAAACCAGCCAAACCACAACAACGCCGCTCCCAGGGCAGTCAGTGCGATACTGGATGGGAACATGGCATCTTTGCCATACCCGATTCTTTTGCCCAGCACCAGAGAAAGAACCAGGCCGGCCACACCGGCATTAATATGAACCACGGTACCCCCTGCGAAATCGAGCGACCCCATGCTGCCCATCCAGCCGCCGCCCCATACCCAATGGGCGATCGGGCAATAAATAAAGGTAATCCACAGAATCGTAAATACAATCCATGACGAAAATTTCATCCGATCCACAATCGAGCCCAGGACCAGCGCAACGGTGATGCAGGCAAATGTCATCTGAAACAGGGCGAAAACATAGGTTGGGATGCTGCCTGAAAGGCTGTCCACGCCAATGCCGGCCATGAAAACATTTGACAGACCGCCGATGATACCGGCCTTATCCGGGCCGAAAGACAATGTATACCCCCACATCATCCAGGTGACGCTTGTCAGGCAATACGCAACAATGGTCATGGCGAAGGTATTCAACAGGTTTTTATAGCGGGACATGCCGCCGTAAAACAGTGCCAGACCGGCCGGCGTCATCATCATTACCAGCGCGGTTGACACAATTATCCAGGCCGTGTCGCCGGAATTCAATCCATCCGCTGCCAGCGCTGAAGAAGATGGCAAAACCAGCATAATCGCAATTGTCAGTAAACGCTTAAATCTCATTTTTTGAATTTCTCCTCCCTTATTTTATTGAAGATTGCAGGTTGTCTATTGAATATTTAATGCATCCTATATTTTCGGCAGTCGATCCAATATAGCCGCTTTTATTTTATCCACCTGATCTTCTGAATCCACTTTTTGTCCGTTCAGATCCCAGACATAAAAGACATCCACCACCTGGTCGGCTTTGGTCGCGATTTTGGCGACCCAGATGTTTAGATCGCAATTAAAAAGCGCATCCGTGACGTTGAAGAGCAGTCCGCGAAAATCATAGGTAAAAACTTCAATGATGGTAAAAAAGCTGGAACTGGTGTTGTCGACCGTGATGCGGTGGGGTATTCGCCGCATCCTGTGGTTGGTCCGGCGAAGCGCAGCTGTTTTTTTTCGAAGTGCTTTGGTCAGGTCCAGATCACCGGATAAGGCTGTGGTAAGATTTTTTGCGGTCTGCTGCCACTTTTCATCTTCCATTATTTGATCCGGCGGCGGTTTGACCTCGAAGATATCCAGCGCAATGTTATTGCGCCAGGTAAATACCTGGACATCCAGAATATTGATGTTGTTGAGGGTAAATACCCCTGCAATTTTGGAAATAAGACCCGGACGGTCTTTAGCGCAAATGGTCACCGAACGGGTGTTGGCGTCGGCCGAGCGCTTGATATCCCATAGAAAGTCGGCATCACCCAGTTGTTCAAATAGTTTGATATGCTCCAGCATTGAGCGGGCGGGCATATACAGGCGATAACGCGGCGACATATTATCAAACAGGGCGCCGATGTCCTGTTTTGCTTTGCGGGTGCGGGCCGAACCGATGATGTCTATTCTCTTCTGTTTGATGATGTTGACGGCCGCTTCGGTGGCCAACTCCCCTTTTTCCAGCACGTTGAGGATTTTCAGAAAAAAGTCCCTTAAGAGGGCTGCCGTCCAGTCATTCCAGGCCATCGGACCGGTTGAGATGGAATCGGCCACGGTCAGAAGGTACAGCATTTTCAACCGTTCAACATCCTGTATTTTTCTGGCCGTGAAAATGGCGGTTTCCTCGTCGTGGATATCCCTTCTGGTGGCTCTTTTAATCAGGAAAAGGTGGTTTTGGACCAAAAACTCAACGCTTGCGACGTCTGCGGCGTTCATTCCTTTTTTGGTTAGAATTTTTTTAATGATGCCGGCGCCTTTGGCGGCATGATCGTCATTTTCATCACCTTTGCCGACATCGTGCAGCAGGGCGGCCCAGAGCAAGAGCTTCTTGTTTTTAAGCTCCCGGTAGACCTGCCCGCATAACGGCTCCAAACTGTTTTCTTTTTTTGATCCAAAATTTTTAAGCGTGTGAACCGTTCGCAGCAAATGCTTGTCCACCGGGTAAAGATGGTATTCATCATACTGGATGCGGTTAATGATGTTGCGAAAATCCGGGATAAACCGCACCAGAAAACCGGTGTTCAACATTTCATTTAAGACATTAAAGGTCGGTGCCGGGGCCACCAGAATACGTTCGAAAGATTGGACGAGCGGCTCAGAGCTGCGATATGTTGCATTCACCAGGTAGGAGAATTCTTTGACCAGGCGCTTGGCTTCCGCACTTAGCGGAATTTTCAAGCGCGCGCTTTCTTCAAATATCTTTATCAGAAGATCCGGCGCATCCATAATTTGCTCGGGTGCGGCAAAATTAAGCATGCCCCACTCGCTAACTTCAAGGCCCTCAACCTTGGTCTGCTTCTGTGATTTTCTTCTCCGTTTGCGCTTTTTCTCGAGGCCCAGTTCATACAGGAACATCAGATGCTGCTGTTTCAACGATTCCATGCGGCCGTGCAACTCTCCCAGAAACCGTTCGACCGGCTGCTGTCCATTGCTTTTCTTATATTTCATGATTTCCGCCAGCTTGATCTGGTTTTCAAAGTGCAGCTGATCGTATTTTCTGCCGCAAAGGAAATGCAAGCGGTTGCGCACTTTCCAGATAAAGGCCAGGGAGCGTTTTAAAGACTGAAACTCTTCGTAGGACAGCAGACCAAAGTATTCCAGATCCCGGGACTGCTTGATGTTAAACTCAATCTGTCCGATCCACAGCATGGTATGATAATCCCGCAATCCGCCCTGGCCCTCTTTGAGATTGGGCTCGAGCAGATAGGCCGAGTCCCCGAAATGGGCATGACGCATTTCGTTATTCTCGACCAGCCAGTTGACTATGGTGCGGGACTTTTTGCGAACCACTTTTTCCCGTAACTGATCCGTCAGATCAGAATATATATGCGACCATCCGCAGATGAATCGTGCATCCAGCAGCGGGGTCAATATTTCAAAATCCCTGCTGGACAGAGCGATGCACTCCTTCAGCGACCGGGTGGCATATCCGACCTCAAGTCCAATGTCCCATAGCGGGTAGACAATCTCCCGGATCAGGTTTTCTGCTTGATTCGGCACCCTTTTTTTAAACAGAAACAGCAGATCAACGTCGGAATGAATGCACTGCTCCTCCCGGCCATAGCCGCCCAGAGCGATGATGGCATACGGATTTTTGCTGATATCCATGCGGGGGCCGACCATGCTGGTCTCAAAGGCCTCGATGAAATAAGCATCCAGAATGCGGGCATGCTGCTTTAGAAAGTCCCGTACTTTTCCCTGGAAAAGGCGGTCAACCAATGCCCGGGTTTCCTGTTGCAGCTGGGTTGAGGCATGTACGTAAATGTTGTCCATATGAAATTAGTTGCCTTTTGAATTAATCATTTCCTTATGAGCAACATGTATGCCATTAAACGATTGTGCTTTTAAATCCTCATAATTTCAGTAAGTTATATAATTTTCAAGTAGAATATTTAAAAAGTGAACATTACAAAATTGGCAGAAATTGGCGAAAAAAATTACAAATTCGTAATGTTGAATATTTATTGTGTATTGTTTGGGCGATACTTGCTGGCAGGCGATAGATAGAAAATCAGTTATTTACTTTTTCTTTTTTACGTGTTTTCGAACTTTGCCGCTATCATGTTTAATTTCTAAATTTTGTTCTTTGCGTCTGGCAGATTTGGATTAAGGATTTTATTCGAAAACACTTTGGTAGATTTCTGTGACCCTTTTTTGCAGGAGGTCAAATTTTTCACGGGAGACCTTGGCCGGCTTTTCCTGGAGGCTGAGTTGATGCGCGACCGCGCGATAGATTAAATAGGCATGTTTGAGCTGATGGGCGGTTACCTCATCCATCGTACCGGTTTCAATCAGGGTTTGAAGGAGGCGAACATTGTCGGTCCATTGCAGCAGACCGGGATGTTTGTGTGAATTCAGCAGCACCAGAAACTGCACCAAAAACTCGATGTCGACCATGGCGCCGGCGTCCTGCTTGAGGTCAAACAAGCCCGCCTCCGGTTTTAGCAACTCTTGGCGCATTCTTTCGCGCATACGAGTGACTTCTTCCTTTAGTTCGGGTCCCGACCGCTGTCGTGCGAGTACTTTGGAGCGGATCTTTTCAAAGCGTTGGGCAATAAGGTCATCGCCGCATATCGGTCGGGCCTTAATCAGCGCCTGATGCTCCCAGGTCCAGGCTTCCGCTATCTGGTATTCGCTGAAAGCATCAATGTGGCTGACCAGAATGCCCGAACTGCCGCTGGGCCGCAACCGCATGTCGATTTCGTAGGCCTTACCGGCCCGGGTATGCGCCGTAAGAATGTGGATGACGCGCTGACCGAGGCGGTTAAAGAATTGAGCGCTGTCGATGGCTCTCTTACCGCCGCCGGTTTGCTCATGGGTACCGGCATGCAGAAAAACCAGATCAAGATCCGAACCGTAGCCGAGTTCCAACCCGCCCAATTTGCCGTAAGCGATAACGGCGAATCCCCTCAGACAGGGTTTGTTGCCCAGCCGGCAGTCAGGGGCGCCATGTTTTGACACCAGGTGGTTGAAGGCCAGATCAACCACTTCATTTAGAATGATTTCGGCAATCTCGGAGAGATAATCGCTTACCCTCATCAGCGGTAAGGTGCCGGTGACATCGGCCGTTGCTACCCGCAGAACATTGATCTGTTTGAAAATGCACAGCTGTTCAATCTGGTACTCAAGGTCATCCGGCGGTATTAATGCCAGGCGGTGCTGCAAGCCCTTTTTCATCTCGTTTTTTTGCGGTGGTTGATAGAGGGTGCGCGGGTCAAGCAGTTCATCCAGCAGCACCGGATGGCGCGCCAGAAACGAGGCAATCCAGGGGCTGGCATTTGAAAGTTTCACCAGATGGGAGAGGGCGGTCGGGTTTTCCAGCAGCAATGCCAGATAGCTGGTGCGTCTTTCAATGGTTTTAATTAGATCGATGATCCGGCGTAAGGTAATCAGCGGGTTTTCGCAGGTACCGATTTCTTTTAAAAACCGCGGCATCAATTTATCGAGACGCCGGCGGCCTTTAGGGCTCAACGCCCGTGTTTCCGGATCGTTTCTCAAATACTCGAGCAGCGGCAGTACTTGCTCCGGTTGATCGTAACCCAGCGAGGCAAGCGTTTGACCGGCCTGTCGGCTTTCGGTCACGTTTTGCCAGATGCTATCCAGCGGAGCTTCAATTTTTTGGGGCCTGTCCCCGGCATCACCGGACTCCAAAAGCATTTGAAAATGACCGTGGACCCTGTCCCGATGATCGTCTAAGGCCGATTTAAATGACCCGGCACCAGCAAAGCCCATGGATGCCGCCAGGCGTAATTGACCGCTGTCACCAGGAGGCAGTTGGTGGGTTTGCTGGTCGGAATACTCCTGCAGCCTGTTTTCCGTATTGCGTAAAAACACATAGGCGTCGGTCAGTTCACGGCATACCTCCTGGGGAATATTGTGTTCCTCAGCCAGAGCTATGAGTACTTTTAAAATGCCGGTTTCCTGCAGGGCCGGTGTCACGCCGCCGCGAATCAGCTGGAAAATCTGACCGAAAAATTCGATTTCTCGTATTCCGCCCGGCCCGAGTTTGATATCGTTTGCCATGCCTTTGCGTTTGACTTCCAGGGCGATCATCTGCTTCATTTCCCTTAAAGATTCAAAGGCGCTATAATCCAGATAGCGGCGGTAGATAAACGGATGCAGCTGTTCAAGCAAAAAATTCCCGGCTGCTTTATCGCCGGCCACGGTTCTGGCCTTGATCAACGCATAGCGCTCCCATTCGCGACCCTGCTCCTGATAATACTGCTCTAGGCCGCCAAAATCCATGGCTAAAGGGCCGCTTTCGCCAAAGGGCCTGAGCCTTAGATCCACCCGGAACACTAAACCGTCCGGTGTTGGTTGACCGATCACTTTTATCAAACGGCGGCACAGCCGGGAAAAAAAATCTTCATTGCTCAGGCTGCTATCGGCGCCGCGGGTCTGGCCGCCCCTGGGATAGGTGAAGATCAAATCCACATCGGAGGAAAAGTTCAGCTCCCTGGCGCCCAGTTTGCCCAGCCCCAGAACCACCAGATGCTGTTTTGAACCATCGTCGGCCGTCGGTATACCGAATTTGTCACACTGCCACTGATAAAGTATTTTAAGGGTTTGCTCCAGACAGGCATCCGCAAAATCAGACAGGGCGCTCATGGTTTCGGTCAGATCCGCCCATTCGGCTAGATCCCGCCAGGCGATGCGGACCATCTCTCGGCGACGGTACTGACGTAAAACCTGGCTCAGCATATCCCCATCGCGTACACCGGCAAGCACTTGGCGGAGAGAGTTGGTGTAATCCAGCGGTGTATAACACCGACCCAGATCACCGCTGTTGACAAGATCGTCTAAGAAGGCAGGATCGCGGATGCAGTTTTCAGCGACAAATTCGCTAAACGCAAAAACTCGGTTCAAGGCGGACAATATGTCGGAGTCTTGTGGCGGCTCAAGATTGGCTGCCTCAGAGGAATTATTAAATTCTTCCCATTTTCTCTTGGCATCTTCAATCAATGCTTCTGGTAGTTCATTGAACTGTTTCATCCCACTATTCAATATATCCCTTAGCCCTCCAATCTTTCAGGCGCCGATAAGCATGTTTGGCGTAGTCGCCTTTTTGCACCATTTGCAGATAATATTGATATTCTTTTGCAGCTTCTGGAATATGCTCCATTTTTTCCTGAGAATAGCCCTTAAAGAAAATGGTGTTAGGATTACTGGGCAGCAGTTTTTCACAGGTGTTAAATTCTTCGTATGCTCCTTCGAAAGCCTTAAGTTTTATTTTTGCGATACCGCTGAGATAATAAGCCTGAGCTTCTTGCGGATAGGCTTTTTGAGCCATTTCAGCATATTCGCGGCCCACAGCCCATTTTTGTTGAAGAAGCTGAGACCTTGCCATGAGTACCAATCCGGCATAATCATCGGGAGATTTTTTTAAAGCCTTTCGAAAATGATCGTCGGCAGTGTCATATTTTTTTTTCATCATACTTTCTTGGCCTTTTTGCATCTGCTCGATGGCACCTTTCTGCGCCCGTAATTTGGCAATATTGTCCATATATCGTTCTCGGTACAATGGCTTCTTCTGTGCGGATATATAGGTAGTCTGTGCCTCCTTAACGGCGGTTTGGTAGCGTTCGTCACTCATGGGATGGGTGGCAAACAATAATTCAGTAGCGCTGAGTTTACGTTTTGATAAGTTGTTTAGCATATCCATCAATCCGACAAATCCATCGGAGCCATAATCGGCCTCCACCATATAATTCATACCTAATGCATCCGCCTCCCGCTCATTATCCCGACTGTAATAAGACAGCAAGGCTCCGGCTCCGATCATGCCAAGTTGTGACGTCAGCTCGCCCATCGCTTTGCTTTGAGTCATTGCCGCAATTGAAGCTAAACCCACACCTAACTGCATGACATTGCCTTTCGATTGCTGTTCGGCCGCATGCCGAGCATTCACATGGCCCAGCTCATGACCCAGCAATCCGGCTAATTCGGCTTCGTTATCAATTTTCAGTAAAATTCCCCGAGTTGCAGCAATGCTACCGCCTGGAAATGCATAGGCATTGACATAGGTGGCATTGACCACCCGGAACGAATAAGGCATGTGTGGGCGATGCGTGCGTACTGCCAATTTTTTTCCAACCTGGTCAATATACCCATTGAGCTTTTTATCCTGAACCGTGCCATAATCTGCAGAGAATTGATATGGTGAGTACAGTTTGTCGATCTGGATTTCTTCTTCTTCAGACATCAGCATGAACTGTTGTTTACCGGTAACCGGATCAGTTGCGCATCCGATCACCAATCCACCGGCGAGCATCGATGAAAGCCACAGAAACTCCCGACGGGTCAATTCATCCTTTGTTGAAGTTGGTGATAGATGGCCACTCATAGAACCCCCCTGACCCGGACAAGCCGGGATTGAATATTGAAAATTAAATATTGAATATTTATGGATGTCGCCCTGCTCCACCCTATTTAAAATTGGAAAAACACCTTAAATATTCAATATTCAATCGAAAATATTCAATCTTTACGGGATCATTTTGTAAGTTTCCATTAATCGATTTCCCAGCGTTGCCGCAAGCTGCTTCAAAAAAATTATGCCGTTGGCCGGATCTTCTTCCAGCACTTTGCCAAGTTCTTGGCGGTCGGTTACCAGCAGCTTGGTCGGTTCCACGCACTCTGCCGAGGCCGAATAGACGTCTCTTCCGATTAAGCTGGACCAGCCAAATGCTTCGCCGTTTTGCCCGACATCGTAAACCACCTGACCACCCTCGCCAACACTCAACTTTACATGTCCGTTAAGCAGGATGTAAAAGTGGCGAGCCTCATCATTTTCATGAAACAGTATATCTCCTTTTTCATGGGATATCATTCGAGATATATCCATGATTTTCTTAACGAAATCCATGCTTGTTCCCAAAAGGAGGTCTGATTGCTTGATATACATAGCCGCTCCCTTATACACAGCGCTATAAATGATTGAAGATTTTCGATTGAAGATTGAATATTTAAGGTTCGCCTTCGGCGTATCATAGATATAAAGCAAATATAAAATAAAGCGTCAGGCATGTCAAAATAAAAGGTTGGTATATATGGATTCAAAGGTTCCCTCCTGCGCCCTGTGGGCTTCCGACTTCGCGCTTCGAGCTTGGGGCTTCGCCCTTCGGGCTACGACCCCACAAGACGACAGGACGGAGGGCAGGCAGGGTTCAAAGGTTAAGATGTGATTATTACATTTTTGTAACATAGCTGTGCATTAACCAACATTAATGCATTTCTAATTTAGCGTCGGGCTCGATTCGGGTTTCCACGCCATTTACAGGGGAATGAAATATATTAAATTTAATATTTTCCTAATCCGAAAAAAATGGTATAGATACTGGTTCGTAATATCGAATATTATAATTGGGCGTCTAAGTCGTTTTCTTGGATTAAACATAAACCATGCCCATACGGGCACTACAAAAAGTGTTGGACGGCATTGTGAAAAAATATCAACGTTTTGCCCCCGTCATGTTGACAGGGATACCAGCCTATCAAATGCCCCCGTCTTTTAATTGCATGCCCGAATATGTTTTAGTTTAGTCTTTCCAGGGTGTTGGGTTGTCCCCGGTTGCGAATATCGGGATACCCGGCATAAATAACCCGATCGATTCAATGCTTTGACAATTTAATGCCGGGTATCGCCGGCGGAAATTTCCATCCGGCGACCTGGTGGTAAAAGGAGAAACAGCGATGTGCCGTCTATTTTCCATAACCAGCAAAGATCCGTTGTCTCCCATGGTTGCCCTGGAGGCCCTCGATGTTATGCGTGAAGGTCATGACTGTTCCGGTGTTGGAATTTTTTTACGTGATCTGGCCGGACCGTTCGAGGAGATCAAGGATGCACCCATTTTATCCGGTATTTTCAGCGATTCCGGGATCAGGCGCCTGGATTCTTTTATGATGGATATCGGTTTTATGACCAAATACAAGATATCCATTAAATTGCCCAAGGTGCCGCCGCCGGGTGTACCCAAGCGTGATGTTTATTTGGTCCGCGCATATGAATATCCCGAGGAATGGGAAGATTTAAGCCAGGACGAATTGTATGAAAGGCTGTTGATGATCCGGCTGCAGCTCAGAGCCATGGGCGAGGAAAAAAACGACATGATCGTTTACTCCTTCTGGCCGGATGTAATTATGATCAAGGAAATCGGGGACCCGATGCTGGTGGCGGAGCATTTAAATCTTGATCGCAAGGAGCTGCATGCCCGGGTGATCATGGCCCAGGGCCGGCAGAACACCAACTATGCCATCACGCTGTATGCCTGTCATCCGTTTTTTATTCAAGGCTACTCAACCATGACCAACGGGGAAAATACCGCGTTTGTTCCGATCCGATCCTATCTCGAATCGCGGGATTTTTCCGGATACAGCGGTTATCAATCGGATTCGGAAGTTTTCACCCATATCCTGCATTATACGATCAAAAAGCTTGGTCTGGGTATCGAATCCTATAAGCACATTATTACCCCGTTGCAGGATAACGATCTTCAAAATCATCCCAACGCCTATTTTTTAAAGAATCTGAAACAAACCTGCCGGCAGTTGATCATCGATGGACCCAATTGTGTCATCGGTTGCCTGCCGGATCACAGCGTTTTTATGGTGCAGGATCGCAAGAAACTCCGGCCGGGAGTGGTCGGCGGAAGACCCGGAATGTATGCGTTTGCTTCGGAAATTTGCGGCCTGGATTCTGCGATTCCCAATCGCGATAAACACAGCGACTTTCAGCCGATGCACTTGGATACGGTCGTTGTCGGTCCGGATCGACAGGAGGTGTCAATATGCTCCCAGACAGACCCATTAGCCCTTCCACATTAAGTGTTAAAGATCTTCCGTGGCAGATTATATGGGATAAAGATAAATGTACGCTTTGCGGCAAATGCACGGCCGTGTGCCCCGTCAATTCAATTGAGTTCGGGGTGTTTCGCAAGCGCGAGTTTAAGCCGCCGGTAGGATTTACGGAGGCGCCCGCCGGTGTCTATAAATCGTACTACGGTATTCGCCAGAAAACCGATCCGGCTTATAAGTGTGTGGGTTGTGCCATGTGCAACATGGTTTGCCCCAACGATGCCATCGCGCCGGCCCGCGCGGATGAGACCGACAAACTGCGTTTTCATGGCGACCGGGGCGGTCAGGCCCGCCGCCGAGGCGGGCGGCGCAATGTCCAAGGCGGGGTATTGGATCAGCTAAAATTTATCCGAATTTCAATGTTAACCGACCCCGCCTTGGATGCGGGACGCCACGAATTTGAAATGCGCACCCTTCTGGGACGGATATTGTCCCCCGAGGACAATCTGAAGTTTATGCAAACCAACGGCTGGATTCCACCGGTTCGAGAAATCTACCCGCTGGTGATCGGCAGCATGTCATTTGGCGCCCTGTCGCCCACGATGTGGGAAGGTCTTCAAATGGGGATCGCCTACCTCAACGAAGAATTGGGTATGCCGGTGCGTATCTGTACCGGTGAAGGCGGATGCCCGCCGCGCCTGTTGCGCTCCAGGTTTTTAAAATACGTTATATTGCAGATCGCCAGCGGATATTTCGGCTGGGACGAAATTATTCATGCCATACCCGAGATGAAGGAAGATCCCTGTGCCATCGAAATCAAATACGGGCAGGGTGCCAAGCCCGGTGATGGCGGCCTGTTGATGTGGTACAAGGTCAACAAACTGATCGCCGCCATTCGAGGCGTGCCGACCGGTATCAATCTACCCAGTCCACCCACCCATCAAACCCAGTATTCGATTGAGGAATCCGTGGCCAAAATGATCCAGTCGATGTACATGGCCTGGGGCTTCAGGGTACCGGTTTATCCGAAAATATCGGCGACTTCAACATCACTGGCTGTCTTAAACAACCTGACGCGCAATCCTTACGCCGCCGGTCTTGCGATTGACGGAGAGGACGGCGGGACGGGTGCCGCCTATAATGTATCCATGAACCACATGGGGCACCCCATTGCCAGCAACATCCGCGATTGCTATCTGAATCTCGTTAAAATCGGCATGCAGAACCAGGTTCCGCTGTTTGCCGGCGGCGGCGTCGGCAAAACCGGGAATCTGGCAGCCAATGCCGCGGCGCTCATTATGATGGGAGCCAGCGGGGTTCAAATCGGAAAATATATCATGCAGGCCGCGGCCGGATGCCTGGGATCGGAATCAGATCGCTGTAATATCTGCAATATTGGACTTTGTCCCAAAGGGATTACATCCCAGGATCCGCGTCTTTATCGGCGCCTGAATGCTGAAGATGTGGCCCAGCGAGTGGTGGATGTGTACCTGAGTTTTGATACCGAGCTGAAGAAAATAGTCGCGCCACTGGGACGTTCCACCTCTTTGCCGATCGGGATGTCGGATGCGCTGGGAATCAATGACCATGCTGCGGCTGAAAGGCTGCAGATTAAATATGTGGTGTAGATTCAGATGACAGATATCAGAAGACGGAGCTCAGAGGACAGAAGACAGAAGGCAGATATTGGGTTTCAGGTGTCTGGTTTCAGGTGTAAGGTGTAAGGCAGAAAGCAGGTGTAAGGTATAAGGTTTAAGGTATCGGGTCGATGGCAAGGGACTTTTATTAAATTAAAGTTTGTTTGCAGACCTTTCACTTTACACCTTATACCCTGTGCCCTATACCATTAATTTTTTCGCAACGATCTAAAAGAATACAAAGGAATTCGTCTGAATAAAGAACTTGGAGTAGGGATATGTCTAACCAGGAAATAAAAGGCAATTCAACCTTGCATAGGATCAGCGGGAAAGTTGCCGGACAACGTGTTGATTCTCGGATTATTGAAGAACAGATTCAGGCGGCAGTGCAACAAGGACACCGGAACCTGCGAATCGAGGCTTACGGCCAGCATGGCATCGGCGGACGACTGTGGCGGGCCGATAATGAAGCGGTCCACATTGAAATCATCGGCCAGCCCGGACAACGTGTCGGTTCCATGGGATTTGCCAATACCTCGATCGATATCCACGGGCCGGCGTCCGATGATGTGGGATGGTTGAATGCCGGAGCTGAGATCGTGGTTCATGGCAATGTCGGCAACGGATGTGCCAATGCCATGGCCCAGGGGAAAATATATGTTGCCGGCAACGTCGGCGCCAGGGGCATGACCATGACCAAACAAAACCCGCGTTTTGATCCACCCGAGCTTTGGATTTTGGGCTCGGCCGGCGATTACTTTGGTGAATTTATGGCCGGCGGCATTGCGGTGATTTGTGGCTATGAAGCACAAAACAGTGAAAATATTCTCGGCCACCGGCCGTTTGTGGGAATGGTCGGCGGAAAAGTGTTCTTCCGCGGCCCACATGGCGGTTACAGTGACTCTGATGCCAAGTTGGTCACCCTGGGTGATGAAGATTGGAACTGGCTGCTTGAAAACATCCGGATTTATCTCGATCGCATCGGGCGTTCAGAATTGATCGTCCCATTTTCGGATCGCAGCCAGTGGCAGTTGCTTGTTGCTCGTGCGCCCCAGGAAAAAATCACCCGTCCGATGCGATCGATGGGATCATTTAAAGCGCAAGTCTGGGATCAGGAACTCGGTCAGGGTGGACTTATCGGGGATCTCACTGAACTGGACCGCAGTCCGATTGCGCTGATAACTTCAGGACACTTGCGGCGTTTTATTCCGCTGTGGGAAAACCGGACGTATGCCGCACCCTGCGAGGCATCCTGCCCCAGCGGGATTCCCGTGCAGGAGCGCTGGCAATTGATCCGGCAGGGCCGGGTTGATGAGGCCGTCGATTTGGCGCTGGCCTACACACCTTTCCCGGCAGCCGTATGCGGATACCTGTGTCCTAATTTGTGCATGCAGTCATGTACCCGGCAGATTTCCGCCATGGCGCCGGTGGACACCACCCAGCTGGGCCAGGCAAGCATCAACGCAACTTTACCGGAGTTGCCGCCGGAATCGGATAAGAAAATTGCGGTCATCGGCGGCGGACCGGCCGGTATATCTGTTGGCTGGCAGCTGCGTCTAAAAGGACATCAGGTTGTCATTTATGAAATGGCGCAAGATATCGGTGGTAAATTTAGCCGCGTTATTCCTGAAAGCCGCATTCCAAAAGAGGTTATTACTACCGAACTGCAGCGGGTTAAAGCGGTCTTAGCGCATGTTCATCATCAGCAACCCCTGGCGTCGCAAGACGTCAAACAGCTGCGCGAAGATTTCGATTTCGTGGTGATTGCCACCGGCGCACAAAAACCCAGGACGTTGCCGATACCGGGCAATGAGAGAGCCCTGACGGCGCTGGAATTTCTCGAAAAGGCCAAGTCCGGTGCGGCTAAAGTCGGCCAACATGTCGTTATCATCGGCGCCGGCAATGTGGGGTGTGATGCGGCCACCGAAGCGCATCGTCTCGGTGCCAAACACGTTACACTGCTGGATGTGCAGGAGCCGGCATCCTTCGGTAAAGAAAGAGAAGCCGCCGAAGAGATCGGTGCACAATTCAAATGGCCGGTGTTCACCAAGGAGATTACCGATAACGCAGTGACATTGACAGACGGCGAGCAAATTGCGGCCGAGACGGTCATCATCTCCATCGGTGATGTGCCGGATCTTGAGTTTGTGCCGGATGACGTGGCAGCGGAAAACGGTTTCGTAAAAGTCAACCAGCGTTTTTTAACGACAGATCCCAAAATATTTGCCATTGGCGATGTCGTCAAACCCGGGCTGCTGACCGATGCCATCGGCGCCGGCCGGATAGTCGCTGAGACCATCTGCGATATTTTTGAAGACAAGCCCCTGGAGGTTAAAAGACGCGAAATGATCGACCGCAACCGCATTACGCTGGAATATTTCGATCCCCGGGTAACTGAATACAGCGATCTGGACCACTGTGGGTCTCAATGTTCATCCTGCGGTGCTTGCCGGGATTGCGGGATTTGCATAGCGATCTGTCCGCAGCATGCGATCAGTAAAACGGAGCAGGAAGGCTCTGAATATGAGTATGTGGTGGATGAAGATCTTTGCATCGGCTGCGGCTTTTGCGCCGGCGCTTGCCCGTGCGGGGTGTGGGACCTGGTTGAGAATACACCGATTGGGTAAGGGCTCTGTTTTGAAAAGCGAACCGCAGAATATCGAATAATGAATATCGAATGCCGAAGTAAGGTATTCTATCATTTATATTTTTATTAAAAAAAAGTGATAGAGCATAGCGATTCATTCCTTCGACATTTTGCGGTTCAGTATTCTGCGGTTCGATATTCGCTTTTAATAATTTTGCGATTATTTTCTACGTATGATTTAATATAGTACTAAAAAACGTCCAAAGAGGAGTCTATTGAATATGACCGACTTTGATAAGCCTCGCGAAGCCTGTGGTATTTTTGGTATTTGCGGACACCCGGAAGCTGCGCCGATAACCTATTTCGGATTGTATGCTTTGCAGCACCGGGGGCAGGAAAGCGCCGGTATCGCGGTTTGCCGGGACGAGACGATTGTTGAACATAAAGGCATGGGGCTGGTATCCGACGTGTTCACAATGGACCGGCTGCGTGAGCTGGCAGGCGCCTGCGCCATCGGCCACGCCCGCTATTCCACAACCGGCAGCTCGGTTTTGACCAATGCCCAGCCGTTTTTGGTTCGTCATCGACATAAATCCTATGCCGTGGCCCATAACGGCAACATCGTCAATGCCCACGCCTTGAAAAATGAGCTCGAGCAGGCAGGTTCCATCTTCCAAACCACCATGGACAGCGAAATCTTTTTGCACCTTTTTGTTAAAAACCTGGTTTACGGGTTCGAAGATGCGCTGGTGAAGACGGTATCCAGGCTGAAGGGAGCATTTTCCTTTGTGATGCTGACAAGCCGGGGAGAAGTTATCGGAATAAAAGATCCATCCGGTTTCAGACCACTGGCCCTTGGCAAATTAAACGGAAATTATGTGCTGGCATCCGAAACCTGTGCCTTTGATCTGGTTGAAGCGGAGTTTATACGTGAACTGGATCCCGGTGAAATTGTCATCATCAACGCCGATGGAATAAAAAGCATAAAAACTCCGGTTGCCGCCCGGCGGGCTTTCTGCATTTTCGAATTCATTTACTTTGCACGGCCCGACAGCACTATTTTTGGACAAAATGTTTATCTTACCCGCAAAGCCTTTGGTCGGCGCCTGGCTCAGGAGGCACCCGTTGAGGCTGATATTGTGATGCCTTTTCCGGATTCAGGAACGTATGCGGCCCTGGGATACTCCGAGGAATCGGGTATTCCGTTTGAGATGGGGATGATCCGCAACCATTATGTGGGGCGGACATTTATTCAACCGACCCAGAGTATGCGCGATTTTGGTGTCCGCATTAAACTCAATCCGGTTAAAGAACTGCTCAAAGGCAAAGATATCATCATCATCGAAGATTCGATTATCAGGGGCACTACCATTAAAACCAGGGTAAAATCCTTGCGGGAGTTGGGGATCGGCAAAGTGCACATGCGCGTCAGCGGTCCGCCACATCGTTTTCCGTGCCATTACGGGATCGATTTTTCAACCCGGGGCGAGTTAATTGCCGCCCGCATGGAGGTCGACGAGCTGACCGATCATTTGGGACTGGATTCCCTGTATTATCTCAGCATCGATGGGCTGCTGGAAGCCAGCGGGATTGACAATCCCCTGGAAAATTTTTGCAAGGCCTGTTTTGACGGCAGTTATCCGGTGGATTTTGATGCCAATTTGTCTAAAGGCTGCCTGGAAGGCGCCTGAGGACTCATCATTCGACGCTCGATATTGATCCCCTGGCGCTGGAATTAAAACCAATCGAATGCCAGTTAGACGCCTAAAATATATACTAATATCAGCGATACGGCCGAATTTCCACTTGCCCTTTCATAAAATGCGGTATAAAATAAGTTGTTGGATTATTGGCGATAGTTAACGGCTGGAGGATGACATGCTCGAATCGAAGTATTTGAAGGATAACATTGAAAATATTCAAAAACTTTTGGCAATTCCTGCCCTCAGAAATTTTGAAACCAAAAGCCTTCAAAAATTACTCAGGTTAAGTAAAATCAGAGAATATGAAGATGCTGAACTGATCATCAAGGAAGGTGATCTGGATCCATGGCTATATTTTATGCTTTCCGGTAAATTGCGGATCAGCAAAGAAGGCATGGAGATTATTACCATTGATAAGAAGGGCGAAATTTTCGGAGAGATGCGAATTATCGACAGTTTGAAACGATCGGCGTCGGTATATGCAGTCGGAAAAACGATTTGCCTGGCCGTTGATACCTCCGCCAAAAACAGAATTTCCGATCAAGATCCGATGGATGAAAAGTTGGACTTTCTGTTGTTATTATACCGAATATTTGCCGAATACATGTCCATCCGCCTGCGAGTGACCAATGAGGAATTGATTACCGCCAAAAAGAAAATCAAACGACTGCTCACTAAAATATGACCCAGACCCAGACCGTCGCCTTTTCGAAAAATTCCACCAACCTATTCTTTCACATTCTGACAACATGCAATTTAAAGTGCCGGCATTGTTATATCAATCCCGCGCAGCATGGCAAAAATAGCCTGCCATTGCCGACCATCAAGGCCTGGTTGGAAGCGTTTGCAAATAACAGCAACGCGAAAAATCTCATTTTTTTAGGCGGTGAACCCACCCTGCACCCGGAACTGGCGGCGGCCGCAAAGCATGCCCGCCGCCTGGGATTCGGCTCCATAACAATCGATACCAATGGATACCTGTTCGGCGATATCCTTTCCAAGGTCACGCCCGCGGACGTCGACTATTTCAGTTTCAGCCTGGATGGCGCCACCCGTGAAACCAACGATCGGATTCGGGGGGATGGTTCATACGATACCTGTCTTGAAGGTATTCGCAGGGCGATAGACAGGGGCTTTACGACAAGCCTTATCTACACCGTCAGCAGTCGCAATATTCATGAACTCGAGGTGATGGCGCCCCTGCTGGACAGCCTGGGGGTCGATAGATTTTTTATTCAAGTGATCGGTTTGCGGGGAAAATCTGCCATGGCACCGGATGCTTCTGAGTCCCGGAAATCACCTCAGGTTGCAAAATCCCAGTGGCTGGCGACCGTTCCCGGAGTTGCCAGAATGATTGCGGAGCGCGGCATTAGCGTCACCTATCCAAAAGTATTTTTAAGTTCTGCAGAAAAATTTGAATGTGCCGGCACGGTGGCCGACAATTATTTTGTGTTTCCCAATGGCAGAGTTTATCGATGTCCACTGTGTGAGGATTTTCCGGTCCACAGCCTGTGTTTTCAGGAAAATCAATTGGTACCGACCGCCAAACTCAACGAGCAGGATTTTTTTCAACTCGATATTCCTGAAGGCTGTGTCATGAATAAAATGATTCAGCCCCATAATATCAGTTACAATGAGGAGGGGTTGCCGGAGTACAAGATTGCTTGCTGTCTTCTTAAGGAGGAAGTCAGGGGAGGTTAAAACTTTCATCATTTGCTACTTCGCGCATACCGATATAAAATTCCAATTTTCAAATCCCAAATAACAAATAAATCTCAATTTCCAATACTCAATGACCAAAAAATATTATGCGCCGGTTAGCCTGGAATCCAAAGGATTCGGCGCCGAGTAAACTGGATGCCGGTCTGCAAAGGTATGACGAACAAAATACCCCGACCCCGCAATTATTTAAGGGTTTGGAATTTTGAATTTGATCTTTGGGATTTGTTTGATATTTGTTATTTGTGATTTGGAATTTATAATACTCCACCGCCACCATCTTGTATATTAGACAATGCCAACCATACGCCAGCAAATAATTGAGCTTTTAGCTGATAGGCAAATGGATGCCCGGGAGCTATCCGGGGCGGTGGGTGTTAAGGAAAAAGAAGTCTATGAGCACCTGGCCCACATCGCCCGCTCGCTGGCGGCCAGGGGAAATAAGCTTACTATCAGAGCCAGCGAATGCCTCAAGTGCGGCTATGTGTTTAAAGACCGCCGGCGCTTTACCCGTCCCGGCCGTTGTCCGCGCTGCCGGGAGTCACACCTCATAAATCCATCTTTTAAAATAACCTAACCGGGTTGAGACCTGGATTCAAACTTCTCATTAATTTTAATGCAAGATTCAGGTGAGAATTTAGGCCGGCTGATATTTATCAGGGAAGTGCCTGTTTTGCCGGTAGATGGATTTATTTCTGATACCACTTGCCGTTGGCATCCTGCAGCCATTCACCGGGTTGGGCTCTGTTGGCAAGTTGAATTGCGCGATGTTGGCCGACCACTTCAACCGTGGTTCCCTGCTGCTTGGCGATGGCGCCGTAAACCAACTTGCGGTCTTTGTTTTCGGCCTTGATCACATCAGCCGCTTCTTTCTTTTGGCCGACAAATTCCAGATAGCCCTTATTGTTTTCCCCGACGATGCCTTTGTCTTTAAGCGATTTAATGACCGGCAAACGTTCGATCATTCGCTGCTTGATCGCTTTTGAAGATGAATACGCGTTGGTGATCAAAACCGCCAGGATCAAAACCGGTAATATCGCAAAGATTGTTTTTCGTTTCATTTTTAAATCTCCCTGTTTGTCAAATCGCTGTGGTCACTTTTTATTCGGTAGCAGGTGATTTGGGTTCTACATTCTCTTCCGCATCATCAATATCACTAAAGAAGTCATCCAGAGCTTTGTCTACCTTAACATTGACGTCAATGGTAATATGAATCGGCTTAATTTCCACGGGCGCCACCTCTACTTTGTGCCGGGTGCAACCATTCGCAGCCAGCAAAGCAATTCCGGCCAGCAAAAACGATAATTTATTTATCATAAAATCGCTCCTTCACCAATTGAGTTAAAACCAATTGGGGGTTATTGGATCATATTAATGAGATCTTTATATTGCAGCAATTTGTTAAGAGGGAGCCGGAAGTTGACGTCGAGACGGATGCCCTGAAATTTCGATCCTTTGGCATTTGCTTCCACCTTCATAAATCCACCAATATCTTTACTGTAGACAAACGGAAGCGCTTGGGCGGGTTTACCGTCCATTTGCATCTGCAACAATAACTCTTCTCCCCGGGAAGTTATATTCAGCTTGGCCCATGAATAATCATAATCTTTTAAGGCTTCTCTGGCAAGTTCCATCTGGACATACTGAGGAGTATTTGGTGGGATGCCGGCTGTCAGAATATCTGTTCCGCTAAGATGAATTTTACCGCCTTCTCCCGGTGTCGAGAATAAAAACCCGTCGTCAAATTTAATTTTGCCGTTCGCATATTGCAGTGGTATGCGTCCATTCACGGATCCTTGACCCTCAGCTGCTGCGGCACCGAATTGTTCCAATACTTTTGCCAGATTAAGCCGGTCGCAGTAAAATGTCATGTGATAATTATCTGCTCCCGGAGACAGCCGGATGGATTGCGTCTCCACGTTACCGTCACACCATGAAAAATGCATCTTTTCAATTAGAATTGACCGGGCGGTTTCGATTTGGAAATCTATCCGGCCCTTTTGGACAACCAAATCTCCTAAAGATATTTTGTTAAAGTGAATTTGCTGTCCGGGAGCACTGCGAATGCTCGGCAACTCCGGCAAACTAAGCGACATGCGTATTCCGTCAAGCGCTAGCTTGTTTTTGGCCAGCGATAAATTGCCGTTATCAAGATCAGCACGAAGCACGCCGCTGAATCCATTCATATTGAAACCCAAATCGCCATCCAGTTGAAATTTTCCCTTGATGCGAATGCCTTTTGCATCCGGATAGAATATCCCCAGATCAATCTCCGGCGCATGGGCCGGGCGGGAGAGCTCGACATGAACGCTGGCATCGGCTGGTGCGTCAGTAAACAACCGGGATTCCCCCCTGAAATTCAATTTTATTCTGGGGAGCAAAGCACTTTGATGTCGACCCACAAATGTAAAACCAGTTGCTGTCTGGCGAATTTGACTGTTTACACTGCCAAGTTTCAGACCTTGGTATATCAGATTTGTAACCGAAATACTGCCTTTGGCTGTTTTTCCTCCCACCGGCCACGTGAAGGGTATCTTGCCCCGTGCGCCGCCGAACCGGGCGCCGGCACGAGAAAATCGACCGCCGGCACCGCCAAATTGAAGTACACCCCCTAAGGTTATTTGACGGACATCATCCCGGTTTAGTTTACCGGATATCGCAACATCGGAAATTTTAATTTCACCACCTTCTAATTTTATGCCGGTATTGGGCGCTCGAAAATCAAACCTGACTTCTGCGGAACCGTTCGGCGTATTTTCTTTTTGAGCGGTGCCCTTTAATAATAATTTTGGTATATTAATAGACTCGGACCCGGAAGCGATCCGGACTGCCGGAGCCGTCAGCATATATGCGGCGTCAATTTTCCCGGACGCTGCTGTGGCTGAAATATTAAATTCAGGGATTGATGATGTTATGATAAATGGTCCAACCATTAAACGGGCAGCTGCGACGGCTGAGCCTTCAGATTTTTGATTTGAGACGTTACATTGCCATTCGCCGGATTGATGATAAATTGCTGAAAAACGACCCCGCAACGGTATCGGGTCCTGGAATTTTACCGGCAACAGATTTTGCCTGGTTTGGGTTGCTGAATGCAGAACTGCGCTAAAATTGCCGGAACTTTCGAGCGCTGCTGCATTCCGTTTAATCGTGCCGTCAATTTCCGCCAGGGTCAGGGGTACGGGGGCAACCATCGATATCCTGCTGCCGGTGAATTGCCATTCATTGCCGCTTTTCCCGGTCAGGTCGATGCGGAAGGGAACCGCCTTGTCTTCAGCGGTCAAGGCATTTTGAAGTTGAATTTCCCCGGCCATTATTTTTCCATGCTGCAGCGTCAGCGACGCATTGACCGATGAGATCCGCAAAGGCTCCCACAACACTTGCGCTTGGCCATGCAGGGTCAACTCACCGGACAGCATAAGATCTGCAATCTGGCCGGTTAAATCCGCAAAGCGGTCCAATTTCAGGGCCGCTGAGTTGATATCGACCGCCGCGCGGTGTTGCGGTCGATCTACTTTGATCGAGGCTGTGATTTTTTCTCCCCGGGGATAAAAAAAGGCCACAACATCTAAAACGTTATATTCGGAATCCTGCGGTACGATATCGAATTCAAAGGGGATCCTGTAGAATTGCTCATTATACCCTAAATTTATTTGCGAATCACGTATTTGCAGCCTTTCGAAAATAACCGGCGGCGATGTATCATTTGAGGTCGGTACTGTTTTCTCCCGTCGCTGCCCGGCGGCAATCTTCTCAAGATCAACACCACGCAACTTAAACAGGCCGTTGGCCAATTCGCCGTGCAGGTCGATGCCGCTCAAGGTTACTTTTGAAATTTTTTGTTGGTAAAGGCTTCGGGGAGAATAGTCGACCTGCACGGAACGGATAACAACGGCCGGATTTTCTTGCGATCCAATGCGCAAATCTGCCAGATCGGCACCATAGAACCCGATGTTGCGGACGTTGACTGCAAAATCGGAGAGGCCGGCATCCGCTGCAAGTTGTGGAATAATTCTGGTTTCTAAATAGAATGGCAGATAGAAATAAGCGCCGGTCAAGAGACAGACCAGCAGCAGGCCGAGCAAAAAGATAAGACCCCCGGTAATGGCTATTTTACGTTTTAGCGACATGCTTGCTCAGACCTAAACTGGGCTGGTGAAACGAAATAAAAACTGGATGATAGTTAAAGCCACCTTATGAGTGGGTTGATCACCTTAGTGTTAAAATTTTTGAATAAAAGAGCTGCGCGTCATCCCGGCACCTACGGAATCGTTTAGAATCACTTTGGCCTGTCTTAGCCGGTCGAGGTTGGTGTTTATTTTAAAACCTTGAATTTCACCTGCCCGGAGCGCCCCCCGCTTCAGATCATAGGGCAGCCGCTGCATACACACCACCGAACAGTTCCCGCGCTCGTGAACATTGGTTACCATTTTGTTGGCAAGTAAATCTGCAACCGCAGCCTTAATATGCTGTGGGTCCTCATCGAGAACCTGTGCCAAGGTCAATGGAATCATGGCAAAGTTAGCCTGATGTTCAATAACCAGGTCAAAATTATCCAGGCTGAGGCCGTTGGGTGCAAATAGATCGGTTAAATGGGTTTTCGCTCCGCGGGTGGCATATAAAAAAACGCCTTTGCCGTTCATATCCCCATAGATTTCATCCCCGGCAGCCACGGCCTGGATATAATTGCCAAAGCAGCCATGGGTTCGGGTTAAGGTATCGACAATGCCGGTTTGGGGTCTTTTAAAGGCAAAATCTTCTCCGCTGTGAAGCATAACCGTTCCGTTTGAATCCGGCCCCAGATAAACAGATACGACGTTTTGGTATTTGCCGGATTCGACATAGGCCTTGGCGATTTGTGCCACCCGTTCTTCTCCGGCACCGAGGGTCATAATATCAAAGGCAAAGGACTTAAAATTTTGGTCATAGAATTCAATGGCTTCCTTGAACCGGCTGAATATACCGGCCGCGGCCTGCTCCGGGTACATCAACTCCACCAGCGCCTGTTGAACCCTGGCCGCAGTGGCCGGGACTCGGTAAATGAGGCTGCCAAGGTGGTTGTCAATAATGATGCCGTCAATTTTATTGTTTCCGTTTAACTGAAAAATTGCATTCGCAATTTCAGGTGCGAGGTCTTTTTTAATCTTAAATCTGTTTTGGTGGTGATTGGAATACCGTCCCGCCGTTTGGGCCCCCTGATTGGTTCTCAGGGCAGTAGCCACGGCATCATCGCCAAATATTATGTTGGCCGTATCATCGGGTGGAAAGGCCTTGGCGCGGTGAATATTCTCGGCACCGACGATAATCGAAATGTCACCGGCCCGGAGGAAACCGTTCAAGGAAAGCATAAAAGCAAGCTCAACCGAAACATTAAAGCCGGGGCATCCGGCATACAGATCGAAAACCTGCGCAGCGGGACAATTTTGGCGGATGGTGTCATATGGGTATTTGATCAGGGGTCCGGGGTCATATTTGTCGTCCCCCACATTGGTGGCGCCAATAACCAGTTTGACCCGGGAAAGATCGATGTCGTTTTTTTCGATCAGATCCTGCAAGGCTGTTACACCGATTCGTTCATCCGTACCGGCTACTTTTCGCGTTCGAACCCCCATTCTTTCTTCGATGGTTTTATTGTTTACCGGGATACCGCCTTTAAACTGCAACTGCTTTTGCTCATAAATTGAATTGTCAACCACCGTTCCGCCGTTCCATGCGCCGTAGGCAACAATCTCCAGCACCGATTCATTTGACATTCACATCCCCCTTCCTCAATTGTATAGGTATGATATAAGGATATCGGAAACTAATGTCAACTTGATTGAGAATCGGGTTGCGGGGTGCGTGTTGCGAGGTCCGTGGGCCTGAGAAACTTGGAAGTGGGGACGCCGAAGTCGAAAATGGAAGAACGGATTGATATCAATTTTAACTAAAGAACCGTGCACCTTTCATCTTATACCTTACACCCTATACCTTAAGCCTTATCCTTTATACCTGTTTCTTTTCCTGATACATTTTTCAAACATTAAACCTAAAGTTAATCAGGTCCCCATCTTTTACTGCGTAAGTTTTTCCTTCGAGTCTGACGGTTCCTTTTTTTCTGGCGGCCGCATGGGTTCCGGCTTCCATCAAATCTTCATAGGCCAGGACCTCCGCCCGGATAAAGCCCTTTTGCATATCCGAGTGAACGGCACCGGCGGCCTCGACTGCCGGAGTTTCTTTTTTTATGGTCCAGGCCCTGACTTCGTCTTTTCCGACTGTAAAAAAGGATATCAGTCCCAGTAGTTCGTAGGATTTTCGAATAACCCGGTCCGTGGCGGATTCGCTGATACGGAACTCGTTTAGAAATTCAGCGGCGTCTTGGGCGGACATCTGGGACAGTTCCTGTTCAAGTTTGCCTCTGATCAGCAGGCAATTTTCCGATTCGGTGAGGTCGCTGACTTCCGGCAGCCGGTCGTCATCGTCATCGTTGTTGAACAGGACCAGCAGCGGCTTGGCGGACAGGAAGGCAAAACCCCTCAATTTGCGGGCGGTTGCCAGATCTGCAATTCTTCGCAAGGGGATTTCATTTTCAAGGTTTTTGCGGCAATCGATTAAAAGGGCGTGCTCCTCCGGATCCATTTTTTTACCGCGTGTGTGATCATGTTCAATACGTTCCAGGCGTTTCTCCACCACCACCAGATCCGCCAGAATCAATTCCTGCTCCATATGCCTGAAATCCGCTTGAGGGGATTTTTCATCCAAACCGGTTGCCGCATGATTTCGGGTAACCTGGATTAGGGCATCGCAATCCCTGGCCGCCGTCCAGATACTTTGATCAGCAGCTTGATCTTTTTTGGTGCGGGCAGTGCCCGGCAAAAAATACTCAACCTGGGCATATATGGTCTTCTGCGGTTCATACATTTCACTTAACACGTCAATTCGGCTGTCCGGCACCCGGATGGTGCCGATTCGATCCTCTCCCTTGTGAACGGTTTCGGAAATATTTTTTGTCAGCGCCTCAAAAACCGTAGACTTGCCGGATTGCGGTAGTCCAATAATGCCAAGTTTCATATATTTCCTATTGCGACTTTTGAGTTGATTAATATTATGGCAGATTAGTTTCCCAACAACCCTTTCAGAGCGCCTTTGACGTTTTTTTCAAGGGGTTTGAGTTCCTTTTTTTCAAAGAGCTTTTGGGCTTCTTTGGATTCAACTATCTGTTTTTCGATATTTTGTTTGGCGGCCGCACTTAGATCCGGACGAAACTTGGGCGATGAGAAAGTGCCGGATACCAGTACGGGTACCATGAGGCCCGAACGCTGTGATGCATCGCCCTGACCTTTGATACTGGCAACTGCCTTGGGTTCTACCCGGAAGTCAAGCGTTTCTTTTACCAGATCAGCAGTTCCGGCGACAAGAATCCGGATAAACGGGGATTTGAGGCTGCTTGCCGGGGTATTGGCAACGCCATTTTTGATCGTAAACGGTATCGCCAGTTCGGTGAAATCGGTCCGCGGCCGCTGGCCGCCCTGGGTGCCCGCGCCAAAAGCAGATTGGACATTGCGGGCCATTGATGCCAAATCGATACCGACGATGGCACCGTCATTGAACCGCAGGTCGCCTTTGCCGTTTAAGGTTTTCTTGATTTGGTAAGGCGCATCGCCAACCATGGTCAATTTGATATCGGCATTGGTGCGTCCTTCCAGAAAGTCTTTCTCTAATACGTCCTTCAGCAACGGATTAACCTGGATGTCATTGATTCGCAATTTTAGGTCACTTCTAGGGGTATTTTGGGCGACATTCAGTACGGCCTTGCCGGTCACATTGCCCTGGTACATTTTTAATTGCATGGGATCGAGCTTGATTATTCCATCTTTGGCTTTGATTTGAAGCAACACATCCTGAACCCTGGCCTTGCTCACCGTCAGTTGGCCGATTTTTGCCGTACCGTTCAAAATCATGCGGCGCAACGGGGTGTAATCGGGCCTCTTGGCGCTGGATTCGGCTTTGCCGGAGGATTTTTCCGCTGCCGCTTGATCGCTTGGCGGCGGCATATACCGATCCAGGTTGATTTGATCCAGATCCAGATCAAACTTCAAATTCGGCCGCGAAAATTCTGAAGCAGCCGCAGAAAAATTCAGTTTGGACTGGTCCAGACTCATGGTTCCGTTGGTTAGGGATACTTTGCCGGCATCGGCTTTGACATGGGTTTTGAGGGCGAGACTGTTCAGGGCCTTTGGATCGGATGTTTTCACCGGAAAGTCCTGGCCCAACTCGGCCACCAGCTTACGCGGAGAAAATTCAGCGATTTCGATGTCCATATTGACAGCGGGATTGGTGAGTGGATTTTCGAGCGATCCTTTCAAGCGCAAGGCCAGCTGTTTAAGTGCCTTCAAAGATAAATCGATGGGAATGGTTGCGGCCTGAAACACCCGGCCCAGGGGACCGACCGAGCCCTCTATTGATATCGGTTTTTGATCTACCAGAGCAGAGAAGGTCAGCGTGACGGGTCGCTCCAGGGAGACGTCTTTCAGGGCCAGATTGATCTGCGAGATCTCTTTGCGGATGCCGGTGGTGCGGTCGTCCCAAAGCGCCGACCCATTTTGAATCGCCAGGTTTCCTACGGTCAGGGCACTGATTGGTAGTTCAAACTTGCCGGTATCTTCTGGCGGGACTTTTTCTTCTTGCCGGGTGGGGGTGTCTTTAGATGGCTGCTTCGGCTGCTCCCAATTGGCCCGCCCTTTTTTATTTTTTATCAGAATAAAGCGCGGTTCGTTTACAACAAAGCGTTTGATTTGAATATCTTTGCTGATCAGCGGTAAGAGTTTTATGCGAACTTCAAAGGATTTGACCGTAACGAAATCTTTATCAGCGAATCCAGCGGGATTGCCCAGGCGCAGATCTGAAAAAGAAACCCCGGCCCACGGAAACAGGGAGAGTCGAAGATCATCCCCCACTGAAAAAGGGCGACCGGTGGCTTCAGTCACTTTGCTTTCAAGCATAGGCTTATATTTCTGTACGTCAACGAACATGGGAATGAGCAACATCGCGGCAATGATGACCAGCGCGAGACATCCGATGATAATCGCACCCCATTTAAAAAAGCTTTTCATGATTGTTCTCCTTGCGAGAATGAATTTTGATGGCTTCTATCACATGGGGCGCGATGTTGTCGACAATGACCTGGTAGCCCTCGGCGGTGGGGTGAATCCCATCCGCCTGGTTCAAATCCCGGCTGGCGGCCACACCGGCCAGAAAAAAAGGAATAAAAATGACGTCTTCCGAGCGGGCAACTTCCGGATAGATCTCCGCGAAAGCGCTGGTGTAGTCTTGGCCCAGGTTTTGGACCATCTGCATCCCTCCCAACACGACCGTCACATTTTTTTCATTGAGCGACTTGAGGATGGTGCGAATGTTGGATTTGATCAGCTCGGGGTCGATGCCCCGGAAACCGTCATTGGCCCCGATAACCAGAATGACAATATCCGGTTTGAGGGTCAACACCCAGTTGATTCTTGAAAGGGTTCCGCTGGAAGTTTCACCGCTAATCCCGGCATTGACGACCTGGTACCGATATCCCTGCTCCCCCAATCTTTCTTCCAATACTGCCGGATAAGCTAATTCTTCCTGCACTCCCAACCCTTCGGTCAGACTGTCACCGACAGCCACGATGACTCCTTCATATTTTTTTTCAAGCTGCGCTTTAGCAGGGGCGGTTGGCTCTTCGCTGCAACCGATAGCCATTAGTAGGGCCGGGATAGCAAAGAAAAAAAATATCTTAAAAAATTTCACTAAAATTTATCCTTAATATAGCCGGATATGGGTCCATTTGCCGGATTTATTCTACCGTTGTTCTTGTCTTCCATTCTCAAATATTTACACAATGCGCCATGCCCTTTGCGCCATGCGCTATGCCCTGCCAATCCACAATCCCAAATCCAAAATTCGCAATCGCGTCACTCCTGTGTCTGCTCCCGTAAAAACACCACCGGTTTTTTGCGCAGGATTGAAATCGAAGGCAACAATCCAATCGTTACCACCAGCAATACGGTTGCCATGACCAGTATAATGCTATCAAATATAAACGGCCGATAAGAAATATGCAAATCCATCGAACATATCAACCAGCTGCCCACCTGGGAGAGCAATAGCGCCAGGCAGGCACTTACCAGGCCCAGAACCAGATTTTCGAGTGTAAACACTTTGACCACGAAATTGCTCCTGGCCCCCAGGATTTTGTAGTAGACGGCTTCCTGAATTCTGGTGTAACGGGTCGCTAAAATCGAGCTGAGAATAATCAAAAGGCCGGCCACCATACTGAATGCAGCAAAAAATCGGATGATCAGGGACAGTTTTTTGACGACTGCTGTGAAAATCGTCAGCAATGCGGTGGTGTCAATTACACTCACATTGGGAAAATTTTCTGCAATTTTTGTTTGCAGACCGGATATTTCCGGCCGGGCAACCTTAACGGCCGTAAATATGGTCTGGGGTGCATCGCGTAAGGCATTTTCAGGGAATACGAAATAGAAAAACGGGCGGATCGATTCCCGGGTCCGGGATCGAATGCTTGAAATTCTGGCCTGCAGCGGTACGCCCTGGATTTTAAACGTAATGCGATCACCTATTTTCATGGGCCCGATATCAGCCACGGTATCCATTACGGAAACCTGAAGGTCTCCCCAGTCTTCCCGGTGCAGACGGCTGCCTTTGATAACGACTTCATCTTCCAGCAGGTAATTGCGGTAGGTGAGGTTAAACGTGCGGCCCAGGTTGTCGCCGCGTCGCCGCCGTTCCTGCTGTCGATTAATCTTTTTGCCTTTGATAGACAGGATTTTGGCCCTGATAATCGGAAAGTATTTTGTCGGTACTGCCAGCGTCTTTGAAAATGCCTCCAGTTGGGCCGGCTGAATGTCGAGAAAAAATACGTTCGGGGCGTCCTCGGGGTAGGACTGGATAAAATTGGCATCCAGGTTCTGTTCAATCAGGTATATGGCGAAGATCACGGACAGGGATGCCGTCAGGGTTATAATGATGGGCCGGGTGGCATTTTTGGGTCGAAACAGTCCTTTGACAGCTTGCCGGATCAACAGGGAGCGAACCTTGATCCGTTTGAGGATATACAAAACCGCAGCGGCCAGCAGGGTCGCCATCACAATCAGCAAAATGACGCCCGACACAAAATACAGCGCAGTTTTGAGGTCTTTGACCTGCCAGAACACCAGCAGCATAAAGAAGGCAAATATTAAAAAAGCACTCAGATAAATGGCGGGACCCGCTTTGGCCCGGACGCGCTCTTTGCGGAAAATGATGACCGGTTTGATGTCTTTTAATCGATGCAGCGGAATAAATGAGAACAGACCGACCACCAAAACCCCCAGGCAGAGTCCTTCAAAAACCGCCGCCCAGGATATAATCAGGGTGACATTTTCAGGTAAGAGACCGCGGAACAGGACATCCAGCACATTCTGGAGGATAAGGCCGGTCAACAGCCCCAGAACCGTTCCCGTCAAACCGAGAAGGGTGAGGATAAAAATAAACTGGCGGGTAACGTACCTACTTTTGGCCCCGATCGTTTTCATGACGGCGATCGTTGTTTCTTTCTCCTTTAAGAAGGCTGTCAGGGCACTCTGGATGCCGATGCCAGCTAATAACAGGGTAAAAATACTGATCAGACTCAGGAAGAAAAAGAGATTGTCAAAAAACCGTTTGATGCGGGATCGTGCAGTGCGATACGTATCAACCCGTTCCTGATCCGGATCGGCAACGGCCTTTAAGCGGTCGGCAATGACCTGCAGATTAGCCTCATCGAAGACTTTGATTAAATAGTTGTATTGAACCCGGCTGCCATTTTTTACCAGATCCAGAGCTGCGAGATCATCGGCTGCAATAAATATGCGGGGGCCCAGAGAAAATAAATTTACCGGCTGATCCGGCTCCTGCACGACAACATCTTTGATCTTCAATGTCGTACTGCCGATATGCAATGGGTCTCCGACCGCCAGATTCAGGCGGTCAAGCAGACTCTGGGCGACAATTATGCTGCCCGCTTCTAGAACACTTTCAAATTCCCGGTCGGATTTCAGAACGACTTTGCCGTAGAACGGATATCCCGGCTGCACCAGTTTAAGCTTCGCCAGCAGCGAGTCCTTGCCCGTTTGACTGCGTACGATGGAATAAAATTCCCAGACGCGGGTGCTGAGAATCTCATTGCGAGCTTCAAATTGTTTAACCGCATTCATCACGGCCGGTGATAGATCGGAATGAGAGTGGATGACAATGTCGGCAGCATGCAGGGTTTTGGCGTCATTGAGCATCGAAGAATTGACGCTGGCGGAAAATCCGTTCAAAGAAATGAGCGTGACAATGGACAGGGCCACACACAACCCAAACACAATTGCCTGGCGGCGCGAACGCGCAATTTGCCGGATGATGAAATGGATATTTAGGAGGCTGCCAGTCATGCTCAAGTGATCCGCCCGTCCTTGAGGACAATTACCCGATCGGCCATCTCAGCGATGTCCAGGCTGTGAGTTATTAAAACCAGTGTGGTCCGGCGTTCCCGCTGAAACTCCAGCAGTAAATCAAGCACAGCCTGGCCGTTTTCCGAATCCAGGTTGCCGGTCGGCTCATCGGCAAAGATAATTTTTGGGTTGTTGATGACCGCCCGGCACATGGCCACCCGCTGCATTTCCCCGCCGGAAAGCTGGTGTGGAAAATTAGCGCTGCGTTCCTGCATGCCTACCCGTTTCAACAGGTCGGCTGCATTAGCATGGGCCCGGGGATCATGTTTAAGCTCAGCCGGAAACATAACATTTTCCAGCGCCGTTAACGAAGGGACTAGATGAAAGGACTGGAATACAAACCCGATAGTTTCATTGCGCAGCGGGGCCAGATCATCCTCGGAGGTATCGGTGATGTCTCTTTCTTCCAGAAGCACTCTGCCGGATGACGGTTTGTCAAGCCCCGACAACAAACTCAGCAGCGTGGTTTTGCCACTGCCGCTGCTGCCCGCGACCACTAAGAACTCACCCTCTGGAACTGAAAGCGACACATCATCCAGGACGCGAATCTGACGGTCACCGATGGTATAGGTTTTTGTAATATCCCGGGCCTCAACAATTGGCATGGCAGCATTCCTTAAAAAAAAAGCAGAGTGAAACGGACCCTGCCGATGAAAACTTGTAAACGGTCACAAGTTAAGCATGTAAATATAGCCAATCAACCCTTAATCCGATTAATTAAAATCTGGAACTCAGGGCAAGGTGACGGATAGCCGGCTTTGCCTGTATGATTGGGCCGGAGTGTTGGAGTACTGGAGTCTTGGAGTGATGGAGTGCTGTCGTAAATCAGACAGAGGTATCTAAACCGTTTATTAAATAACTTAGCGATATGAGGATCTAACCGCCAAGTGAAATCAGGAAAATTCAAAATCAGGAAATTGTGTGCCAGACATTTTGACCATTCGCCTGCGCCCGGAAATAATTTTTTCCATTACTCCATGACTCCAAAACTCCAGCACTCCGGTGGCTGAAATCCAGAGCCATCTCAGGCAGCAACTCAAATACGAATCCTATGGGCTCTGATTTACTAATCATCAGTCTTTTTTTGAGACATGGCCTGCTGCAGTTTTTCACCCAAAGACCCCATGGAGGGGCCGGTGTCGCCGGAGAACTTCTGCCAGTTTTGCTCATCTTCCGTATTGCCGGGCATCAGGGATATTTTTCTATCGCCGATGTTAATGGCTTCAATAATCACCGGGATTGAATCACCCTCTTTTAGTTTTTCAAGTTCTGATGATCGCTGGGATTTACCGAGTTTGGATTTTGGGAGCAGGCCGGTGATGCCGGGTTCCAGGTTGATAAAATAACCGAATTTTTCCTTCTTTTCCAGCACGGCTTCCAGGGATTGGCCGATGGTGTATTTTTCGGCCACATCAACCCAGGGATCGCCTTCGGCATCCCTGATGCTCAACGACAGGCGTCTTTTTTCCATGTCGACCTCCTTGATCAAAACAGACACGGTCTCTCCGGCGCTGACAATATCCTCGGGGTTTATAATCCGTTTGGTATAGCTCATTTCACTGATGTGGACCAACCCCTCAATGCCGGGGGCAACTTCCACAAAAGCACCGAAATTTGCACAGCGGGTGACTTTACCGATGATTTTGTTGCCTGCGTGAAAATGCTGGTCGGCACTGTCCCAGGGATCTTCGGTGAGCCGCTTCATCGACAGGCCGATTTTAAGCATCCCGGGCCTTTTATCAGGCTCGATGCCGATGACTTTGACCCGAACGGCTTCGCCAACATGGACCAATTCTTCCGGTTTGGCGACTTTCGACCAGTCAAGCTCGGATATATGGACCATACCTTCCACGCCGTCAGCCAGCTGCACAAAAATGCCATAGGGCATCGTTCTGGTAACCTGGCCATCCAGCACACTGTCCACACTCAGCGTTTCGTAAAAGGCTTTGCGTGATTTTTCCTGTTCCTGTGCCAGCAGAGCACGCCTGGAAACAACTATATTTTTGCCTCTTTCTTCAAGTGTCGTAATCAAAAAATTTAAAGTTTTCCCAACAAATTCCGAGGGATCTTCCACATAATTAATATCCACCTGGCTAATCGGACAAAAAGCCTTTCTCTGCAGGATCTCCACGCGCAAACCACCTTTGCAGGTTTCGGAGATTTTACCTTCCACCGGCACGGCTTTATCGTAGGCTTCCTTTAACATCTGCAATCCACCGACCCCGGACACTGCTTTGGACAGTCGGATTTCATCATCTGCCAGCGCAACAACATACAGCTCCAGCATGTCACCTTCTTCAAGCTCCAATTTCTTATCCTTATCAAGCAGTTCGGCTTTATCCACCACGCCGTCCATCTTGGAGCCGGTATCGACAAAAACCGAGTCCTTTCCAATGGAAATGATTTTGCCGCGAATTTTATCACCAATATTAATCTCAGCTTCCAGGCCGGGACTATAAGCGTCCAGCAGCGCGGCAAAACTCTCCTCTTTTTCTTCACGATTGTCATCGTCGTTTCTATGCTCGGTCATTGTCCTTGCTCCTGTTCGTGCTGGTAAGATACTGTTTTCGGACGGATACCTGATAGAATTAGCAGGCACTTTAATTTATTTCAAGATTTTTTGCACATATAAGATTGACAAAGGGCTGACCCTATTATAATTTTCATTATAATTCGAACAGTTATCATTCACGCTGTCATTGTCAACGCGAACCCGGGAGTTTGCATGAAACACGATCATGGTTATTTGATGGAAGGTGACGAAGAGGCCCTGCGGCTGGATATCAAGACGGTTGCAGCACTGGTTGAAGCGCAAGCCCTGTGGGCCGGCATTAAACCTGGCATGCGGGTTGCGGATCTGGGCTGCGGGGCGGGTAAGACCACGTTTCATTTAAACCGGCTCGTTCAGCCTGACGGGCAAACTGTCGGTGTTGACATCGCCAGCCAACGCGTCGATTATGCCAAAAAACATTACAGCGATGAGGGCATTGACTATGTGGTCAGCGACATCCGTGAACCGCTCGATCACCTGGGCCGCTTTGATTTTATCTGGGTTCGGTTTGTACTCGAGTATTATCTTGAAGGCAGTTTTGATATTGTTAAAAATATCTCCCAATACCTGAAGCCCGGCGGTACCCTGTGTTTGATAGATTTGGATTGTAATTGTCTGCGAAATTACGGGCTCTCGCAGCGACTGGAAAATACCCTGGTTCAACTTATGAACATTATGAAAAACAATTTTAACTTTGACCCCTATGTCGGTATCTAACTTTACTCTTATCTTTTCGATCTGGGGTTTCAGAATATTGATGTCAACGTAACGCCGCATAACCTCATTTTTGGAAATTTGTTAGAAAAAGATTCATTCAATTTTGCCAAAAAGGTGGAAATTGTCGGCAGGAATTCAGGATTTTCTTTTGACGAGTTTAAAGGAGGCTATCAGGAGTTTTATCAGGAGTATACCGATTATTTTGCCAGCCAGCGCCGTTTCACCTATAGCCCGATGATTTGGTGCCGGGGACAGAAAACTGCCGACTGATTCCTGTCAGATTCCGTTTCGGATGCGAGATGAGGCTTTAAAACCAGTTCTAAATAAACCGCAGCAGGCGTCCTAAGTATCTGAAGTATTCGTCTGAATATTGCAGGCTGCAGACCCAGAGGTTGTAGATTTTTTCGTAATTGATTCCTTGTTCATCAGCATATGCGACCGGATAAAGCAATGTCGGGAAGTCGTCTTTTCCGGTGATTTCTGCAACAGCTGATACGGCCGCCCGCAGAATATCGGCATCTAATTGTTCTGAATCCGTTACAAATACTTTTACACAATTGGTAATATCAGACAGATTTAAGCCGACATTGGATGTGTTAACCAGGAAGATTGCTTTCAGGATTCCGTCTTTCTTCAGTGAGTAAAGTTGACGCTGTCTGATTAAACCCTCTTTACTGTATTCCTTGCTCAATTCGTCGCAATCCAATTTTCCCGGCGTCATATCTATTGCCTCCAGCATCAGGCCGCCGGATATATGATCATATAAATCTGCCAGGTCCCGCAGACCGTCGGGCCGGGTTTCACTGATCTGCCAGTCTGCGGGTAATTGCGACTGAGGCCGGGCAAGGTTTTTGAAATGTAAATAGGCGAAACCGTCCAGTGAACAGCCCTTGGGATCTTTGATGCTTCTAGCGGCGCCTCCAAACACGCGACTGGGGAATTTGTTGTCCGGCCGGTAGTAGCAGATCATATAATCCATGTGCAGAGAATAAAGGCGATGAGAGTCATTGATCATGCGTCCGATCTGATCCAGGACAATCAGGCCCGCCTTGTTTAATGTTGATTTTTTGGCGGCATGGTGGTGAATCATCCAGGCACTTTCATAAAACCGCAGCATGGCCATGTGGCCGAAAATGGTGCCTTTGTCCTGATAAATGAAATGTCGGGCAATGTGAGGATTGCGGGTATAGATCTTGGCGTAGGTTTCTTTTATCTGCTTCTTATTTTTTTGAATTGCTGCATATTTATCGGGGTAGATAAATCCGGTTTCAAAAAAGAAATTCCACAATTTGTCCAGGTCGACGTCGTTGCAGATGTAGGAATTTTTATCTTTAGTCTGATGCAGCAAAGCGATCAATTTCAGGTGATCGCGAATGTCCATATCCAGCAGGGCCAGGCCGCATTTGATCCACTTCTGACCGTTGGCGGCAATCATGGTTTTACGAAATACCACCTGGCCGGTGCATTTGATTTGGTAGCTGTCTGAAAAATTCAGCACCAGGTCCGGTAAAATCATACCCGGCAGCAAAGCCGTGTTGTGCTCGTCTTCCTCTACCGAAAAACCGGAACCGGACAAATCCACGACCTTGAGATCGACTCTCATTTTGGTAAATGGATGTTGAAATGCAATATTGGGCGAGGGCGTTAACTCGTAACGCTCGCTACGGAATTCCTTTTGTTTGAAACGCTGGATTTCCTTCTTGAGCGGCTCCAGAATGTAGTTTCTTGTACGATGGCCGCGGGTATGTCTGAGAATTTTACACTCGCCGGAGTAATAGGTGAACGCCGGATCCGACAGAACAATATTCACCGGCTGCTCCGGATTCATCCAGTCAAATGTCTGGGGAGGGACGGCATCGAGTTTAACGCGAAATGAAAAGCCGTTAAAATCCATCAGTGAGCCGGAGAAAACCGTGCTGTTTTGCATCAGCTGCACCTTTATACCTTCACAGCTATGGCGCCTGACTCTGCGGGAACTGATTTCATAACACTCATCCGTTAGAAGAAGGCTGATGCCCTCTTGGTCAATTTTGACCAATTCCGCATCCACCTTCAGCAATTTTTGACCGTTGGCGATTAAAAGATTACTGAATTCGTAAGATTGGGTTATATGGCTTGTGTAATTGGCTTCCGCCCACAGGCAGTCCACAAGATCTCCCATGCAGGGTTGTGGAGCGGCTCTGAGGGTAATGACCTTATCATATTTTATGTGGCTGAAATTTATAAGAACGGTGCCGTCCTGGAAATTGGTAAAATTCAGTTTGTTGATGAGCTGAGTTTTATCGACCTTCTTGGCAGCCGCCTGTTTCTCATTCAAGGACTGCTTGCGGACGGCGTCAGGAGCATTTTCCAGGCCAATGGCGTGGGTTTTGCGCCCGGCAACAGCGGCAGTCCGTTTATTTGCATTTTCCTGGCGGCTAACGTCGGAGTTTAACTCGATAATTGGAAACTTTTTTTTGGCGCGTTCCATGTTTCAGCCTCATGCCCTGGGAGGTTAACTTGAATAAATGTCGTTTTTCAGATTCCGATTATCAGCGCTCTCGATCAGGAATAATTGCCTACGGGTACCGCTCAATTGTTAAATCTGGGTCACATTTTATGCCAATTCCAATGTCTATATAACTGTATATCGTCATGGATGGGTGTAAAATATAACAGAAAATATGTCAATAAAAATCTGCTAAAAAGTTGAAATTATTTGCTAAATTGCATTTAGTAACTGATTGCGGACGGATGGTTAATTTTATTTATTTAATAAATTTTATTCAGAAGATAAGTCTAATATTTTTTTGTTGGCGGTTTTTTGACTAACCTTTGCGCTGCCTCAATTGACTCCAATTCAGTCTCTGAAAGATTAGGCGATTTATTCGGCTGCCGATAAATCAGAACTAGGACCTGAATTTTGCGTGCAGCTAGCCCCCGGCAAAGTTCGAGATAAATTTACCGTAAATAACTTGGGGCGATGATTGTTGCTTTAAAATTCAGGGACCGATTAATTTGTTGCCTTTTTTAGGATGGGTTTTATATTTGAATTAATCCGCCCTGGAAATTGCGCATCCAAGGTTGTAGATTGTTTTATGAAAACCAATGAAAGGGAATCATCCATGGGAAATCAGATTCGGACGACAATTTTACTGGCAGTCATGACGGCCCTCATACTTTGGGTTGGCCAGCTTTTGGGTGGTCGGCAGGGAATGTTCATTGCCCTGATTTTTGCCGCTGGAATGAATTTTTTCAGCTACTGGTACTCCGATAAACTGGTGCTGAAAATGTATCGTGCCAGTGAAGCGACGCCCGATCAAGCGCCCGAGCTTTACGAGATGGTTCAACGCCTGACGCAACAAGCAGGGCTTCCCATGCCGAAATTATATGTTATCCCTCAGGAAGCCCCGAATGCCTTTGCGACCGGCAGAAATCCGGAGCACGCCGTCGTTGCGGTCACGGAGGGGTTACTAAAAATTATGGATCGCGACGAAGTCATTGGTGTTTTAGCCCATGAACTGGCCCATGTGAAAAATCGGGATATCCTGATCGGAAGCATTGCTGCGACCATGGCCGGGGCAATTATGATGCTGGCCACCATGGCGCGCTGGTCGGCGATTTTCGGCGGCGGCAGCCATGATGAAGAGGGCGGTGGTGCCGGCTTTATCGGGTTGATCGCGATGTCCGTTATCGCCCCGATGGCGGCGATGATTGTCCAAATGGCCATATCCCGATCACGGGAGTACCTGGCGGATGCTACCGGTGCCAGATTCGCCGGACATTCGGAAGGTCTGGCCCAGGCGCTTGAAAAACTGGGTGCTTATTCCAAACGGTTGCCGATGGACGCCAATCCCTCAACAGCCCACATGTTTATTGTCAATCCGTTGTCCGGCAAGCGTATGATGAGTTTATTTTCAACCCATCCGCCGCTAGCGGAAAGAATTGCACGACTACGAGGTGTTCGTCCACCGGCCCAGGGCAATAATAGCAAGCCCGGGGAGAATGCCGGGGAGGCGAGAGCCAGGTCTGCCTGGGATCGGCTGTCGGGAGACAGATAAAGGAATTCGGAAGCGGGAATGCGGAAGTCGGAAAAAAATAGAAGTCAGATGAGGCGGCAGAGGACGGAAGACAGATTTTAGGTTTCAGGTGTCGGGTTTCAGGTGTCAGCCCCGCCGCAGGCAGCGGCCTCCCTGCCCTTAATCCAGGTCTGAATGATGTAGGATGCGCAGCCGACTCCAGGCGTTACGCGGATGGCATCGGTCGGGCAATTCAGGGCACAGGCCCCGCACTCCATGCATCCGTCAAGATCTCGGATTACAGCTTTTTTGCCTTCCAGTATAAAAACTCCATGGGGGCAGACGTTTTCACACATGCCGCAACCCACACAGGCCTCGGGTTCAAGTTGCAGCGTTGTCACACCTGACAAATATCTAAAGTCATCCATTTCTTCGCCTTATTTCACTTTTGTCTGCCAAAGGCGCCGTTCTTAACCGGCGAAAGCCGCCCCGACCCACGCCACCACCGCTATCAAAGCCGTTGCTGCCTGTAGCGGGATGGCGCGGCGCATTTCTTTTTCGACCCCGGAGGGCGAGGTATATGGTGTCGAACCGGTAAAATTCATAGCCAGATAAGAGCTTATCGCCATAGTGAAAAATATCAGCCCTGTCGCTTCCACCCAACTCAAACTGTTTCTGAAGGTCAATGCCACTGCCAGACCGGCAGCAATTCCGGTGAGCGTGCCTTTCAGGGCAAAAGCACGTCCCGGAATCCATGGCAGCAAAATGGGTGCCGCCACCGCCCCGCTCAGAATACCGGCGACATAAGCCGTCAGCGCTATCAAGCCCCGGCTCCAGGCCGCATTAAATGAAAAAAAACCGGTCCCGATACCCGACAACAAAAAAACAGCCAGCAGCACCCAGGTGGTCGGTTTCGGCAGATGAGCAAGCTCCACCGGCACCAGCACAGCACGTTCCGGCAGGGTAAACGTCACTCGCCGCATCGATTGCCCGGCTTTACAGCCGTCTGCGACAAATTGTTGAATGTCCCGGGCCTGGATCGGACCCCAGAGAACCTCAAAGCCGCTTTCCTTTTTAACCGCAACAGCTGAAACGCCGGTTGCAGCCAGCTGGGGCAAGATAATTTTTTTATGCCGCACCACAGTGTTTAACCGACTTTGTGTTACCCGATGCACCACTTCGCGGGTGGAGAAGAGCGCTTTGCCCGCCGCGCACCAAACATTGATGCCGCGTGTGTCAATAACCAGGATCCAACCATTAAAAGAAGTCAATTCCCGACGCAGGGTGTCAAAGGTGAGTTTGTAGTTGGCGGTAACCAAAACCGGGGAGTCCGCTCCGGGTTCTCCGACACCGTAAAGCCCGGGAGCTATTTTATATTGGTCTCCCTTTATTCCCAGGCGCGCGCTGAGGGTGCCCCTAACATCCGATCGCTCGAGGCAGGTTTTCACCCTGGGAACCGGCCCGATGGGTGTGTCGAAAAAAGAATCGACAAAGCTCTGCAGCTCGTAACCGGCTTTCTCATAAGGGCTGCTTTGCGGCCCGGGCGGTGAGCCACAGCACACCCCGTCGGAGGCCGGCGCCATGACAAACGGTTGAAGTCCATTTTGTTTTTCCGTCGGACAACAAGTGCTGCCACTGGAACAGCATTCATTTTGGGGCTGGTCCAAATCGACCATGGTTTCTTTTTCCCATATTTGAGAATAACGAAGGGCGCAGGATCCGCAGGCCGATCGTTGCTCATTTCTGAGTTGGTGCTATTTTATATCAATTCCCTGCTTTATTCAATGAGCGTTGTTCATTTATGAACAATTGAATTTTACGTCGGCAGTTTCGCTGGCTGAGACATACCCGGCAACGGTCGTCGCTGCAATTCTGGCAGGAAAAACACGCCGCACAGGGATGTTTTTTGAAGCACCCATCCGGTGCCTGGGGAACGTACACCTTACCCTTCAATCCGGGAATTGTTACAAAGGGCATGATTAGTTTATTACCCGGCAGTTGCTGATGTCATCACGTTTGTACATAACCACCTGCTGATCAAAATACAAATTACGCTCGTCAGCGGAGTCGAGCGCCTTGGCGGTCAAGGGCTCGACGTCGTCGCCGAAAAACATTCTGATGATGGCCGTCAGCTGGTTGCGCAGCACTGAGTAAGAGTAATGGCGGGCGGCAATCTGATAGTTATCGTTTACCATTTTATCTGTGCGCTGCGATGATTCTAGCAGTTCGGCAACATTTTGGACGGTTTTTTTTGATAAATATCCGTCCATGACAGCCAGGTCAAACCCCAATGGCTCTATGTCCCGCACAAACGTGGCATAACGGTTGATCAAAATAGGCTTTTTAAAATAGATGCCTTCCAGAAACGCATTGCCGAAGCCTTCGTAGAGACTGGGAAACGTAATGAAATCCGCATATGGGTAAACATCCCAGAGAGAATAATTTGCAGTGCCGCTACCATTATTTTTGTTTAACGGATCGTCAATCCGAATCGATACAAGTCGCAGATCGACCCCATGATCGCAGGCATGCTCTTTTAACCATTCGGCATATTCCATCCCTTCATCACCGGCCTCGTGGGATATAACCAGTTTGTTACGCTGATCCCCAAGCTCTTTAACAAGTTCGATGGCAAACTCAATTCCTTTGCGCTGAACGATGCGGGTGGGTTGCAAAATCATCCGGTCGCTCGGGTCAAGACCGATGGATTCGCGAAAAATCCGGGTTCTTTTTTGGCTGATCCGCGGAGGATTTTCAAAGTCCAGAACATTCGGAATTATGGTTGAGGAAATACCGGTCCGATGTGCCAGCTGCTCCTGGGCTTCGGAGTTTATCAGCACGTGTCTGATATTGGGTAAATTCGGCGGAAACGCCATGCGAATGTAATCACTGACTGCATTTATCGAGTAACGCACTCTTTCCCAATAGAAATCATGGTGGTGGGCAATTGTGGGCAACTGGGTTTCGGCAATGGTTTCCGTTATTGCCAGCCCCAGGGGCACATGCAACGGGATGGTCAGGGTGTTTTCGGCGATGATCAGATCAATATTGAATTGATTGACAAAATCGTGGAGCTCGGATTTCAGCAAGGAGCGCATATCATGAATGGCACCAGTGACGCTCTGAGTTCGCCCTTTATTGCCGATCACCTGGGCGTTGATCCACTGTACCTGTTCATGTTTAAAATGTGCCTCCGGCACCAGAACAGAATTTTCAGGATTGCGGTCGACTTCACCGCCAAACCAGAAACAGCAATACCCATTCTGTTTTAAAACATCCGCCCACTTGCTGGATTCCAAGGACACGCCATCCGTACCGGCAAATCGAGTAGAAACGAATCCTATATTCTTTGTCATGGCGCTAACACTTATCTGGTAGTTCCATCCCGGGTATCGTTATTTTAGTTATCATGTGTACTTATCGCGGTGCCTGATTTGAGTCGGTATTCAGGAGACCGCTTCTGATATACAGGTATTGTTTTAATCCGGTTCACCCGGTAATGTGTCCGGATGTTATCGGCCGGCCCTTTTTACCCGTTCCCCGGTTAATATGCCACATGGTGCCATCGTGTTGAATCACTCATATTGAATCTAATTCTGTCTGTCAAGGGGAATGCTGAAAATGATTGCGGTTTTCCGGATCGAAACTAGCTAACCTTGAACCCTGGAACCTCCTAACGGGGAACCTTTTTTAAACAGCGTTCCCAGCATATCGCCGATGACTGCGCACTCCAGTCCAAAGGGCAGGTACCCGGCATAGCCCAGCAGCGGCATTTCAAAAATATGCAATCGCTGAACCAGCGGAATGCTGTATTCCCATTTCGCCAGACTGAAATAATTCCACATTTCCCAGAAACCTCCGCATATAAGGGCGGCCAGTGCAGCTGCTAGCGCACCACGCCAGTCTCCAGCAGCCATTTTCGAAAATTGATGACGCTCTTTCAGCAATGTTTGCAGGCTGATGATTATCAGAAGCGGGGAGATCCATAGAAACGGGAACAAATAGTTGGGTCGGACACCGATAAAGGTCAGGCCGGCTGACGCCAACACCAGGCAGCCTGCGGCCAGGGGAAGGGGGTGCGAAAGTTCAATCGGTCGGGTCCGGGCACAGCCCCGTCTGATCCAGCCAGCCCCCAGAAGGTATTGCCGGGTGCTTAACACCGCCGGCAACACCGTTGAAAAAGGCAGGGTGGCATACCAGAAATAGGCCCAGGGGCTGAATGCTGCGCCGACATAATACCAGTTTTGAACGAAACGGTTCAGGTATTCAAAAAACCACCAGAAAGCGGCGCTGACCGGAAACAGCAGCAGGAAGAATCCCGGCCGATTCGTCATCAGGCATCCTCCCGTGCGGCGCAAACAGAGTGCGTTGACCACCAGGATATATGAAAACCACAACGGGCTGAAAGTATGGGGCTGAAATTCAGCAAACCAGGCAAAACGGGTCCAGGCCAGAAACCAGGCGGTCATGCCGGTGACGATACCAATCCAGCCCCACCAGGCAAAGGGATGTAACTGAGAAGCCTCGGTCGGCAGGGGAGATTGCCGGTACGACTGAATTCCTTTGATCACCGGCGGAAGAACACCGGCGACAATCACAAGGGCCATCACAAAAAAAGCGGGTCCCGAGAACGAAGCATGTTGAACGTAGCGGGTTTGGGGAGGGAATTCAAGATAGCGTTCAGTCGGGAATCCGGCAACCAGTGTTCCGATCAGCGGCAAGCCCAGCAACATGGCCGCCAGGATAAGGAATTTTATCACAAAGCGTTGAGGATTCGCCATTCCTATGAGGCCAGATCCTGCAGTTCCTGAGGCAATTCACAGACTTCGGAAGTTTTGCGGGTCTCGACATAGTGGGCAGCTGCCAGCGCGGATGTGCAACCGTCGGCCGCGGACAGGACAATTTGCCTGGCATATTTTTCCCGCAAATCACCAATGACGTAAATGCCGGGGCTGTTGGTTTCGCATTTATCGTCGGTTACCACATAGCCATCGGCATTCATCCTGGTGCCGGCTGGAACCAAGTGGTTGTTGGGATTAAAACCGATGAAGATGAAAACACCATCGGTGGCCAGTTCACGTTGTTCTCCAGTCTGGGTATCTTGAAGGTCAACTGCCGCAACACCGCTGTCATCGGACTTGATGGCGGTAACCACCGAATTCCAAAGTATTTCAATTTTGCATTCAGCTTTCACCCGCTGCTGCAACAGGGCTCCCGCCCGGAGGGCATCACGGCGATGGACGAGATAAACCTGCTTGGCCAGTTTCGCCAGGTAAAGCGACTCTTCAGCAGCAGTGTCACCGCCACCGATCACCACCACCGTTTTATCGCGGAAGAAGAAGCCGTCGCAGACGGCGCAGTAGGAAACGCCCTTGCCGTATAATTCATCTTCGCCCGGAATATTCAGTTTGCGCGGGTTGCCGCCGGTAGCTAATATAACCGCATGGGACTGCAGGGTACTGCCGTCGGCGAGTTTGACTGTGTGGAAGTCCAAACCCGGTTCCAAGTCTATGACTTCGTCCGAACGCACTTCCAGGCCATAGGACTGGGCGTGCAGCGAAAACTTCATGGCCAGTTCGGCACCGCCGATGTGCTCGTCTCCGGGCCAGTTCTCGACAGAATCGGAGTTGTTCACCTGACCGCCCGGAGCCGTCATTTCAATCATTACTGTATCTAAGGCTGCGCGCATCGAATAAATGCCGGCCGTGAGCCCACCGGGTCCCCCCCCAATAATAATTACATCATAGAAATCGGATTCGGACATTCTTCCCTCCCTTTTTGCTGATCTGCGTCTTAAATGATCTAAATATAATGACCGAATTAAGGGATACAAGACTAGAAAAGAAAATATTTGTTGCTGGCGTTCACCGGTTCAGGGTTAATCCTTCAAGGTTAAATCATCTTTCCTTGACTTTGCGCATTGAATTTGAGCTGTCACTGTAGTACCCAGAATCCTAGGGAGCAGATTCCACCCGCGCTGGTTCGGATTGTGCCGCAAAGCAATAATCCGAGCGATATTTGGCAACAGTCCCCGATTGATTATTGACTCAATTGGCGTTAAACCATAGCCATGGACGATGCACAATTTAAAGCGCTCTTAGAGCACCTGGGTTATTGCTGGGCCGGCTATCGCAAGGTCAGAAAAGGGATTAAAAAGCGAATTCACCGTCACATGCAGCGAATGGGCTGCCGGGATATCGTCGCTTATCTGAACCTGCTGGAACATCAGGCCGCTAGCCGCTATGAATGCGAGCTGCTGATGACGGTTTCCATCAGCCGGTTTTTTCGCGATCGACACCTGTGGCAAATGCTTGAAAACCGGTGGCTGCCGGATATCATCGCCAAGAATCGGCTGCAGATAGGTGCCTGGTCGGCGGGTTGTGCCTGCGGTGAGGAAGTGTACAGTTTTAAGATCGTCTGGCAGCGTTTAAAAACCCGTTTTGAATCATTGCCGCCGTTGCAAGTTTTGGCCACTGACCGGCATCCTCAATACATCGAAAGGGCTCGCAGCGGAATATATAACCGCAGCAGTTTACGAGAAGTTGCAGCTGTTGTGCGCACCGGCTTTTTTGAAAGCCGCAAAGGTTCAAAGCTGTTTGAAATCAAAGCGGAGCTAAAAGGCGATATCCACTGGGAAACCGGCCATCTGCTGACCGAATCGCCCGGATCGGTATTTCACATCATCTTTTTGCGCAATAATATCTTGACATATTGCCGGCAAGAGGATCAAATTAGAGCGTTGGAATCTATCCTAAATTGCCTGGCTCCAGGGGGCCTTTTCATCACCGGCTGCCACGAAACCCTGCCGGTTGAAACCGGTGTGCTGATCCCGATGGCAGAATGTCGCTATGTGTATAAAAAAAAATAGATGCCGAATGCTGGATGAACCGACAGGCGCATGGCATAGGCGCACGGCGCAGGGGTTAAGGCAAAGGGTTGACAGTAGAAGGCAGACGGTTACGGGTGAAGGATATTTTAACTTAATATAAATTAGGGCAGACTAATGTTTTCTCTGGAGTCATTTCATAAGGCGTACGATACCACCACCAGTGAGCTGGTGATCAACGGGCGCAAATTTCAAGTGCTGCTGCCCAAAGATTTGACCAGATTTATCAATACCCGGGACGTTTTTACTGAATTTCCCTTGTGGGCCAAAATCTGGCCGGCTTCCTGGGTGCTGGCCGGCTATCTCGCGCAGATGCCGGTGGACTCAACCAATAAAATTATCGAAATCGGTGCCGGAACCGGATTGGTAAGTATCGTTGCCGCCTCTTTCGGGCATAACATTACGCTAACCGAATCCAACCCCGATGCCCTCCAGTTTGCAAGCGCCAATGCTCTCGTCAATGGCTGCCCGCAATTGCCCGTCCGGGAGCTGGACTGGAATCGTCCGCAGCTGAAGGATACCGCTGATTATATTGTCGCCTCCGAGGTGACCTATAAAAATGATGATTTGCAGCCGTTGTTAAACCTGTTTAAAAGCTTGTTGTACCCTGACGGTGAAGTGATTCTGGCCGGCGAGATGAGAAGGGTCAGCAAGAATTTCTATCAACAAATGGAAACCTGGTTTAATATCCGGGTACAAAAGAAAATATTGCGTTCCGGCGCCGAAGAAATTGCTATTTTTCTGCTTCGAATGACCCGCAAAAATTAAATCTATGAGCGGACTCCCGTACATTAGAGCTGCCGCCATTTTGCTGGTCCTGATTTTGCTGAGCCGCTCGCAATATGGCGAAACCAGGAGACCGTCTTCCCAATCCACCCGCCTGACGCTTGCCCAATTGCAGGGCAGCTGGGAGAAATACTTTATTTATTACAGCACCCGAATTGTGGTTTTTGATCCCATCGGTGATGATAAAACCGTGGCGGTTCACGGTGACTGGATCATGATTGAGGATGCGGATAAACTTGCCGAAGTCCTCAACCGTTTGGGGCTTAATCCGCGCTTCGATCCAGATGATATTCTTGAAATCCGTGGCCCGGGCGGCCAATTATTCGGCTATATGATTTTTGCCTCGGGTGATCGGGTCAGTGTCAAAGCACCTGAAGCAAATACCGTGCGGTTGTTTTATAATCCGCAAAGGGCTCCTGACGCACCCTAAGTGTCATGCCCTATTTGTCATTTACGGATGGAAACTAATCAGCTTGATCTAAAGTATTCTTATAAATGGTCGATATCATCCTTATAAATTTAGGCAGTGCCTACAGCTGCTTTGCATACAAACCTAAAAGGTTGTTGACCAATGGATTCAATAGTTTCAGCACCAAATGAATTCCCGCTGCCGGAAGATGTCGGTCGAAGTAGTCAAATCGTGGAGCTGCTTTTGCGGGAAAAAATGTTAACTGACAAGCAGGTTGACTATGCCGCGCGCGTGCTTTCCAAGATAGAAACGCCCCGGCCGATGTTGGAGGTCCTGAAAGAGCTCAATTATATCGACGACGACAAAATTAAAGATACGGTGCGACATAGCCGGGTGCCGATGTGTATCGGCAGCCTCCTGGTTGAGCTGGGATACATTCCATTTGAAGATGTTCAGCGCGCCTTAAAGATTCAAAGTGAAGATATAAACCACAAAAAGCTTGGTGAAATTCTGCTGGACCGTCGCCTGATCGATGAACACTCTTTAATTGAAGTTCTGTCGTTGCAAATGGGTTTTCCGCAGCTTGAACCTGAGTTCAGTGAAATAGACCCGGAACTTTTCAGCAAAGTTAATTCCAGATGGTACGATAAGCACGATGTCATTCCGATACACAAGGAGGACGGCGGCCTTGTCATCGCTTTTGCCGATCCTTTGGACCGTAATGATCTCGAGGCCGTCAAGCAGGTATTCGGGGATAAGTTCATCGCGGGTATTGCGCGTAAAAGCTCAATTAAACGGGCGGTTAGAAGGTGTCTGACCGGTGCTTCGCGACAGAAGATCTCACCGTCGGATGAAAACTCAATCATCAAACTGGTCGATGACCTTCTGCTGGCGGCAATTGAACGGGATGCCAGCGACATTCATATCGAACCCATGAAAGAAACTATGCGCGTCCGTTTTCGACAGGATGGCGTCTTAATTAAATTCCAGGAATTTCAGATAAATATTCTGCCGGCGCTCACCAATCGCGTCAAAGTCCTGTGTGACGTGGATATCACCGAGAAGCGGCGACATCAGGGAGGGCGCTTTTATTTTGATTATCCCGGGGGACAGGTTGATCTGCGGGTTTCTTTTTACGTGACCGTGCACGGTGAAAAGATCGTCATGCGGTTGTTAAACCGTAAAGGGGTGCTGATCAATATTGAAGATGTCGGATTATCCCAGAGGATGGAGGATCGCTTCAAAGAGGATGCGCTTTATATGCCCAGCGGTGTCATTCTCATTACCGGACCCACCGGGTCGGGGAAAACCACCACCGTCTACAGCTGCATAAACCATATCAATACACCCGAAACCAGCATAATAACGGCCGAGGAGCCGGTTGAGTATATTATTGAGGGGATTGCGCAATGCTCCATCAATCCCCGAATCAACCTGACCTTCGAGGAAACGCTGCGTCATATTGTGCGCCAGGATCCGGATGTTATTGTGATCGGAGAAATCCGCGATAATTTTTCGGCTGAAATTGCTGTTCAGGCTGCTCTGACGGGGCATAAGGTGCTGACAACCTTCCACACCGAGGACAGTATCGGTGGACTGGTTCGACTGCTGAATATGAATATAGAAGCGTTTTTAATATCCTCAACCGTAGTTAGCGTCATGGCCCAGCGACTTTTGAGGAAGATTTGCCCCATTTGTGCGGTGGCCTACAAACCGAGCCCGGCTGATCTGCAGCGAATCGGATACGCACCCGGAGATATCACAGGGGCGGCATTTCGCAAAGGGCACGGTTGCGGCCAATGTCAGTACACGGGTTACAGCGGACGCATCGGTATATTTGAACTGCTCATTCTGGACGAACAGGTTCGCAATGCAATTATCGATCAAAAAACCAGCCAGGAAATTCGACTCATCAGCATTGAATCCACCGGTCTTGTGACACTGCTGGAAGATGGCATCGTCAAGGCGGCTGCCGGTTTAACGACCATTGATGAAATACTTCGCAGTCTGCCGCGTTTGCAGAAACCCAGAGCCCTGCCGGAACTGCGGCGCTTATTGGAAGGATAATTATGGATCAGCAGGAATCTTTTATCGAAATCATCGACGAGCAGTTGGCATCCAGCAACACCCGGCTTCCCGTGTTTGATGCCACGGCCTTGAGAATCCAGCAGGAAATTGCCAAAAAAGAACCGGACCTTCGCCTGGTTGAGAGGCTGATTGTCAGTGATCAGTCGCTGACGGCAAAGGTGCTGAGTGTTTCAAACTCCTCATTCTACAAAGGCCTGAACCAGGTTGCCACGGTGCGCAATGCGATTGTGCGTCTTGGAATCAATGAGGTTTCCAATATTGTGATGCTGGTTACCCATGAAAATAATTTTCGCTCCAAAGATCCCTTTGTGCATGACATTATGCGCACACTCTGGCGACATTCACTTGGCTGCGCCATGGGATCAAACTGGCTGGCCAAAAAGTGCGGTCTGAACGGTCTGGCGCATGAGGCCTTTTTTGGCGGTCTGCTGCACGATGTCGGCAAGCTATTCATTTTAACCGTCATCGATGATCTCAAGCATTCAGATGATCTTGACATTCAGCCCTCCAATGCCCTGCTGCTCGAGGCCATGAACAGCCTGCATGCCAACCATGGGTACTCGCTGATGGTGCACTGGAATCTGCCGGAAAAATACTGTAACATTGTGCGGGATCATCACAGCGAGGAATTTGATTCTAAGGACATGCTGCAAATTTTGGTGAGGCTGGCCGACAAAGCCTGTCTGAAACTGGGAATCGGCATGGTTGAAGACCCGGCGCTGGTCCTGGTGGCGACAGCCGAAGCCGAGTCATTGCACATATCCGAGGTGGACCTGGCGCAGATGGAGATCATGCTGGAAGACTCGCAGGTCATGGCTCACAGTTAAGCGGAGCCATATTTGCCCAACATGAACGGCCGGACGCTAATAATATTACCAATTTTTTTCATGCTGTTTCGATCAAATAAGACTTATTCCTTTGTTCCCGACTCTGGAGGGCAAAAACTTTATATATAAGATTCTAATAAATCCGCCCATGATACCGCCGAACGGGGGCATCGGCCGTCCGCAATGAATTAAAGAGAGCTAAAGACAAATCCACAGATCACTTTGGGCCAAAAATAGGTGGATTTTTGCGGCAGGGTACAGCCGCTGCGGCATACGGTTTTAACATCGCCAATCGACACCTCATTGGTAATCAACGCCAGCTGGCAGGCTCCCCGGATCACTTTCGTCAGACAGGCGGCAAAACTTCTTTCAAATTCGATCCGATCAGAATCGCTTTGATCCTTGCCCGTTATGCCTATAATTTTCTGAATTATAAAATAGTGCAATACCGTGAGGTCCAGCGCTTTGATGTTGTCCGGGAAATTCCATTCCATTTCACGGTGGGCTTCAGGCTTCAGGCTGACCTGATAGGCATTGTCCTGGAAAATGAGGCCGAATGTCCATTTTTTCCCGGCAATGATCTCATCCATGTGGTCGGGATTTGGCACCGGTTTGACGGTGAAATGGCGGTCGAATTTTTGCATGATGGCAGTTTCATCAAATTTTTCTATACCTTTAATCAGGCGATGGGTCGGCAAAATCCTCAAATCTTCAGTTTCCGTGTTGGTCAGCCACATTAAATGATAATTATAGCGCTCCTGGCCGGTATGAGCCGGATTAGCCGCCCTCTGCTGTTTCATGTAAGCCAACGATCCGGCATATCGATGGTGACCGTCAGCAATAATCACCTGTTTGTGAGCCATCAGGTTTACAAAGTGTTCGATGATTCGAGGCGCGCGGATGACACTTAACACATCACATGTGCCCTGGTAGCTTTCGGTTTGGCAGATAGGTCGCTGCATGCTTTGATCCATGTCAGTTTCGAGTTCAAAGTTTTTGTCCGTATAGAGACCATGGGTGGGGCTTACGTTCAACCGGGTTGCGGCCAGTAATGCCACCTGCTCGTTGACGGATCGGGGCATGGTATTTTCATGCCGCAAAATAACATTTTCATCCCAGTCATAAATTCTGATTTTACAAATAAAACCTTTGCGGCAATATTGTTTGGGGTCGCCCGGCAATCGAAAATACTGATAATAAACATAAACTGCGGGTTCGGAATCGTGTTGGATGCGGCCCTCATCCCGCCATTGTTGTAAAATCCTGGCCGCATTCTCCGAAGGGCGCTCACCGCAGGGAATCGAAAGATGGATGCTGTTGAAAGGATTGCCGTAAAGGGCGGCCTTCTGTTTTTCGGAAGCCACATCAAAAAGTGGAGACGTCAAATCGCTGATGTTTTTCATCAGCGTTTCGTTATATCGCCAGGCTCTAAATGGATTGATTTCGGCCATTTTCCCTTCTCCATATTGGAATCGTTTATACTTGGTTTATGCCAACCGCGGATTAATTAACACAGTTTCAGATTGTATTTCAATTTAAATAACGCACCCGCTTCTTTTATCAAGAATATCTAAAAAGTACCGATATAGAATATACAATATACAGCTCAACCCGCCGCATACGGGATCGCCATGCGCCTGTTTGCTGCGGTGGGCCCATTGATCGATTCAGCTGCTTTGATACATCATCGAAATATTTTGTAAACCCGACATAAAGGATAATCAGCATTGTCAACCGCCTGCAATTGCAATTTATCGCACAATAACAAAGATATATGGGTTATCTCCGAAGGCCGTATTTCAGATATTGACCTGAGCGGGGTGATTGGTGAAAAGGTGGATGGACCCTATAAGGAATATAAAATTTCCGATATCGGCCGCTACCTGCTCAATCCGCATTCGATTGAAGTCAAAAAGAAATTAATCGGCGGCGAGATTCATTATATGCAGGGAATAATTAAAAAAATTCGGAAATCGATTCATAAAACCCTGCCAGCCTTTTTGAAAAAGCGAAAACAAAACCCCTCGCTGTCGCCGGAGGTGATCGTTTCACGCTATAAAATGCGCATACCCTCCATGAAAGATTCCGAACTTGAGGTGCATTTAAATAAAATTTATGATCAGCTGAAATCCTACGATTCCTTCTCGAAAAAATTGGACCTGTTGGACCCGCCTAATATTTTTCAAATTGTTGGTATCTGTGAAGATATCGGCGGCAATTATTCATATTTGAAGCTGCAGGGCAGCATCGAGGAAAAAATCAAATACCTGGGTAAATCTATCGCAAAAGACGTCGGCGTCATTCTCAATAAAGCATATGTCGCCGAGGGTTTGTATGAGCTGCGCGGATTTGATTTTCAGTCTTATAACCCTGCCGTCTCCTATCGCCTTTTTTCATATAACAATGGTAAAGAACACAAAGCCTGTGTGCTGACGAGTCTTAATCAAGTCGAATTTTACATAACTGATAACCATCTGCTAAAGCACATGTTTCTGCTCGAGCAGTCGCTTAAAGCGAATCCCAGCCTTTGCAAAGTCTTTGAACTGTGTACCGGCGGGGAGGCAAATCCGATCAAGCTATTTTTTAATAAAAAATTGGAAATCGATTATGCCAAGTCACCGCTTCCTGCAATTTACCAGGATGTGCTCAAAACACACAATACGGGATCCAATTCCCGGAATTTGATTAAACCGATCCTGAACTACCTGCAGATCGGAATATCGCTTAATTATATGCTCGCTGACGACGACAAGGACGATCGGACGTTCACCCACATTTCAGTTTTGCATGATTTAAGAGCCCTGGAACCGCTGCGCAAGAATTTGCCGGATGTATATGCCGCGGTTGCGAAACACGGCTTTATCACTGATTCCGGCCGGTTTTATTTGCTGGATTCCATCAACGGGTATAACAATGCCTAATGATTACAAAGAAAATGACTACCTTTGGATTAAAGAATTGCTGGATTATCCCGCCAGTCTGGAAACGAATCTTGGCAGTTTTACTGATACCTCGCAAATAAATTTTCCCCAGGATCCCATTGACTGTGTCATCTTCCAGGAGCGTGCCAAAAGGGCCATCCGAAAAATTGCCCAGAACAAAGGACACATATTGATGGTGGGACGGCCGGGGACCGGAAAATCCATGCTGGCCAACATGTTCAAAGAGGTGTTGGACATATCCATTGGCGATTACCTGAAATCCAATGAAGCCATCGTGGCGTATCCGGGCAAGGACCGCAATCACATTCGCTTTGCCTATGAGAATCCTACCAGGGCGGATAAGGTGTTGTCGGATATCATATCGGCCATCGAAGTTGCCAGAAACAACCTGGATGAATTCAATCTTACCGACCAGATTGAATCAGCCCGCAAGGTTAAAATTGCGTTGATCTGCGCGACCTGTCTGGGAGTGGCTGCCGGATTCTATTTTCCGCCCGCGTTTATAGCGGCCGGGCTTACCGGAATGGGATCCATTTTTATGCACATGCAGGAAAACAATCACCGGGCCCAGGAGAAAATCCAGCGCGAATCCAATGGCGGTACCCAAAACGATGTCAAACACTTGCAGGACATGGTCCCGGAGGTTTTGTATGATCCGCGCAAGGACAAGGACCTGATGTCGCGGGTATCTGAGCCCAGTGCCAGAAATATGAAGGGCGGTTTCCGGCATGACCCATATCAATCGGGAAATCTTCAGACGCCCTGCCATAAACGAGCATACCTGGGTGCGCATGCCAAAGCACCGATCATCTATATTGATGAGTTAAAAACATTGATCAAAGTCGGCTATATGGCGGATCTGCTGGAGATTATGCAAAACAAAGAATATATCCTCGAAGGCGGCCGGAGCACCGGCAGCGGCGCGGCGGATCGGTCGGAGAATCATTTAAAGGCCGACAACATTATAGTGGCCTGCTGCAATCATGATACCCTGCAATATCTGCAGGAAGAGGGCGACGGCGCTTTTCTCAGCCGGATCGAAGATAAAGGTGAAATCATCCAAATGGAAAGTGCGGTGCCCGAGTCCCCGGAAAATGTCAGGCAGATCGCCCAGTACGTCAAACAGGAAGTCGACAATCTTGCTGAGGAATTCAAAGAAGCCTGGGGTGAGGTTATTGAAAAAGAAGGATACGAAAGCGTCAGGAAGCGCAGTGAGCATATCTATGGTCGACGCCTGCCGCCGGATTTTAAGCTGACCGTGCGTGAATTTTCAAAAGCCGCTGTGCTGGAAATTGCCAAGGAACTGCGTTGTCGTAGTTCGGACGGAAAATTGAGCAGTATATTGCGACCGATCAACGGGGTTATAAAATCAGCTGAGTTTGAAGCTGTCTTGGACAGCGCGCCGCTGGTTGAACCGCTGCATGTGCGCAAGGCGCTGGCCGAGCACTTGAGTTTGGAAGGGGGATTTTCCAAGGAGATCGGCGAACATAAACGATACCTAAAAAAATATATCAGCTCGATGACTGATTCCATCGGATATGTGGTCGGTCTGGCCGTCATACACTCAAAATCCAGCGGGCAGATGTACGGTCAGCCGCTGCCGATTCACTGTCAGATCAATGTCGGCAATGCCGATACTGTGGTGGCACCCGGCAAGATCGGTGACATTGCCAAGGCCGCCGCCCAAAACGTCAGAGCCTCCATCAAAAAGGTGCTGACCAATATCGGAGCGCCATATGTCGGGTATGAGATGTATGTGGAATATATTCAGGCGCACGGAGGCGTTGAAGGCGACAGTGCTTCGGTGGCCATGGACATTGCCCTGGTATCGGATTACATCAAACAACCGGTGAATCAGCGTTTCGGCATTACCGGCTCATTGACCGGTGATATAATTCTGGCCGTAGGCGGCGTGACTGAAAAGATTCGATCCATTATGGATCCGGTTTTGGGAATGGAAGGGGCCTGCATCCCCTGGCTGAACAAATACGACGTCGAACCGCTGCTGATAAATGCGGACAATGAGTATATTCAAAAAGATGAAATACCCGGCATCCGAATATTCAGGGACAATGAAAAGAAGCGGCCGTTTGATATATATTTTTGCAAAACCAAATACAATGCTTACAAGATTCTGATGGGGCTCGGTAAAGAAGAGGTGGAAACCCGCATGGCCGAGCGAAGCCGACAGGACCTGGCCTTCATGCAGAATCTAAAACCCTAATTAATCCGCCAGAATATCAAACAACACCTCATAGTGATCGAAGGGCGGCATCAGGCAGGCCCCGGCAAAATGCTTGCGTGCAATTGCCAACATCTCGCCGGCATTCGCCACACCTTCCGCCACCGGATCATCGGCACCCTGCATCCGGTTGCGAACCTGCTCCGGTACAGCAATGCCGGCGACCTTGCGGTGCAAAAACTCGGCATGGCGGGGCGTGCGCAGCGGCAGGATTCCCAGAATGATGGGAATTTTAAGGTGTTGCGTCGCCTCGATCAGCTGAGTGGCACTCGCCTCGTCATACACCGGCTGGGTAACCGCAAAGTGAGCCCCGGCTTCGACTTTGCTTGCCAGCCGTCGCACGGCCTTCTCCAGCCCGTTTGATTCAGGGTGGGTGTCGAACACAACGCCGGTGCGCAGCTCAGCCTCGCGTGCCATACGCACCAGATCGAACACATCCAGATCACGCACGCTGGTCGTGTGCGCTCGATCGCCCAGGGCGATGAAGTCGCCCGTGGCGATCAGAACGGTCTCGATCCCCAGGGCTCGCGCGCCCCACAGCATTCCCTGGAGGCTCAGGCGATTATGGTCGCGGGTGGTACAGTGCAATACAGCCGGTTTCCCTGTTTTTTTCTGCAGCAGCGCGCACAGTGCCATGGCACTCATATGCGGCTTGGCAACCGGGTTGGTGGCGACGCTGAATCCATCGAAGGCCAAGTCGACCAGCGGCTCCAATGCTGCCAGCAGGGGGGCGGCATCGGGGCCGGTCGGCGGCACGACTTCGATCGTGACCGTGAAATTGTCCTCTGTCATGTCATTATCCCCGGTTTAAAGGCGTTTCTTGTAATTAATCCGCCCGGATAACATCAAAACATTCTAACCTGTTTCAAACGGCCAGTATGTTTTATCCTAACCGGGTATTGCTATCTTTCAGGGCGGAGTAATTAGTCAAATAGATTCTGTTCTTCGAATATTTTTTTAACGACCATACTTAAGCGGTTCCGGGCCGTTTTGGTATTAATCTTTAAATTTCGCACCAGGGACAGCAGACTGAACAGACCGGCGTGCTGCGGTACAATATCACTGACAGCTTTAATAATTAAGGCCGGGATTTGATACGTTGCGGCTGTTTGTGCGATGGCAAAGGACTCCATGTCGACTGCAAGTGTGGCGCCGGACACCCTGGCTCTGGACAGAACCGGCCAGTTAAATGTCTGCAGCTTACCGACCTGGTATTCGGATCCTACTAAAAGAGCGGCAACTTTTTCAACAGGTGAATTTTCAAGCTGCAGTTCCCGGTCACGATAAGCGATGAGATTCGCAAGGACAAGATGCCCGATATTCAGGTCATGGCGTACGGCACCGCAAAAGCCCGCGTTAATCAGCAAATCCGGCATAAAACCTAGCGATCCGGTGCACACTTGCTGCGTTGTGCGGCGGGCCTTTTTCGGCCCGATTCCGCTTACCGCGAGCCCGATGGCATTATTCTCGATCCGGTAAATACCGGTTGTATTTTTCAACATATGCGGAACTTCGCTCCGCATTGCCACGACGAGGCCTATATTCGGCATTACTTCCTTTTTTCGTATGCTGCGAATTATCTTTCCGGCGCTTAATTGACTTAACTCGATTTATCATTGTCGCTCGTCAGCGTATATGTCATGAAAGCAACCAGGAAGGGTAAATGAGGAAATCGTTTGGTCTCTTTTTCAACAAATCCGATTTTTCGATACCAGGATTTCAATTCAGTTTGTTCGGAGATTATTCCGATGCCAACACTTCGCGCTCCCAAGGCTCGGGCCTCAGCAAAGACATGCTTGGTCAGCACTTTTCCAAAACCGCTGTTTCGGTGCGGTGGTGTGACTGCCAGACGTTCGAGATAGCAATGACCGGGCTCGGCTTTTTCAATTGCCGCGCAAGCGATGGGTGAGTCGTCGCATTCCAGGATATAGTAAACGACCCCTCTCTTGAAATCGTTTTCTATCCATTTGTCATGGCAGTTGGATGGGTGTTTGGGGCAATTGTCAGGCGTCAGATTGAATCTATCAGCAACGTCGCGGTAGGCCTGCCGAATCAGATGGGATAATAGAGAAATATCGTGGGAATCGGCTTCTCTGATGTGAATATTATTGGCCGTCATATGGACAAGTTAGGGGCTTCGCCCCAATTGGAATGTTGGAATTCTGGAATATTGGAATCATGGGTTTTTGGGATAGTGGAATGGTGGGTCTAGAGAATCAAAACGAATATACTTGTATTGGCTTTCTCGTAGCAGCGGCGTATTTTCCGGGGTAAAAGCAGAAAATGGGTGTCTGACGGGCATCATCATAAAAAGTAGATACAACATTTTTTTTAGAATGGACCTTTGTCGGCCCATTCGACCCAGTCTTCCAGCATTCCACTATTCCATCATTCCATGCGGCTTACCAAGACAATGTCTACAATAAGCACTGTGATTCCAATAAATTGTAGAAATTCCGGTACGTTTTAATACTCCTGGAGCTCATCATACTGGTAATCCAGTTCAACGCCGGCTGTCTTAAACATGTCCTCTGATTCCCAGCCGGCGTGATACTTGCGCTCGCAAACCACCCGTTTGATGCCGCAGTTTATAATCAGCATGGCGCAGGTTCGACAGGGGGTCATGCGGGTATAGATTGTTGCGCCGTTTATGGCGATACCGAGTTTGGCGGCCTGGCAAACAGCGTTTTGTTCCGCATGGATCGTACGCATGCAGTGGTCCGTGGTGGTGCCGTCTTCGTGAGTGACCTGTTTCATCTGGTGGCCGACCTCATCGCAATGGGGAAAGCCCATCGGTGATCCGACATACCCTGACACCAGCAATTGCTTGTCACGCACAATGACGCAGCCGCTTTTACCCCGGTCACAAGTTGCTCTTTTCGAGACGGTATCGGCCATTTCCATAAAGTACTCATCCCAGGAAGGCCGCTGATCATCTGCTGCCTTTTTGTGGTTAAATACCATAATGAATTCCCTGTAATATTTATCCCGGATAAGCCGGAATAAACTAATAAAAATTGAATAATTGTGGGTGTCGCTATCCATTTTCAAGCTGGACGCAGACGGGGATTTATTCATAAACCTAAATCTCAGAGAGGTCAAGAAATGATATGCGATAGTGGATAATAGACAAAAGCCACCCGTAAGGCCTTACAGAAAATGGGTATTCAATTGCAATCCATCAGCACCGAAGATGCGGAAACCGAAATGGCCGCATCAACGGCCGAGCTTGATATTACCATTGAAATGAAACATCCCCTGGCAGCAAGAAATTTGCAGCTTCCCATGCAACGACCGCCTTGTTCTGCCTGCAGCGGGGCAAAACACCATCGAGGCCCTGGTATACGAGAGCGATGTTAGATCACGGACCGATCGTCTAAAGTCGATGATAGCGTGCAGGCCAATCAATTTCCCGCCGGACAACCCAAAATCAACCAACGATTCGCATGGCCAGGTACGGAACCAGGTTGAACAGGAATATTCCGATTTTAAAAATAGCCATCCCCGCATAATGAATGGTATCGAATTTTTCTTCAGACAATTTGAACCATTTGCAGTGGTAGCGGTACATCCATTCATGAGCCAGGATGAAAAATACCAACCACCATAGCAGCAGTCCCATATTGATTACGGTACACCACGCAAATACGGCACGGATTGTTTCGAAAGTCATTGTTCCTCCTAATTACGCCAGCCTGAAAAATAAGAAATCCAGAGTAGATAGCCCTATTTGGCCTTTGAAACCTGACGAAAATATTTTGATGTTGCACCGGTCGGATTAATTAACCGTAAATTCTTTTAATATCCGGCAATTCCGTAGAATAATAGTGGATCCAGATATACAAATGGTTAAACAATGCCGCACACAGTGCTGCAATTGACCCATACCACAATCCCGGAACCCACAGCAGAAAAAACCCGAAGGTATACATGCCGTTGCTTGTGAAGCGGAAGATACCTTTTTTAACAAACGGTAGGGATCGATACGATGGGTCAAAATGGTCGACCCCAAAGGCGCGTTTGAAACCGAAGTAGCGTTTGACTGAATAAAACAGGTAGACTGCCGGAATTGCCATCAGTACGGCCAAAATTCTCAAGGCAGCCAATTCCAGCGGGATGGTGTTGCGATTTGCGATGGCCAGGATAAAGACGGCCACAACCCGGGCGATGCCGAAGATGGAAAATAAAACCGCATAGACGGTAAATCCGTTATCACCCAACAGGCGGGTCAGCAGGGACAAATGAAGCTGGGTTCGCCAGCAGAACCAGACCAGTACCTGATGCGTGATCGCTATTGCAACAGCAAGCCGAAACCAGATCATCGTATCGACACCCAATAGACTTCCGGCCTGGAAGCTGTCTGATGTGCCGAGCAAAACCAGGCCGGCTATTAAACCGGCCAGAGCCAAAATGTGGAGCCATTGTTTTTCAAAGATGAGCTGAATCTGAGGCACGACACTTTCCCTTTTGACAGATGCTTTACAAGATGCGGCTTTCCAGGTGGATTTTTAAGAGCCTGAAAATATTAAAATTCACAAATTGCCTGACTGATGCAAAGTTAATTTGCGGGCCGTTTGGCGATGACCTGCAGCAGGGCCATGCGATTTTCTTTGAAACCGCGAAGCTGGTTGCGTGCCATCTGCGGGAAATCCGCTCCCAGCAGGAGGTGATAGCCTACGATTGGTTTTCCCTGTTTTTTGATTTGGGCCGATTTGGCTGCAAACCAGGCCAGGCCGGCATCGGTTGTGTCGCGCCATGACGTAATATTAAATCCCGTTGCTTCGAGGAAATGACGCATTTCATCCTCCGTGGTGAGGAAACTGATCGAAGGATCGCGAGCCCATGGCACCGGGTAATAAACTTCGCCGCCCGGACCGGCGACAACGTCATAAATCGCAAGGTGGCCGCCCGGTTTCAGGACGCGGTACATCTCGGAATAGAGCTGAGCTTTTTCGCCGATATTCATTGCTGCATGCTGGGTCCACAGGACGTCAAAGCGCATGTCTTCGAAAGGCATATCCAGGGCGTTACCGGTGTGGTATGATACGAGATGGCCAAGGCCCAGGCGGATGCTCAGTGCCTCGGCGACCCGGCAATATGCTTCGGTTAAATCCAATCCGGTCACGCGACATCCGTAGTTGGCGGCCAGGCGTCGTGATGGTCCACCGAGCCCACTTCCCACATCAAGGATTTGCATCTTTTCGTCAAGGCCAATTTCTTCTGCCATCTCGCTGGTGGCTTCAGGACCGCGAATATGAAATTCGTCTATCTGTGCCAGATCATCCAGGGTCAATTGATCCATTTCTTTGCCGGCCCTTTCCAGGGCCAGAAGAATGGTTTGTTCCAGATTACCGAGACTGTAATGTTGTTCAACTTTGAGCATTTAACCTCATCATAAATTGCATTATTAATTACCCGATTGCATCAATCGAAAGATAACGATTTATACGCTGGGGGTTGCTCGCGCTATTGACCGCAGCATTTTTTATACTTCTTGCCGCTGCCGCAGGGGCAGGGTTCGTTGCGACCAATTTTCTTTTCGGCAATCACAGTTTCAGGAGGATTCAACAATAAATCTAAATCGTTGATATCTTCAGGCTTATCCGGCTCCAATTCAATTGAGTATTTCCAGTCGTTTTTTTTAAATATTGCAGCCACCTCGTTCATTCTTTTTTTGGTTTTGACATGAACCGCAGCCGGATTCTTTGCCGTGCCCAATTTGGCAGTCTTTTTGCCATCAAATATTTTTTCCATTTTTTCACCATTGAATTAGAATTAAAGGAATTAAATCCAAACATCTTGCTCTGCCGTCATTCCACCACCCGCATCGCCGGTGTTGACGGTTCCGGCCGGTTCGACAAGCAGGACTTTACACTCCTGACCGGCAAAGGGCTTATGCCCCGTACCTTTGGGTACGACAAACATATCGCCTGTTTTCAAATCAACTTTATCGGTCTTGAAGTCAATCGTCATTTCTCCTTCCAGTACGATGAATACCTCATCCGTATCATCATGGTGATGCCATACAAAATCACCTTGAAATTTCACAAGCTTGAAATGATAGTCATTCATCTGGGCGATGATCTTCGGTGACCAATGATCAGAAAATTTGGCTAACTTGTCCTGGAGATTGATCGATTTACCATGCATTTTTTTCACCAAAAATTTTAATGCAAGATTCAGGTATTAGGTTTAGTAATTCAGCTTCTAATGCTTCTGTGGATCGCACGACTATGAAACGATCCTCATCCATTTCAAAATCCATCAATACCACCGTTTGAAGCATTCGAAAAGGGCCGAAACTAAAGTATGGATAGGAGAATGCCATAAGTTCACATTATACGTAATTGGGATTTAACTTACCGATTTTTGCCATGGATCGGTCGTGGAAACCCGATAACAGGGGCAAGGCAATTCCGGCGCCAACCAGGGCCAGGAACATATCCCACTGAGCATCCCATATATCTCCCTGTGAACCCAGAAATGCAGTGCCGACGTCGGTTGCTACCAGCAATGCAATCCACCATTCGAGAAGTTCCCAGAATGCGGCTACCGCCAGCACGATACTGAGGACAATAAAATAGAGCCAGCCCCCTCTTTGCAATGGGGTTTTTCGAAGCAGCACTTCCCGGATGACGAATGCCGGGAATACGCCGAGCGCTATGTGTCCCACTCTATCATAATGGTTGCGGTTAAGGTCAAAAGCCTCTTTTGCCCAATTCCCCAGAGGCGTTTCGGCGTAGGTATAGTAGCCGCCGTAAATTAATATGAACATGTGAAAGAAAACACAAAAATATACCATGTGGGACATCGGAAGTCTGCGGTGTGTCAGGACCAGGATCAGGATACCCGCCAGTCCGGGTCCGACTTCCAACAACCAGCTAAACTGTCCCGCCGGTGGATCCAATACCGTGGCAAGACACACAAGCACAATAGTGCATAATAGCAACAGCGGCATACGAAAATATGAGAATAGTACAGATTCCATCATCGATTCAACGCCCTATCCTTTTCCCCTGAATTCCGGCAGAAACGCAAAGCCCGCATCGACATCCTCCAAGGACTCTCTTTTCAACAGGCCACAGATTCCAATAGGCACCGCGCCATCTTTCAGCTTCGTCAAATACAGCCCGAATCCATGGCGTTCATAACCCTAACATTGCATAAATTCTTGTTATCTAGCCTGGCCGTTATGTCTGAGATCGTTGCTTTTTCCGGGCAGATGCTGGATGCCTGATACTCGATGCTGGCTGGATATCTAACAGTACACTATCGGTGAATTTCAACGACATCCAGTATCCAGAAACCAGAATCCAGGATCAGTCAATACTTTCAATGGTCTTCATTG
>CACVKW010001255.1 GCA_902749685.1 Olavius sp. associated proteobacterium Delta 1 | reverse complement strand
TTGGTTTGGTGGCCTTGCGTAACTCATTTTATATGGCCCTTGCGGGTGATATTTTAATAATCAAACCCATTCCTTAAAACCAATACCCAGTACCAGATATCGAGTACCCACCAATTGAGTTTCACTCAATTGGGGTAATACATACGAGGCTGTAAATTGTTCTTTAAGAGCTGAAGAAAGTTGGAAAATGCAGTGTCTATTCGGTGTGCAAAATTCAGATATTATAATTGAGTGATGCCGATTGAATCTTTGCCGCTCAGCTTTATCTGAAACATGGCCCTATCTGCCAGGGCCAGGAGGCCTGTACGAGTATCATTGTCTTCCGGAAATACTGCTATCCCGAAACTTGCAGTGAGAGCAACGTTGTGTTTGTCTTGGGTCAGGTAGACGGTTTGTTTCATTGCGGACCGAATTTCCTCGGCCTTCTGGGTGGCTTGCTGTTTGTTGAAGCCGGGAAGCACGACCACAAATTCATCACCACCATAGGCGACGCCAAAACAGGGCTTTGCGAGACATTTTTTGATTGTCTGGGCGACTTCCTTGAGCGCCTGACTGCCATTTAAATGCCCATAGGTATCGACGACGCGCTTAAAATTATCCATGTCCATAAAGATCAATGCGAATAAATGATTTGTTAGTTTACTGTCCTCGATCAACTCATCCAGGGCTTTGTAAAGATAACGAGTATTAAAAAGGCCGGTTAAGTTGTCGTGGTTGGCAAGGTTGCGAAATTTTTGCCGATCTCGCCTGAGTTCTTTTTCCAGCGTTTTTCTTTTTGTATTATCAACCAGGATTCCCTCAAGTATTTGATTGCCCTGGTCATCGTTGATCAGTCGAATATTGGCCAGTATCCATCTGGGCTTGCCATCTTTTCGTTTAAGCTGTAACTCATGGTTTACCACCGCGCCTTTCTTTTTCACCGCCCGCATCATCCGGCGTCGATCCTCCTGATCGAAATAAAACTTATTCGCGCCTTCCTTAAGTCCCAGCACTTCGTCAGGCGAGCTATATCCTAAGATGGTTGCATACGATGGATTTACTCGAATCAACTCACCGGACAGCCGGCTTTGAAACATACCCTGGACAGCGTTTTGGTACATACTGCGGTATCTGTGTTCTGCTCTTTTCAATTCTCGTTGCGTGACTTTCAACTCGGTAAGATCCGTCAGAAAATACATATAGCCGTTTAGCCTGCCCATATCATCCTTAACCGTACTCCTGCTGAAAAGCATGGGAATCTCCCGGCCGGACCCGGCCCGAAATTGTGCTTCAAAACTCAGGTGATCACGGCTGGCGGAATAAAAATTTACGGACGCTTTATCGTAAAATTTGTCAACTTTAAAACCGAAGAAATCATCCCGCCGGTAACCGGACAATTTCAACAACGCCTTATTGACTTCAGTTATCGCAAGATCACAGTCCAGCAGCATGAAACCTTCGGATATACTCTCAAGCACCCGGTAATATTTTTCTTCGGCCTGGCGGCTTATCTCAAGTCTCTTTTGCAAGGACTCTATCTGCTGCACGAGATATTCATATGATGTAGCGGTAGCCATGGATTACCTCCGGTTATTGGCCATATAATTTATAATCGCAATAGGTTATGTGAACAGATGTGATTATATGAAACTAAATTAGGTAGGCTGGGGAAAGTTGTCAATCTAACAGGAGTTTCATACAAAGTAATTTCAAAGTAAACTCTAAACCGGTTTCAGCAGAAGGTTTTAAGGACAATAAAATCCCAAAACTAACTCCCAAAATATTTACCCTGTTAAATAATTCGATAATTAGTTAATTTTCCTGAAATCCATCATATACTCGTTTAAATGAGGGAACGCTGGATGACAATCCTTGATGGGTAGATCCTTTTAGGGCATTCCACCAGAGATGGGGGATTTATACAAAATTAAGGCTTGATGTTCTGATTGAGGCGGAAGATGTTATTCGGATCCCAGTTCTTCTTAACTTCGACGAGTCGATTCCATACCTGCGTCGGATAGGCATCTTTGACCCGATCTTCACCCTCCTGACTGATAAAGTTGACATAGACGCCCTCGGAAAATTCCTGGGTGGCACTGTGAATTTCCCTGGCCCAGTTCAAGCACTTGTCATCATCGGAAGCATTCTGCCAACGGGTATGAATATTCATGACAAATGGCGTCTGGCGGTATGCAAACGCTGTGGCGGTTTGCGGCACACGGCTCGGCGCCCCTTCCATATGGGGTATGAACACTTCACATTCCGGTGACGGCATATTCCCGCTGTATTCGAGAATCCGATCGATGCAGGCGTCGGTAAGCTCCTTGAGATGGTATGACTTCCAGTAGTTGCGGGCACCATGACTCACCAGCCCGTCAAAGCCGGCCTGCCAGCCAGCCCAGTGGGTCATGCCGATGGCCTCACCGCATGAGGCCGTAAACCGGCGAACGGGTTGGATGAGTTCCTCGCCCTTGCTTTGCGGGCCGAGCCATACGAAGGGAACCACCACGACCATCTTACCGTGCACCTCCTCCGGCAGAAAAGGCAGCGGCGGTGCGTGCCGCACGACCATCCAGATCGTCATCTCGTCAGGCATTTGTCGCACGTAGTCACGGTGAAACTGCATATACTTTTGCGCATCTTCAAATTTCTTAACGATCAGACCCGAATACACTTCGGTGCCGATCTGCGCACATTTAAACTCAAAAGAAGCAGCGATGCCGAAATTGCCGCCGCCGCCGCGGATGCCGAAGAACAGGTCCTGGTTTTCTTTGGCGCTGGCCGTCACCAGTCTACCATCGGCTGTCACCACCTCCGCCGAGATCAAATTGTCGACCGAAAGACCGTGCTTGCGGCTGATCCAGCCAAAGCCTCCACCCAGAGTCAGTCCCCCGACGCCGGTGTGTGAGACAATTCCGGCTGATACCGCCAGCCCGTACAGCTGGGTTTCGTAGTCCGCGTCGCCCAACAGCGCGCCGCCGTCAACGCGCGCGGTCTGATTCTGGCGGTCCACTGCAACTCGCCGCATCAGTGACAGATCGATCATCAGGCCATCGTCACAGGCGGCTGTACCGGCCGAATTGCGGCAAACTGTCAACACGGGGAATACAATTCGAAGGGTGGAATACTTAGAAAAGAGAACCGCAGAATATTGAACAGAGAACAGACTGAACATCGAATAATTAACACTTATGAGAGAGGAATCTGTTGCATTAAATATATCTACACCATTAAACCGAATATAAATAATCAAAAACACCAAAGATGAGTTCGGCTACCTGTTGATTGCCTTCAACCGTGCCGGCCAATCCGTACAAGGCGGTAGTTTCGGCTACGGTTCCGACTTTGGCTCTGGCATAGTCCACACCGGCCCGCAGATCCACCAGAAATCGCTCGGCAACATCGGCCACGAATGTCTGGGGCATGGTGACGCAAAAATGCAAAGCCGGCGGCAGTTGCAGGACATTAAACCGCCAGCCTTTGTTTTTCATAAAATCGTTGATGTGGAATACATCCACTTCATCGGACCGGAAACTGATCACAAACGTCGGCTCTCCGTTTAAAACGAGCTCCGGTATCTCTTGAATACCCTGTTTGATTTTGTCGGCCACCGCCATGATCGCCGCGGTGGATTTCAGATACCCTTCTTCACCGAGATAGACCATGGCAGCCCAGGTGGCGGCCGTCAAACCGCCGGAACGGCTTCCGGCAGCGGTCGGTGAAGCGTACATGCCGCCGGGCCAATCCGGAACATTAAAGTACTGATAGCGCCGCAGGTTATTGTTGCGATACAGCACAACCGAGGTGCCCTTCAAAGCAAAACCGTATTTATGGGTGTCGGCCGACATGGAGGTCACCCCCGGCAGCCGAAAATCAAACGGCGGAATATCGTACCCCAGTTTTTCAATCCAAGGAAATATAAAGCCTCCCAGGCAACCGTCCACATGAAATCCGACTTTGTGCTTGAGAGCAATATCGGAAAGCTTGTCCAGAGGATCGATCAGACCGTAGGGATAATTGCCGGCGCTTCCGACAATGGCCACCGTATTTTCATTGATCTGTTCTTCGACGGCCGCGGGATCAACCCGAAAGTCCGGTTCTGAAACGGGGATATGCACCATTTTGATTCCGAAATACTTACCGGATTTGTCAAAAGCCGGGTGGGCCGTATGCGGCATGATGATTTCCGGTGCAGCGATGCCTTTTTCCTTGCCGGCCCAGTCTCGGTATACTTTCATGGCCATGAGAATACTCCCGGTGCCGCCGGAAGTAACCGTCCCGCAGACCTGGTCTTCAGGGTTGTGATCCTTGACGGCATCAGCGTTGAGCATTTTGGCCGTCATCGAAAGGATTTCACTTTCCATTTTAAACATGCTGGGGCACAAATCGAATTGAATGGTATTTTCATGGGAAAACAATGAGAATACCTTGTTTAGAAACGCGCGATGTTCCTCCCCGGCATGATAAAAAGTGCCTGATACCTGACCGGTTTGCCATTTGGTGTTTTCCTCATCAGCCATCGTTGACAGTTCATTAATAATCTCATCCTTGCCGCGCCCTTTGGCGGGAAGGGAGTGATACTCCTCGAATCTTCCTTTATACGGCTTAAACGGATCGACCGGCTGGCTTTCATTTTCTGATTCTGGCATAACTTCCTCCTTGAAAATCATAAAGGGACACGGATATACACAGATGACCCAGATAAAATTGTTAGTGTCCAAAAATATTAATTATGCTTATTTAGTTCCGCAAAAATTTTTTTATTTTTTTTAAAAAACTCCCGGTATTGGGTATACATCCGATCATAAGTATTGCGGTTGGACGCATCCGGTTCGAATACGCGCTTAAATCGGACCAGCCCCGGGATCTCATCCATAGCGCGATATCCCAGGGTGATCAACGCCAGTAAAGCAGTACCCCGAACCGTCGTGTTAAGGGGGTCGTCAACCTGCTGAATCGGTACGCCCAGCACATCGGCGTGAATTTGGCACCACACGTCGGACAGTGCCCCGCCGCCTGAAAACCGGAAACTGTCAATGCGGCGTCCGATAAACTTTTCGGCAGCCTGCCGGGTCCAGCGATTATTATAGGCCAGACCCTCCATGATAGCGCGTGTCAGGTGGCTGCGACGGGTGCTCAATGAAAGATTCATAAAACCGCCCCGCACATGGGGATCCTCGCTGGGGACAATGGTGCCGTTTAACCAGGGCAAAAAAATCACCCCGCCGCTGCCGACCGGCGCTGCCGAAGCCATCGTATTAAAACGAAGGTAGGCGTCATTTGGCTGGGGTCCGGTTTCAAATTCATCATCGGGATAGACGATATTATTCAAATAAAATTCCACGCACTTTCCACCGGCTCCCTGCTCGCCCAGCAAATAGTAGCGGGACTCAAACGGGCTCGGCAAAGCGGTCATAAAACTCCCCAGATCCGTCTTTTTGAACGGCACATGGCAGGTCATATACAGGGAGGTGCCGATGTAAATAATTGTTTCAAAATCCTTGACCGCCCCCGACCCGATGGCAGAAGCATTGGAGTCACCAATACCGGCGACAACCTGGGTTGATGGGTGCAGCCCCAACTCCTCGGCAACCGAAGATGATACGGAACCGATGATGCCGTCATTGGGGATTAGGGTCGGAAATTTTTCCTGATCCAGGCCGGCCAGGTTCAACAGCTCACGGCTGTATTCCCGGGATCCCCATTGACGGTTATCCACCACAGCAAACGGTGCCATTGTTTTTTGGGTGGCCGTAATTTTACCGGTCAGCCGGGCGGTTAAAAAATCCATCGGTTCTAAAAATTTGTAGGTTTTGGCGTATATCTCCGGCCTTTCATGCTTAATGAATAAAACATGACCGAGAGAATCCATGCCGGAACGGGTCGGGACCAGTCCGGTCAATTTGATCCATTTGAGCAGTTTAAACATCCCATAACCCTGAATGCTCGGGAAGCCGGCCGTGATATTACAATTGTAAGGACCGCCGCGGGTATCCATCCAGTGAACGGCCCGCATCAATGGATCTCCGTGTTCATCGACCGCAACGACCACCGACCACTGGGAATCGCAGCCAATGGCCACAATGTCTGCGGCTGCGACATTGGATTCACGGATAACCTGCCGGGCCGCCTGCTTAACTCCGCGCCACCATTGGGCAGGATCCTGCTCGGCGCCGCCATGGGGCAACAGGTGGGTGGTGATATCTCCTTCCGCACTGGCAATCACCTCCCCGCTGTCGGCCACAACAGCGGCCTTGTGACCACCACTGCCCAGGTCAATGGCTAAGACATAGCGCTTGGATTGTTGAGGCGGTTTGTCCATTTAGGTCGTTAATATTGATCGTTCATAATAAAGACGGAGCGAAGCGACATCAATAAATCTTCAATTTACGATCTTCAATTCTCCGCCTCGCGCGGATCGGGGTGTGGTATAAGATTCTCTTTACTTAGAAGCCGCACCGGGTCAATCGAAATTGAACCAACGCTGATTCCCCAGTGGAGGTGTGGACCGGTTGCACGACCGGTTTGGCCGACACGGGCAACAATTTCCCCCTGCTGGACCCGGTCTCCTTGGCCGGCGCTGATACTGTCAAGATGGATGAAAATTGACATCAGGCCCAGTCCATGGTCAATCATTAGCGTGTTTCCCATTAAATACATATCTTTTGCAACCAGTCGGACAATCCCATTTGCCGGACTGACTACCGGCGTGCCCTTGGCGGCGACAAAATCAACGCCACGATGCGGACTGCGGGGTTGACCGTTAAGAATGCGTTGACTGCCATATACACCGGTTATGGTTCCCTCTAAAGGGGGAATAAATCCATCTTTTAAAAATAAAGGTGCCGGATGTATCGCTGACTGCCGGATTTTACGAACCATTTGATTGTCATTTTTAATTCGTATCAAAGCCTCCGGCGGCGGGTTGACAAGACGCTTCGGCAGTCCGTCAATCCGTTGGATTTTCCATTTATAGGCAAGTATCCGCACGATTTTAGAAACTTTGTTTTTTCCAATGATCGCTGAAATTAAAAGGTCAGTCTTTTGTATACGCGGAACACCAATGATAAAATATCCCCTGTCACTGACCGGCTGTTCTTTGCCTTTAAGAAAGACAGTGCCCTTCGGTTCGACCTTACCGACAATCAAATCTCCCTGATAGGCACGATCCGGCAGTCGCAGGTGCAGGGCCCAGGAAACTGATGAAAATGTCAGAATAAAAAGCGTTATCGAAGATATCAATCCATTCATGGCATCACTGCTCCTGAGGTCGATGTTTTTGCAGCAACTCAACCACTTCCCCATGGTTCTTTTTCGATGCCAATTGCAACGGCGTCAGGCCATCTTTGCTTCGGACATTGACATCAGCCCCTCTATCGATGAGAAGGGCTGCCGTCTCCCTGTCACCGGCTAAAGCAGCCGCATGCAACGGTGTCAGGTTATTCTTGTTTTTGGCGTTGACATCGGCTCCCTTCTCGATGAGCAGAGTGACGGTCTCTTTGCGTGTTGCCAGAGCAGCTGTGTGCAGCGGTGTTACACCGTCTTTATCCCGGGCATTGATATCAGCGCCATTGGCGAAAAGCAGGGTAATAAGATCCCGGTATCCCCGCCAGGCGGCCGCGTGCACCGGCGTCAGACCGCGCACGTCCGGGGCATTGACATCCGCTCCCTTTTCAATGAGCAGAGACGCTATATCCCCATAGCCTCTCACAACCGCGTCATGAAGTGGGGTCTCACCGAGTTTATCGCGCGCGTTGACGTCAGTGCCGCCATCAATCAGCGCTTTAACCAGAACAATATCTTTTAACCGCACGGCCTCGTTGAGTGAGAACTGGGAAGGTACTCTCTGGGCGCTTAACATGATTTTGGTTTGCGCATCTAATCTCCCGGTTGCCGGTAAACCACTGTCTTCCTGGAAAAGCTTTATTGCGATTACGGTCTTCTTCCCCCTGATTCCATCAGGTTTGCCCGGATCATAGCCCAGTTCTTCCAGCTTTTTTTGGGCCTGATAGATGGTTTGATCGGAAGAATCGGCGGTTCCAATCCAGAAAAGACCTGCACAGGCAATGATAACTGATATGGCTATTATGATGTTCTTCATAGGATTTTATTCGTTGCTTTTTGAATTTTATGATCCGCTATCTGAGGCGGGTCCGGTTTAAGGTTTTATATTATTCAAATATCTTTAAATGGTCAAGGAAACACGGCATTTCCTTCCATTAACGATTGTTCGCAGAAGTGGCATATAAACACAGGCTATTCGCTTTTTTTGCTGAAATATAGATTGGCCAGGGCGATAAGGGATGTGCCGACGATGAGCAAAAATGAGATGGCATTGATGACAGGTGTGCTGCCGTCACGCACCTGCAAATATAAATTGATCGGCAGGGTTGCTTCGTGCCCCACCAGAAAAAGAGTTGTATTGAAGTTTTCAAAAGACATCAGAAAGGCCACGGCCCCGGCTCCGAAGATGGCCGGTCGCAAAAACTTCAGGGTAATATGCCAGATCGCTTCGAAGCGGTTGGCTCCCAGGTTCATGGCGGCTTCTTCCAGGGTGCGGTCAAATTTTTTCAAACGCGCCGAAACCACCAGGGTAACCAGGGTTGCAATAAATGAAAACTGACCCAGCACCACCAGCCAGAAACCGGGACGAAACAATTCAAAATCCAGATTCCAGTTGTTTTCAAAATAAAGTCCCAGGGTGTTGCTCAGCAGAAGAATTGAAATTCCTAAAATAACTCCCGGAATCACCAGGGGTGCCAGCATTAGAAAATACAGCAGGTGCTTGAAACGAAAATCTTCCTGTTCAAAAAGAAACGCACCGCAGGTACCGACCCCCATCGACAGGATGGTCACAAAAAATGCAACCCGGAAACTGACCCAGATACTGGCCAGGTTGACTTGATCATGAAATATACCGATCCGCTCCGGTAAATTGGCGGTGAACCATTCCACCGTAAATCCTTTCCAGGGCAAAGACGGGAATTGAGAATCGTTAAATGCCAGGACACATGTTACCAGCAGTGGTGCAAAGAGAAACGCAAAATACAAAATCACATAAAACCTAAAGAATCGATTGTATGTTTTTGAAGTCGGCAGCGTCCGTATCATTGCACCACCTTTTTCAGATCCTGGCGCGTTAACTTTAACCCCAGCCAGACCACCAGGGATGACAGCACCAGCAACAGAAAGCCGAAGGCGGATCCCTGGTTCCAGTTAAAACTGGCGATAAACTGGTTGTATATCTGCTCGGTAAACCACAGCGAATTCTTGCCGCCCATTAAATTTGGCGTCAGATAGTTGCCCAGGGTCAGCATAAACACCACGATCGAACCGGAAACGATGCCGGGCGTGCAGTGGGGAATGATAATTTTAAACAAAATACTCCACATATTGGCGCCTAAATCATAGGCAGCCTCGATCAGGCTGTCGTCGAGACTATCCAGAACCGAGACAATTGGAACCACCATAAACAGCATGGACGTGTATACCAGCCCTAATATCATGGTCGAATCTCGATAAAGCATTTCAACCGGTTGCTGCAAAATTCCCAGTTTGGTCAGAAAATGGTTGATGATGCCGCTTTCGCGCAGCAGGATCATCCAACCGTATACACGAACCAGTTCACTGACCCAAAACGGCAGCAACAGCAGCACCAGCAGAAATCCCTGATATCTGGTCGCTACAACCTTGGTAATGTAAAAAGCGACCGGCAGGGCAATCACAAACGTGAGAAAAGTTACCAGAATAGAGTAAAGCGCCGTCCGCACAAACGTCAGCCAGTAAATGGGTTCTTCGAAAAAATATAAATAGTTGTTGAAACTCCAGGTCATCTGTCCGTCATCGGTTTCATACCGAAACGACATGATCAGCAGATCAATGTGCGGCAAAACAATCATCAGAACCAGCCACAGCAAGACCGGTGATAGGAAGAAGAATAGTGCCCAGCGTTTTTGGTTAGTCATGAGAAAAAGGGTTCAGGGTTCAAGGTTCAGGGTTTTAAATTTTCCAGATTAAAGTTTCCAAAGGGCTTGACGATGAGATCCACGTTTCAGGTGTCCCTCCTACGCCCTCAGGGCTGCCGACTCCACAAATGCTTCGACAGAACAAGACGGTGGGCAAGCAGAAAAAAGATTATAATCCATCTTTTCATTGAGCTTTCAGCTTTGAGCTTTGAGCCCCTTTCAATTCCCAATTCCACATGCTTGCCGCGCCATAGTCCCGCTTTATCGGACGACGGCGGGTCCCAATTCCGACCTCGCCCTTCCCAATTCCGCATTCCGACTTCCCACTTCCAAACTCTGTCATCTGTTCTTTGCGAAACAGATACCCGATTGCTCGCTCCAGCCGATTTCAACTTTATCATCCTTTTTAATATAGTCGAATTGGCGGGTTTGGGGCAATGCGATAAGCAGTTCCGTGTCCGTGTCAAGCGGGTGAGCCAACAGTCGGCTGTTGGCACCGTCAAAATGAATGTCCTTGATGATGACGTCAAAGCGATTGAGGCCGGCCAGACTGGGATCGGGCTGAATCAGCATGGCTTCCGGGCGTAAAAAAAGATCTACCTTATCCCCCGGCTGCATCGGCCGCCGAAGCTTTGTGCGAAATACATTGCCTTCCTCGGTTTGGACTTCAGCGGTGTTTTCATTGCACTGCTCAATTTTACCGGTCCAAGTATTATTATCACCCACAAACCGGGCCACGAAAGGCGTATCGGGATCATTGTACAAATTTTGCGGCGTATCGATCTGTTCAAAAACGCCTTGATTCATCACGGCCACATGATCGGACATCACCAGGGCTTCGGACTGGTCATGGGTGATGTATACAAAGGTGGTGCCGACTTTGGCCTGCAGCTTTTTCAATTCGACTTTCATCTGCTCGCGCAGCTTCAAATCCAGCGCCCCCAGCGGTTCATCCAGCAACAACACGGCCGGTTCCAAAACCAGGCACCTGGCAATCGCCACCCGCTGTTTCTGCCCGCCGGAGAGCTGGTCAATTTTTTTCCCATCAAATCCGGCCAGATCCACCCGTTCCAGGATGGTGTTCACTTTCTCTTCGATTACCGCTTTGCGCTCCCCGCGGCGCTTGAGTCCGAAAGCGATATTCTGACCGACATTCATCATGGGAAACAATGCCAGATGCTGGAATATCAAGTTCACCGGCCGTTTATTCGGGGAGATGCCGAGCATGCTGTTCCCGCGAATCTCGATGTCGCCTTGCGTGGGTTCCGTAAGGCCGGCAATCATGCGCAGCAGGGTCGTCTTGCCGCAACCGGACGGACCTAAGATGGAGAAGAATTGACCATCCGGCACTTCGAAGGACACATTGTCTACGGCCACGAAATCTTTGAAGGTCTTGGTGACGTTTTGGACCGACAGATCTATTTTCATAAAAAACTTTCTAACGAAGTTTTTTTAGTTGAAGCAATAAAATTTTATTATAAAAGTGAAAAACAGAATCCAATTTGGAGAGAAGGGGGCTTTCATAGAAATTGAAGGCCCCCTTCAAATAACACAATTTAGTGCCGTTTATTATAGCCGGATGGGCACTAACGATAGCGGTTCAAACCAATTTCTACTTCGCAGCCTTGACCTTGTCGAGGATTCGGCCTTCAATTTCTTCCAGCTTGGCCGGTACCGGTGGATACCATTTGATGTTGGCAATGGCCCGCAATGGAAAACAGCGCTCGAAATTGGCTTTAACAGAAGCATCCAATAATTGTACGGCCCCCGCGGAAGCAGTTCCATATTTTTCGGCATTGGTAAAAACCGCCGCATTTTCCGGCCGCAGCATGAAATTGATCCATTTATACGCGGCCTCCACATTTTTGGCCTTGGCTGGAATTGCAAAGGTATCTATCCATCCTAAAGCGCCGCTTCTTGGCGCAACAAAGTCAATGTTCGGATTTTCAACGTTCATTTTCCAGCCACCCTGGTCCCATGCCATGGCAATATGCACTTCGCCGGACCGCATCGACTGCAGCAGGTTATCGCCATTGGTCCAATAATTTTTCACGAAATCCTTGCCGTCAATCATGGCCTGTCCGACTTTTTCCATCAAGGCCTTGTAAGCCATGGGATCGCTATACTTGGCAAACGGATTTTCCCCCATGGCAAAAGCCAGTGCGATCAAGGTCGGTCTTTTAAGGCGATAGCTGATTCTGCCTTTGTACATGGCATTCAAGATATCGGAGTAGTCACCGGCATTGGGAGCAAATTTTTTATTGATCACCAGTCCGGATGTACCCCAGCAGAACGGCACCGCGTGCGGCTGGCCGTTGACCATGGTGTTGAGTTTGACCGCTTCCAGCATGGGTTCAATAATCTGTTCGGTTTTCACCCTGGACATATCGATGGGCTGGTAAATATTGTACTTGGCCTGCACGGCGGCAATGCGGTCCTGGCTGGGCTGGGCCAGATCGAATCCGGCACCGCGGGTGGCCCGCAGCTTGGCAATCATTTCCTCATTGTTGGATTTGGTAACTTTAACAGTTATGCCGGTCTCTTTTTGAAATTTTTCGACCAGAACCTGGGGCGCATAGCCCGACCAGGTGAGCAAGGATAACTCTTCGGCGGCATACAGATTACCGAAACTAAAAACCAGCATTGTGGCTAAGATCAGTGACGTTACAAATATCTTTTTCATGGTTGCGGCCCTCCTTTTTGGGGTTAATGATTTAACGATCATTATGAATACCAATCATTTGCTTTTGGAAGGCGGCCGCCTTGAAAATGAGCGGCCGAGCCCCAATTGACAAAAAGCAATTTTACCAAAACAACTTTCAGTAAAAATGTCAAACGAAAACTAAAAGAACTATTGCTTGATCCTGGATACTGGTTGCTGGATGTTTCAGAATCCCACTGTCGGTGCATTACTGATTATCCAGCATCAAGTATCCCCGCTGAAACGGGATCTCCGCTCCGACAAGCATCCAGCATCGTCCCCGTAAAAGCAACTTTCTTACTTCTACCCCTCATGAAGAGTAAAACAAATTTATGCAATGTTAGGGTCAATTCAGCCTAGGATCGTTGGGTGGCGGTAATTCGCCTGACCTCCGCATCCACCCTCTGCCAGAAATTGTCGTTCATCATACCGGTCAAACCCATAATGTCTGCTAGGATAAATCGGTTCCGCATAAACCTGGCGCTCAGAAAAGCAAATCTCATTTTTTCCGGCGAAATCGGTGGTGTCAGATCTTCCGGCAAAGTTGGATTTCCTGATACATACAGGGATTCAATCAGTTGTTCGGCTGGTATCAGTTTGCCGGCAATTTGTTCACTGGGGCCTCCCGGTCGATCCCAATCATTTAAAAATTTTTCGAAAAGGGATCTATTTTTTTCCCACAAAATCAGCTTCTCATGGTAATGGGTCCATATCTCATCCATTGATTTAGCGTCAGGATTCAACAGGTTCAGCTGCCCCTGCACCTCTTGATAGGCTTCTTGCTCAGCGGGATAACACCGGTTTAGATCGATCTTATCCGGTGAGAATTCCTGCAGAAAGTAATTGTAGGCCACCGAGGCATACGTCGCACCGAGTCCGACCTGAGCGCCATGCAGTGACAGTTTGCGACCGGTTACCAATCCTTCAAAATCAAGGGCATGGGATATCATATGATCGAACCCGGATATCGGAGCCGAACCGAAACCCATGGATGAAACAATACCCATGATTACCAATATCTTTGCTAAAACTTCAACTCCTTCAGGCGCCATACCCGCAACCTGGCGATCGACTTCCAAAAGCGCCCGACCGGAATCCTGCATAATGTCGACCACCAATTCACTGTAACCGTCCGACATTCCGAGCAAATGGCTGACGTACCAATCAACCGACGAAATGAGTATGCCGGACATGTCACCGAAGCCGGCAATATTAAGATTTCGGGGAGCACTTCCGATAACATCCAAATCAGCTACAATAACGCTTGGGTACCTGGCATTCATCGTTCGTTTGACGCCGTCTTTGAAAATGACAGCCTGGTTGGCACCAAAGGCACTGCCGGATGTTGCCGATTGGCAGATTATCAGGGGAATTGCGCCCAGATCCGGATTTTCATTTTGCGATAAGAACGCTGCATATTTACAGATGTCTGTAATCGTTCCCCCACCGATACCGATAATTCCCCAACCTTTAGTTATCATTGATTGAACTTTTGCTACCGCCTGCATATCCGCATGCAGAAGATTGGTACTGTCGGCGGATAGGGTAAGGAGCTGCGTTTGAATACCATTGTCTTGAAAATTTTTTGCGATGGCATCCTTTAATACTGCCGATCCCTTTTTGATCGGCGTTTCATCGGTCACGATCAACGCGCTAGTAACCCTGTCAGGAGAAATTTCATCCATGATTAAGGGAAGTTGTTCAATCAAATGTTTACCGACAGCATTTTTTTGCAGGGCAATCTCCTCAAAGGTCTCACCTTTTGATTCTGATTTTATCAACAATTTTAGCTGCGTCATGTTGGAAGGATCATATTTTAGCTTTATCACAGTCCAATTCCCCCTTATTTGTGCCTGATTAGATTTTATTTAATTCAACACCATTGGGCGCTTAGTCCCGCTGAAAGCGGGATTGTGTATTTTGTGGCAAAATTTTTGTTGACACCTGCAGAATTAATGTATATAGGTTAAACGTCTAGATGTTTGATGTCAAGCTGTTTTTGTTCCTTCACGAAGTTTCACAGCATAAAACTGGCAGGAACCCGCAATGAAAAGGGTCAAATCACCCCAGCTATATGTTCTCGCAAAAGATGAAATTCTAAATTATATTCACGAAAATGATTTAGCAGTCGGCGAATTGCTGCCACCGGAAAGCCACTTTGTAAACCGGCTTGGGATCAGCAGGGGAACCTTGCGCGAAGCCATGCGCGTACTCGAGGAAGAAGGTGTGGTAAGACGCAGGCAAGGCATCGGCACCCTCATTTGTGATGCCACGAACCCGATCCGCAGCACCCTGGACATCAATGAATCAGTTTCGGAGATGATACTGGGCCAGGGAATGACACCGGGATCCAAGGATACTAAGGCCGAAAATATCAAAGCCGATCCCGAACTCGCTGAAAAGCTGAATTTAAAACCCGGTGAGTCGGTTATTTCTCTTAGCCGCATCCGCACGGCAGACAGCGTCCCGGTTGCCTACACAATTGATTTCTTACCGTCAAGCGTTGTACCGGAAAAATTTTCCCAAGCATTTAAAGGTGGCTCCCTTTACATTTACATGGAAGAGAAATTGGGCATTGAGTTGACCAACAGCATGCTGCAAATCCAGTCGACTAAAGCGCCGAAGTCCATTGCCCGTGGCCTCGACGTTAAGCCGGGAACCCTTCTGATGCTCCTAAAACAAACCGATACAAACACCGGCAATATACCCATACTTTACTCAGAGGAATATTTTGTTGCCGACCGGTTCACTTTCACTGTCTATCGGAGACGGAAAAGGAGCTTATAATATGCTGATATTAAGTCATTTTGAGTTTAGATAGTGCCTTAGGCCCTTATCGGCCTTTACCTGACAACATGTTGTAAGTTACTGAAGGTTTCAGGTGTCAGTGTTCAGGTGTCAGGATTTAGCACGTCGGTTCCCTGACACCCGAAACCTGACACCTGAAACCTACAAACTGCGGCATTGCTGCCCCGAAGGGGCCCCTTTTTCCGAGCGTAGTATGGGAAAAAGCCTAGAGTCTTAGTAGCGATTTCTTTGCATATTATGAATAAATATTTTCGCCACCAAGACACAAAGACGCAAAGATGAATATTAACCAAAAATTTTCCTTTGTGTCTTGGTGCCTTTGGGGCAATTTGTTCCGGCTTGTCCGGGTTAGGTTTTGACAACATCATATTTCGTATCAATGGTTGAAATGAACGAAAATGAGGTGAAACACAAAGAAAGCAAACTGCATGACGAAAAAGGAGGGCTAAGACATGAAAAAGTGTGTATGTTGTATGCTCAGCATTACCATGGGTGTCCTATTAGCCTGGACAGCGGTGGCGCTAGCCGGGGAGATCACGGTATATACCGCGTTGGATACCGACGATGTCAAAGTTTACGTGGATACATTTCAAAAGGAAGTGCCCGATGTGAAAGTCAACATTTACCGTGTATCGGCAGGGAAGCTAGGTGCCAAAATCCGAGCCGAATCCCAAAACCCCCATCATGATATTATCTGGGGGTGGACGATCTCTGAAATGGAACGACCCGACATTGTGCCCATGATAGAATCTTATCAGCCAAAGGGGATCGAAAAAATTGGCTCCAAATTCCTGGACCCAAGCGGCAATTGGTTTCCCACCACCGGATATTTTGCGGCCCTATGCATCAATACCGACTTACTCAAAGCAAGTAGTTTGCCGATGCCTGCCAGTTGGCAGGACTTGACTGATCCGGTTTATAAAGGGCACGTGGTAATGCCAAACCCACTGGACTCCGGTACGGGGTATTTGCAGGTTGCCGCGTTCGTGCAAACCATGGGGCAAGAAAAAGCCTGGCAGTATTTAAAGGGCCTGGATAAAAATATTGCTCAATACACTTCATCCGGTTCCAAACCCTGCAAGCTGGCGCGGGACAGAGAGTTCGCAATCGGGATCACCTATGCCTTCGCTGCGGTGAAGATCATTGACAAGTTCATCGAAGCCGGCGTGGACGTGCCCATCGAATTGGTTATCCCCAGCGAAGGTGCGGGATATGAACTGGAGGTGACGGCATTGATGAAATCCTCCAAAAACAAAGCGGATGCAAAGAGGTTCCTCGACTGGCTGCTGTCGGACACTGCTATCAATCTCTACAATGAACTGGCTGCTATGAACTGCATCACCGGTACTAGCCGTTCAAAGCGGGCACAGCAGGCCCACTTGCCGACCGATGTAAGTAAGGTTTTCGCCGCGGTAGATCTCAAGAAGTCAGCTCGCGATAAAAAAACGATTACGGTCAAATGGAAGCTGGAAATATACGACAAACGCGAAATTAGATAGTTTGCTGTTTGTCTGCGCCGGTGGAACACCTTCGGGTTTCCACCGGGGTGATCCGTTATCACAGGGTTGTGCATGATGTCATTTATGACCCTTCAAAACATTACCAAGCGCTTCGATAACACCGTCGCAGTCGACCGCATCAGTTTAGAGGTCAAGGAGGGAGAGCTGGTCTTCTTTCTTGGACCCTCCGGCTGCGGCAAAACCACCCTTTTGCGGGTCATTGCAGGGCTGGAAATTCCCGATACCGGCAAGATTTTGTTGAAAGGAAACGACCTGGCTTTCACACCCGCGCGGTTGCGCAACTTCGGTATGGTGTTTCAGTCATATTCTTTGTTCCCAAATATGACATTGGCCCAAAACGTTTCTTACGGTCTCGAGTGCCACAGATGGACGCACGACGTTAAACAAAAGCGGGTAAAAGAGTTGCTGGACATGATGCATTTGGAGGGTCACAAAGACAAGTACCCGAGCCAACTCTCCGGCGGCCAACAGCAGCGTGTGGCACTCGCGCGGGCTCTGGCGCCCAATCCTCTGGTGCTCTTACTGGATGAACCGTTATCGGCGCTGGATGCCAAAGTCCGCGCTGAACTGCGCGGCGAAGTACGGGACCTGCAGAAAAGATTCGGCATTACAACGGTCATGGTCACACACGACCAGGAGGAAGCGATGGAGATGGCGGACCGGATCGTTGTCATGAATCAGGGACGAATAGAACAGGTAGGCACATCTACTGACCTGTACTACCGTCCAACCAACATGTTTGTGGCCCATTTTCTGGGCAAAATGAACAGGTTGCGCCTGGACTCACCCCGGCAAAAGTTGCCAACACTGGCGGGTCGCCGTCTTTGCGGGGCGGGCGATCAGCACCAAGAAACCGCGTCCGTGTATGTAAGACCGGAGGCAGTAGAGATTCTGAAAGACTCCCGACCGGGCACCAACCGTTTTACAGGACGGGTGATCAAAACTTCTTTTTTGGGCAACCTGACTCGGGTTGAAATGGAAGTGGCCGGACAGCCAATAGCGGCAGAACTCAGATATATGGGAGCTTCGAGTTTACAGGCCGGTGAGGAGATTACGGTCTACTTTCCTCCCGAAGCAGTATTAACGATAATGGATTCCCAATGACATCCATGTTGAAAGCATCAAACCCTGCGATATTATTGACCTCTCGGATAGACGATCGAAAACTCTTGTTGGTTTTCGGCGTATTGATTTCGGTATTACTCGTCCTGTTCGTTGCTTATCCTCTGTGGACTATTTTCAGGATGAGCTTTATTTCTCCCCAGGGAGGATGGAGCTTGAACAATTACGTAATATTTTTCTCCGAGCCGCGCTTGGTCGGAATCGTCTTCAACACCTTTGCCATGACCATTACGACCACGATATTAACCTTGTCCTTGGCGTATCTGTTTTCATATGCCATGGTTCACTCAGCCATTCCGTTCAAGCACACCTGGATCTTGATTGCATTATCCCCTCTTTTTGCCCCCTCCCTGATCCATGCCTTGGGATTTCAGTTCCTGCTCGGACGCAACGGGCTACTCAACATGGCCTTCAATCTCGGTTTCAGCATCTATGGGTTTTGGGGCCTCGTTTTCTCCAACACCCTCTATGCTTTCCCACATGCCGTATTAATTCTACGGGCATCACTGGCCTTTGCCGACCAGCGAACATATGAATCGGCGACAATGCTCGGGGCTTCCGGTTGGCGCATTTTCCGGACAGTAACCGTACCGGCCAGCCGCTATGGTCTGATGTCCGCGGCCTTCATTGTTTTCGCGGTTACCATCACCGATTTTGGCAACGCGATCATCATTGGGGGCAACTACAAGGTTCTGGCTACGGAAATCTATACTCAGGTCGTTGGCCAAGCCAACTTCAATCTGGGTGCAGTGGTGAGCATGGTACTGCTCTTTCCCACGGCGATTGCCATCAGCCTGGAACGCTGGATCACCAAACGGCAACCGGCTCTGGTCACGGAAAAATTCGTACCTTTGCAGGTGAAACCCCGCCGCATATTCGACACCATAATGTTGATTTGTGTGGGACTGATTTGTACGGCGATTATTACGGTGATCGGGATTGTCATTTACGCCAGTCTTGTACGGCTGTGGCCCTACAGCATGGAGCTCACCCTGCGCAATTATCTCGAACCTGAATTGCAGAACGGTTTTGAACCCCTTCTCAACAGCATATGGATGGCGCTGATGACGGCCATACTGGGAGTTTCGGTCACAACACTGGCCGCTTATGTTGTTCATAAAATGTCGGGCCGGTTTAGCCGCATTCTTTATTTTTTCTCAATCCTGCCCGGAGCCGTGCCCGGGATGGTGCTGGGTTTAGGCTACATATTCGTGTTCAACAACCCGGCTAACCCCCTGGTCTTTCTATACGGAAGTCTCCTACTGTTATCTATCTGCACTTCGTATCATTTTCACGCCCAGGGATTTTTAACCGCCATCACGAGTTTTAAACAGGTCAGCGCGGTCTTCGACGAGGCTTCGGCGATGCTGGGTGGAAGCATGGTCCGAACGTTGCGTAAGGTTACGCTTTCGATAATTTGGCCGTCCTTGGTGCGGTCGAGCGTGTTTTTCTTCATGCAGGCCATGGTCACATTGTCGGCCGTTATTTTTTTGTTTTCTCCTGCATCCACTGTCGCCTCGGTGGTGGTTGTGCAACTGGAAGATTATGGCGATATGTCCGCCGCCGCCGCTTTTGCCACTCTGATCATGCTCAGCGTTATCGCGATTCTGACTATGCTCCAGGGGCTGATGCGTCTAATTGGTTTCCGGAATATGTCGCTGATCGGGTAAGCTGGGGGATGGGATCGAAATTATGATGGGTCTCGGAAATTCTACAAATTGTTGGAAATATAGTGTCTCTTGTGGCCATCCACGTTTGGAGGCCACATGGAATGATGGAATAATCAGATATGAAAGGTAAAAAATTATGAAACCGGAATTGATCGTCATGCTGACTTACAATGACAAAACAGTGGAAAATGCGTTGGATCTTTTTAACCAGATGAAGGAAACCCCGGTATCCCATTGGGGCTTTAAAGATGTGGGTCTTGGGCCGGAGGAAATGGAAAAAGTTGTCGACAGCATGAATGCAGCCGGCAAGACCACTTATCTCGAGGTGGTCAGCCTGACCGAGGAAGAAGGTTTAGCCGGCGCCAAGCTGGCGGCGGAGTGCGGCTTTGACATTCTGATGGGAACCGTCTTTTTCGATTCCATCAATGAGTACCTGAAAGACAAACCCGTGAAGTACTACCCGTTCCCCGGCCATGTCCACAGCCATCCAAGTATTCTGGACGGCACGGTCGAGGAGATCGTTCAGCATACCCGTGAGATGGAGGTCAAAGGGGTCGACGGCATGGATTTGCTGACATATCGGTACACCGGTGATGCGCCTGCCCTTTTAAAAGAAGTCGTTGCAGCCACCCAGCTGCCGATTGTATCAGCCGGCAGCATAGACTCCTATGATCGTATTGCCGAAGTTCGCGACACCGCAGCCTGGGGTTATACGATCGGCACCGCTTTTTTTGAGAAAAAGTTTATCCCTGACGGCTCGTTTCGGGATAATATGATGGCTGCCTGGGATTGGGTGCAGGAACACGGCCGAGCGGATTAAGCTATTACTTACAGTTATTCCATCATTACAACATTCCCTCTGGGGCGTAGGCCCTACGGGCCGGAGGCCAATTTGGGCGAAGCCCCATAAGCGCTAACTTATTTCTCTGCCGAGGGACTGGAAGGATTACTTAAAAAAACGAACATCGAACGTCCAACATCGAACATCGAATGGAAAAGATGAAGAAGCAGGCATATGATCTGGAAGAAAGTCTGCTTGAATATTCGGTGCGAATCATAAAGAATGACATTTTACAGGAAACAGAAGAATTAATTAGGATTTTCGCAGCAAGTATTAAAACGGCTCAAAGGAATCGAAAATAGTCATTAACAGTATGACATCGAATTTATCAAAACAACTGAAATTAAATTACGGAGCAAAGCGACATCATTATTCGATGTTCGATGTTGGACGTTCGCGTCTTTCAAAACAACCCTGTACGGCGAAAATGCAACCTGCGAATGCCGACAAACAAGTTAGCACTTATGGGGCGAGGCCCTTAACTTGTCTAATGACTAAACCCAGTGGTTCGAATTTGGGTGATTCGAAAGGAGGGGGTAAATCCAGCAAACATTTATTATGTTGAATATTTACAAAAAAGTGATGAGGGCATGGACACTATAATTGTCCAAGGGGGGTTATATTTCACCCTATTTAGAGTTGAATCACTATATTCTTAAGGAGGTACCAATATGAAAAGATTCACTGTCAAGAAGAATAGAAAATGGTTTCGGATTTCAATGATACTTTGCAGCCTGGCCACTGTGGTGTTAATGGTTTTTGGGCAGGCCCAGGCATGGGACCTCAAGGAGGCGGCCACGCCATATAAAGGCGCGACCATCAGAACCATCGGCGAAGCCTTGCCGCCCCTGGAGGCCTTGGATAAAATCAAAGAAAAATTTACCAGGGTTACCGGCATCAAGGTTGTCGTCGAACAGTATGCCCATGAGGAAGCCGTGGACAAAGTCATGCTTGACCTTAACTCCCGCACTGGCCGCTATGACTTCATCATTCAACCCCACAGGGAGTTGGGGCGTTTTGTTGAGAATAAGCATGTCGTGCCGTTGAGCCGCTTTATGAACGATCCCAAGCTGCGGGACCCCAACTTCCACCCTGAAAAAGAAATCTACCTCAATCTGTGGAATGAGATTTCCTGGTACGGCGGCGAACCCTATGGATTTCCGTTTACAGCGATCACCATGTTCTTGTGGTATCGTGCCGATCTGGTCAACGATCCCACCGAACGGGCCGGTTTCAGGGCCAAATATGGCTATGACCTGAAAGGCCCGCAGAACTGGAAGGAATACAAAGATATGGCGCAGTGGTTTACCCGGCCGGATAAAGGTTTTTACGGCACGGCCATCCAGGGCAAACGCCATGTTGCCCTCTGGTACGAGTGGTTGAACTTCCTTTACAGCTTTAACGGAGACATCTTGGAAGCCGATAAGGGATACAAGTACGGACCCATCATAATAAACAGCCCCGAAGCCGTCGCATCGCTGGACTACTATAAAAGCCTGGTCAAGTACTCGCCGTCGGACACCCTTAACTACGATTGGGACGGCGCCATGGCAGCCATGCAACAGAACAGAATCTTCGAATGCATTATGTGGAACGATGCCACCTATGCCGTCGAAGATCCCCAGCAGAGCACTGTGGCAGGTAAAATGGGCTTTGATATGGTGCCCCAGGGTGAAGGCGGCAAAGTGGGCCAGGTTGAGGGCTGGACCTATCTCGTTCCGGCCTATTCTAAAAATAAAGAAGCCGCTTATCTTTTCATCCAATGGGCACTGGTATACAACAACCAACTCGAACAGCACCTGAATGGCGGCGCTTCTCCCAGGCCTGATGTTTACGCCCATCCGGAGGTGAAAAAACTGACTTACTCCAATGCCGCAATGGACACCAACGCGGCGTCACTGCCCAAGGCCACCTTTCCGGAGTCGCCGCAGATGACCGATATCATTGTCTTGGCGCTGAGCGATGCCCTTGCCGGCAAGAAGTCTTCGAAAGAGGCCTTGGACTGGGCCGCACTGGAAATTCACAAACTGCTAGGAGACAAGGCGCCTTTGAAATATCCGGTCGATTAAGCGCCGAAATGGGGAACGAAGCTCCGATAGGCGCGGGGCTTCGTTTCTTGGCTAACCCGGACAAGCCGGTCGTAGCGAAGTGGAGATCCCGATTTATCGGGGAACAAATTGCCGCAATTGCGCGGTTGGCGCAGCAGATGAACCGTAAAGGCATGGGTTCGGATGTCAGGTTTCAGCCCAGCCGCTGGTCGCGGAAGTTTACGCGCCATGGGAGGGCGGCCGGTCTGAGCGAACAAGAAACTTCTTTGGAACCTGCAAAAGCCTGCAGAAGTTGTGGCAGCGGTTTTTGCTTGCTTCTCGCTGCTTTTTAGCAGGGCAACCGCAATTAACGCGGGTGTCATCCGTGACCAGTGGTCTATTTTTTTCATCTGACATCCGGTTTCTGACATCTGAAACCTCGTATGAAACTTCACGTGGTCGGGCCAGTTAACGGGTTGAACGTCCGACATCGAACGTCGAACATCGAACGTCCAATGTGGATGGCGCTACGCTTTATCTATTTTAAAAAGTGAATCGAAGCCTGCAAGGCGCTGCGCCGAGTCGGATTTCGACTGGTCGATTCGATCGCACAGACCAGTTGTTTGCCCCGCGTGTTGTTCAGTATTTTTTTAAATTGACAGAATTCCGTATTCGATGTTGGACGTTGAACGTTCGATGTTCGACGTTCATAAGTTTCTTTTTTTGATCAGACCGGCCGTTGTTTTGGCCGGAGGCTGGGCTGGCACCTGAAACCTTAAGTTTCTTTCAGCATGTTATTATATCAAAAGGGTAAAGCGTTTAGAAGGGTAAGGTGATGGTAAGACTATCAAAAATCAACTGGCAACGTATCCTGCTGGATAAGGGCGTCAGCGCCATGTTTTTAATCCCGTCCCTTATCCTCCTGGTGGTGTTGCTGGTGGGCCCTTTCAGTTACATGGTCGGTGTCTCCTTCACGGATCTGAGTTTCTCCCAACCCAACCATGACGGCAATTTCGTTGGATTTGCCAACTATCGTAAGCTCATGCAGGACGATCCTATTTTCTGGGAAAGTTTCCTGACCACGATCAAATTCGTCTTCGCTGCCGTCGGGCTAGAATTTCTTTTCGGCTTGGGCCTGGCCCTACTGCTGTTTAACATCATCGGCGACCAGCGCTTCATCGTGACGCTCATCCTCATGCCGATGATGCTCGCACCGGTGGCCATCGGGCTGATGTGGAAACTGCTGCTAAGCGGTGAGTTCGGCATGCTGACCCACTACATGCGGAAAATCGCTCTGATGGGCCCTCAGACCGCTCTGCTTTCCAGCTATAAGCTGGTCCTGTGGACCATGGTCGGCATTGATGTCTGGGAATGGACGCCCTTCGTTACCCTAGTTATTCTGGCGGGCCTCATGAGTCTACCCAAGGAGCCCTTTGAGGCGGCCATCATGGACGGCGCCAAGCCGCTGCGCGTCTTCCGGGATGTCACGCTGCCACTCTTGCGCCCGATTATCGCTCTGGTCATGCTGCTTCGCGGTATCGATGCTTTCAAAGAGTTTGATAAGGTGTTTATCCTTACGGGCGGCGGCCCCGGAACGGCCACCGAACTTTTGTCCATCTATACCTGGCGCATCAATTTTAGAAACTGGGACTTCGGCTACGGCTCGGTGGTGGCGTTTATGGTCTATCTGGTGGTGCTTATCATGTGCTCGATCTTCTACAAGGGCATCACCTGGAAACAAGGGATGGAGAGGACCAAAGCATGAGCAGAGCCTGGCGCAATTTAGGACTTGGGGTCATCGCTGTGGTCATCATCATGGCGCTGACGCCCTACATCTGGATGTTGCTGACCTCTTTTAAAACGCGCGTGGACGCCCTGGCCTCGACACCGCAATGGCTGTTCTCCCCGACCTTTGAGCACTATCCCAAGGTCTTTATGGACAAAGGCTATCTGCCGCTTTTGGGCAACAGCATTATCGTCGCCCTATCCAGCACGTTGCTGTCACTTCTGGTCGGTGTACCGGCATCTTACGTTTTCGCCCGTGAGCGCTTTGCAGGCAAGGAAGATCTGTTCTTCTTCTTCTTGACCACACGCATGGCACCGGCTATTTCCGTAGTAGTGCCGATGTTCATTATTTTTGGCAAACTGGGTTTGGTGGATACTTACTTTTCCGTCATCCTGGCCCACAGCTCTTTTAATATTTCACTGGTGGTCTGGATGATGAGAGGCTTTTTCGAGGAAATCCCCCCGGAGATCGATGAAGCGGCCCAGATGGATGGTAATACCAAGGCTGGAACTTTTTTCAGGATTCTGCTGCCCCTGGCTGCACCAGGTATAGCGGCCACCGCGGTTTTGTGTTTCATTCTTTCCTGGAACGAACTCCTCTATGCGATGATTCTGACGGCTTTCGAATCACGTACCTTAACCGTCGGCATACCCGGTCTTGTGCAGCCGCACGGGACCCTGTGGGGCCAGGTGGCGTCAGTGGCCGTGGTGGCGACGCTGCCGATTATAATTTTCACTTTCCTGGTACAAAAGCATTTGGTGCGAGGAATGACATTCGGCGCGCTAAAGGGATAACCAATCAAAGGAAACTCTATGAGCGTGGCATTTCAGAACGTGAGCAAGCGCTTCAGCGATGGCACTCTTGCGCTGGACAACTTGGAATTCGAGTTTTCCAAGGGTGAATTTATCATATTTCTCGGCCCTTCGGGCAGCGGCAAAACCACTGCTTGTCGCTGTTTAGCCGGTTTGGAGGAGATTACCTCGGGTCAGGCTTTGGTAGACGGCAAAGATATCACCCACTTGCCGCCGCGCGAGCGGAATATGAGTATGGTTTTTCAAAATTACGCTTTATACTCACATAAAATTGTCTATGAAAACATTGCATATCCCCTGCGCATCCGCAAATACCCCAGGGCAAAAATCGATCAGATGGTCAAAGATGTCGCCAAACTGCTGCAAATCGATCATTATTTGGGACGCAAACCGCGCCAACTTTCCGGCGGCCAGGCACAGCGGGTGGCAGTCGCCAGAGCGCTGGTTTGGCAGCCGTCGATCTGCCTGATGGATGAGCCCCTCTCCAATCTGGACGCAATTTTACGCCTCCAAACACGCACGGAGCTCAAACGCCTGCACGAAGAACTCAAATGTACGTTCGTTTTTGTTACCCATGACCAGGAAGAGGCGATGACATTGGGAACCCGCATCATCGTGCTTAACCACGGCAAGCTGATCCAGTTCGATAGCCCAAAAAAGATTTACACCGAACCGGCTACCCGCTTTGTCGCAGAATTCATCGGCCGGCCGGCCATGAACACGATTGAGGGCAAAATCAGCAATGGCAGATTCCAATCCGATCAGCTCGAGCTGTCGATAGCCGGCAGGGCCGCCGGAAAGGTTGTCCTAGGGATTAGACCTGAACACATTGTCCTGCAGCGGGAGCCGCAAATCGACTTTATACCTTTTACGCTCGACGTCGTGGAATTAGTCCAGCCTGACACCCTGCTTTTTGTGAAGAAGCGCAGGGGCGATCCGGTTTCGGTTGTCGTCAGAATCATGGAGGATTGCTCGGATCTCAGCCCGCGCGATACCATCTATTTGAAATTCCCGCAGAGTAAATTACATTTTTTTGACATTGCCACCGGGGAACGATTGCCATGAGCTGGTATATTGGTTTCATACCGATGGGGATAGCGGCGGTTGCCTGGATTGGACTGGCCCGCGCCAACCGGGCGCTTCGTTGGTTCAGATTAAGTGAGCTCATTTTCTGGGACGCGATTATTTTGGTGATTGTTTACCTGGTCTGGCTGCGCTGGTTTTAGGCGCTTATAAGATATTTCTATACTTTTTGTGCAATCAAATTGAATCGGGATATTTTACTATCTTGTAACGATTGAATATTTAAGGCTTTCTTTCGATTTAAAAAAGGACGGAGCGGAGCGACATCAACAAATATTCAATTTTCAATTCCGGCTTGTCCGGATTAGGGTTTCCTTTCTATCATTTTTAAAATGAATCCTTAACCATTGAACCTTTGAACACTGAACCTTTGATCGGCTACGAAATGAACATTGGACGCAGGCTTTTGAATAAACGGTGGTAATCGATATAGGCCGCATCGTATATTATGGATTTAGCCGGATCGGGATGCATAACTTTCTGCCCGGCATGCGCCGCTTCAGTGTCCGCCACAAGCATGGCGCATGATTCCAGTGAGGGTTGTATGTTTGCCGCCACCGCGGCAAGCATGGCCGCCCCGATTGGCGACGTGTCCAACTGTGCGGGCACGGCTACGGGCACACCGCTGATATCCGCCCTGATCTGCGACCACAAACGACTTTTAGCACCACCGCCGAGTAATAAGATAGACCGCACGGGCACGTCCATTGACCTGAGGCGTTCAAGAACATCTCGCATCGCAAAGGCGCAACTCTCAAGCACGGCTCGGGCTAAATGAGCTGTGCCGTGGGCCGGCGTAAGGCCGTAATAACACCCCCTGGCAGATTCGATCCACTCCGGCGCCATGGCACCGGACAGGGCCGGCAGGAATAACAGTCCTTCACAGCCGGCCGGAGCCGTTTCCGCCAGACTGACCATTTCCTCGACTCCATCCAGCCGGAAGGTATCGACAAACCATTCCAGCGCTCCGCCTGACAGCCACCCCGGGTTTTCGATGAAATACGTCCCTCCGAAATATCTGTGGGTTTCCACCAGGCCTCGCTTGTCGATCTTGGCACCCGTATCAAGGGCGCCTACGACTTCAGCGGTACCCAGAACGCAGGCCATTCGGCCAGGCTCTATGATACCTGCGCCCAGCGGGGTGGCGTAGTCATCACCCGTGCCAACGGCCACCGGAATGCCCTGCGGCAATCCACTTAGCGCGGCACCTTCAGCGCTGATTTCTCCGGCCTGATCCCAGGCCTCTTTAATTTCAGGTAGTTGGCGGCGGTCAAGGCCGAAAACTTTCAATAACCGGGGGTCGTAATCAGCTTTTTCTAATGAATACAGCATGCTGGTAGAAGCCACCGCATGATCGAATATGTGCGCTCCGGTCAGGCGGGATACCATATAAGACACCGGTTGGTGGAAACAAACGGCTTTGCGGCTTGCGGGAAAGTTTTTGAGGAGCCAGCGGATTTTGGCTGCCATGTGGCTGGCGTCCATGGTAACCCCGGTGATCCCACGCAGACTTTGGGCATCAATGCCTTTGAGAGCTGTCAATTCCCTCTCAGCTCTGCGATCCATCCAGATGAGGCAATGGTGCATCGCCCGACCGTCCCGATCTAGCGGCAGACAACCGTCGAGTTGACCGGCGACACCCAGTGCCCGAACCTCATCCGAGACGACGCCTGCATTATCCAAGGCTGAAGCAACAGCCACCCTCAAGCCCCGCTCCCATAAGGCCGGATCCTGTTCGGCCCAGCCGGGTTGCGGGAATCTGGCAGCGTAGCGATAGGCCGCTTCACCCAATACATTCAGGTTTCGATCGACGATAACTGCCTTCAGACTTTGAGTGCCGATATCTATTCCGACTATCATGAATCTTTTTGACCTCCTTTAAGGCTGCCCGTTTGCAAATATGATTGAAAAAATATTTAATTCAGATCCCGTCATTAACTCCACAAATGAGTCAAATTTTTGGACACTATATTTATTAGCGCCAATTTAAGGGCGACTTGATTTTTTAAACATTACCGTTGAAGGAAGTCAACTGTGAAATGTTCTGGATGAAATCAGTTTCTTTGAGATTGCAAATGGTTAGTACGATGACTATGTTTGCTGAATCAGTAGACTTGTAACTTGGTGTAATTCACTGCTGTTGGTTATCAGCGGTCAATGATTAGTTTTCATCGGTATTCAAAGGTCAGGTTTCAGGTGTCAGGAGGACCAACGTAAGAACTGAAACCTGAACACTGACAACTGGAGAGTTTGAGTTAAATCACCAACAATCTTGAATTACACCCCTTGTAGCTTAACGTGCACAGCCACTAAATTTTTAACATGAAACCTAAAAATTTAATCGTTTTCGACATGGACGGCGTTATTATCGACGTCTCCGCATCGTATCGGGACGTGGTCCGCCATACGGCCGGGCTGTTTTTTCAACCGGCTCGCGGTGCGGAAAAATTGCCGGACCCCCTCTTCGAGCTTTCCGATCTGGCCGCAGTCAAGCAGAGCGGGGGCCTCAATAATGATTGGGACCTGACTTATTTGGTGATTAAGCTATTGTTTTCTTTAGTGAGTCAACCCGTTATTCATGAAAGCCGGGATCCCTGGAACCGGTATCTTGAAACCATTGGCCGCTGCGATTTAGCACCCATGACCGCCTTATTGCGGTCAACGGATAAACCGCTGGTATCGTTGCTCAAACAGCATGGCAAGTTTGAAAATGAATTTATCAACAGCCTCTACGAAGGCGACGTCGGCAGCGGCAACATCATCAAACAGATATTTCAGGAAATCTACCTCGGTGCCGAACTGTTCCGTTCGACATATAATCTGAATCCCGCCGTATATCAGGACGAAGGCTTTATCCTGCGAGAAAAAGTGTTGATCGACCGGCTGGTACTGGAGGAATTGACCGCTGAAAATGTGCTGGCCATTGCCACCGGACGCCCCCGGTCGGAAGCGGAATACCCATTGAATCATTTCCAGTTAAATAAATTTTTTTCGCAGATTTTGACCCTTGATGATTGCCTATCCGAAGAAAAACGTATTCTCGCACAGGAGGGTCGGACGGTTTCACTGAGCAAACCCAACCCATTCATGCTCGATGCCATTGTAACAAATTGCCGGGAACCTTTTGACGGTTTTTATTATGTCGGAGACATGCCGGATGATATGCTTGCCGCTGCCGGGGCTGCGGCAAATTGTATTGGAATCGGAATTCTTTTAACAGCACCCGATAAGAAAAGTCTCAAAAAAAACCTGACGGCAGCCGGTGCCGATTATATTGTTGACAGCTTTGAGGCGTTAAAAGGAATTATCCTTTGACAGGTGGCAAAATTGTCTTACAATTAGTCAAACCGATGGACCAAATAAACGATGGGGCGTTTGATGATTGCGATAGCTTATCAGCGAAACAGCCAGCGATTTGAAGTAGAAGCTACTGTTATGCTTGAAGATTTTCGAACAGGCTTCTATTATAACGGTATTATTTATAATTACAGCGCCGATGGTGTCTACCTGGAGTCCGACTACGCCCCGCGACCGGGTAGAAAAATTCACCTCAAAGTTAACGGTGCTCGCGATATTTTCACCACTGAACTTTACCTCGCCGAGATCAGGTGGCGGCAGCCGCTATCTGACGAAACCTCCGATTATTCCTATGGGATTGGCATGAAATACTGCTGACCCGTTCCCCCCTGAAGAATCCTGTCCCATAGACCGTATCAATGCCGCCACTGGGATTGCCATAACATCATACCATGGGGCATTGGAATAATGGAATGTTGGAATAATGAGTTTGCGGAAAGGAAATCTATTTTTATATATATGAAGCTCTGAAGTAATTAATCCGCCTATAGAGGCGGACCACTTTTCATACCCAGTTTATCATCATTCCAGTATTCCATTGCTGTTTCAATGCAACAACACCCATTTGAGGCAAGATCAATGCCAGATTCTCCAGGCCAAGATTCCTTAGTTGTCCTGACATTCCGGGCAGATACCAAAAAAATCCATGCGATGATTGAGGATGCGAAAGCCGGTCTCCTGAACGAGTTCCCGGGTTAATCCAGGTAACATCGAGAGATCCGGATCAATAATTTTTTTACAGTGGGTACAGACCAGGTGCGGATGGGGATAAAGATTGTTGCCGTCATACCGATTGCTGTCATCACTGAAGCCAAGCTCGAGAACCTCACCCAGTGATTTCATCAGCGAGACGTTTTTATAGATTGTCGCAAGGCTGGTGGTGGGAAAGTCGGTTTTGACCCGGGCATAAATCTGCTCGACACTGGGATGCCCCTCACTGGCGGCCAGAACTTTCAGAATTGCCAGCCGCTGGGGGGTAATTCTGTGATCGTGATCACGCAGCTTATGTATCATTTTTTCCAGGCGTTCAGCCGAATTTTGCACGATGATTAGCCTTTATAAGAGGTTCCCTCCTTCGCCTTCCTAGCTTCGGAGGGCAAGCAGGGTCCAAACGCATAGCTCAAATTTTGAAATCGAGTATTTATGGAAAATTATTATTATTAAATAACAATATTCAAATCGGAGAGGTTGTCAAGATCTTTTTTAGAGCCTCATTTTCGATCATAGCGGCCACCTCAACGACCAGCGGATTGGCTGAGACCCAGAACCTTATAACCTTGAATGATCAGGGTTTTTCCACCATCAGCAACATGGACGTCGAACTGCGAATCCGTCCATTTCCCTGCGAAAGTATCTCTTTGATGACGTCATTGCTTCGGGAGTTTGTTCCGCCGATCTCCACCCACTTTCCATAAGAGGTGGTAACTTCGGTCTGCGCCCCGTAAAATCGTATAATGGCCTCATTGCCTTCACCATAGGCTGCCCTTGGAACAATTTTAAGATGGACAAGATCACCGGCAATGGTCGGGGTAACTTCAAATCCGGTTTCAACTATTTGAAACATCACCGCAGCCCCACCGGTCGAGTAACGCCGGGTATAATCCGGCCATCTCCCTTGATAGGGGATTTCTTTACCGGCTCGAATAAATGCCGGTTGGCCGGAAGTCGCAAATACAAAAAATTCAGAAAAATTTGCTTGACTGCGGCGGCGGCTTTTGAGCGACAGGTCAACCCCGTCGTTTTTTTTGCGGCCGGTTGCCGCGCTCAAGTTATCGCCCGAGGCCTTACCACGGGCCGAAACCGCCCCGGCTGCATCGGCTCTATTTTCATAAAATCGAACATGGATTCTGACCTGTTCAAAAGGCTTATCGTACACATCCAGGTAGTTACGAACCCTTTGGATGGAATCCGGGCGGTCGACAATTATCAGCGAATTGATCCGTTTGCTGGCAGTCACCGTGCCTTCGGGTGAGAGCATACTTTGCACAATCGGCAGCACTTCCGAGGCCCAGCGATACTTGATCCTGATTACGGCCACATCCGCGGCCATCGCTCGGCTACAGCAATTCGCCATAGCCAGGCTTATTGCGAGCAACAACAGTAAAGTAAGTATATATCTATTTGGTTTTTTTAATAAAAACATGGTATTTATCAACATTTTATCACGCAGTGAAAAAATTATCAAACCTGCAGACAGTCCTCTCCCAACACCTTGTCCAGGACCGCAACGACCTCATCAGCGTTTTTTTCGCTAAAAACGATCGGGGGTTTCAATTTTAGAATATTTTCCATGGGCCCATCCGTGCTGATCAGAATCCCGTGGTCCCGCAGACGGTTGATAACATAATCGGCATGGTCCGTCGCCGGCTCCAGGGTCTCACGATTGGTGACCAGTTCAATACCGGCATACAATCCCAAACCGCGCACATCGCCGATGAGCGGATATTTTTCCAACAACCGCTGCATACCTTCCAGAAGTCGCCTGCCGGCCCGGTGGGCGTTTTCCTGAAGTCCTTCGTTTTCAATAACATCCAGCACAGCCATTCCAATCGCACAGGATACCGGATTGCCGCCAAACGTATTGAAGTATTCCATACCATTGGCAAAGGCATCCGCAATTTCGGCAGTCGTGACGACCGCAGCCAGCGGATGACCGTTGCCGATCGGTTTACCGAGGGTTACGATGTCGGGCACCACATGCTGGGTTTCAAAGGCCCAAAAATGGCTGCCGGCCCGCCCGAAACCCACCTGCACTTCATCAACAATACAAAGCCCTTCAGCCGCCCGGACTTGTCGAAAAGCCTCGGCCAGGTAATTGTCGGGCAGTACGATCTGACCACCGCATCCCAGCATACTTTCACAGATAAAAGCCGCCAGGCCGCCACCGTTGCCCTGGACCTGATGGATGGTTTCATTAACATAAGCGGCATAACGGGTGCCGGTCTCGGCTCCGCTGCCCTTATGCGGTCCGCGATAGCCGTCCGGCATGACGACTTTGTGAGCCCAGGCCGGGGCAGCGCGGCCGCCGGGCCCATCATGCTTGTAAGGGCTGATATCAATCAAGGACTGCGTGTTGCCGTGATAGGCACCATCCACCATAATAATATCATTCTTTTCGGTGTAGGTGCGGGCCAGGCGCAGCGCCAATTCATTGGCTTCGCTGCCGGTGCACACGAAATAGCAGACATTCAATGGTTGCGGGAATTTCGACAACAGGCGCCGGGCGTAATCGATGATATTATCGTGCAGATAGCGGGTGTTGGTGTTGAGAACCGGCATCTGAAGCTGACCGGCAGCAACGACATGGGGATGACAGTGGCCCACATGGCATACATTGTTGACCCCATCCAGGTACTTTCGGCCATCTTCGGTATAAAGATACTGCCGCCGGCCCCGCACGATCTTCAAGGGGCTTTGATAGGAGATGCTCAAATTTCGGCCCAGGGTCTGTCGGCGCAGGGCTAGAATTTCAGAATCGCTCCGGGTGCCGGCTGCTAAACAGCTTTTTGGAATTCCCAGAACAAGGTTGGGATCCGGGCAGATGCTCAGCCAAATCTCGCGTTCACCCGGCCGGGCCACTCCGGGAAAAGTCCCGTTTTCACCGAGCAGATCGAGCATAATTTGAAAATGAACATGCGGCGTCCACCCCCCGTTAGACCCGGGTTCTCCGATGCTGGCGATTTGCCGTCCTTTTTCAACCGGCATACCAATATCAAGCCCGGTCAGCGAATCCGGGCTCAGGTGGCCATAGAGGGTGTAAAAGGGCTCCCCCTCACCGGTTCGATGCGCCAGAATGATGGTCGGTCCGTAGTCGAGCGGCGCCGTGTTATTTTCAATGCTGTGCACGCTGCCGTCAAGCGGGGCATAAACCGGTGCGCCACTTCGCATGTACAAGTCAATGCCCAGATGGACCGTCCGATGCTCGGCCATTTCCTCGGCCCGGGCCTTAAACAGCTCGGTGGTATAGACCAGCCGGGCCTCATTGTAGCGACCGATACCGACACCGACATCAGCTGCTCGCATTTGACTGAAGATTTTATTGGTGACAGCCGCCAGGTCGGCACCATCACCATCGCTGCCCAGCAGCAGACTGCCCACGCTCAGATCGAGCACCAGCTGGTTGGCAGCACGCAGATCATCAGCCACAATTTGCCCGAATCGCTCGGTGTTTTGCCGCAACCAGGCTGACACGCTGTCAAATTGAGGCACCGGCGGCAATCCACAGGCATGCCGGAGGGTATAATGGGCCAAATTGGGGTGCATGTCCGCCAATTTTTTCAGAAGCGACCAGGCCGGTTTCTCCGAGATGCGCAGATATTCATTATCCGGTTCGTGACGATGCTGGTTGGCCGAATGACAGACGCTCATGCATAACCGCATGCAGATCAGATCAAATAAAACCGCCAACTCCGGTTCCGTAAGCGGGTATGCCTGATGATAGCCGGCAACAATCGCTTTAGCGGCGGCTAAGGGATCAATCTTGTCCAGCATTGCATAGGCGCAGACGATGGCGACTTCATTAATGGTTTGGGTGTGAACCATATCGCCGAAGTCAATCACACCGGTTACTTTATGGTGCCACCGACCGTCGGGCGCTACCAGGACGTTGTAGTCATTGCCATCGCTATGAACAACACTGGTTCGCAGATCCGGCAACTGCGGTTCGGTTTCAGCCCGGTAGCGTGCCAGGAACTGCTGCACCATGTGTTGATGGTTCGGATCCTTGATTAGACCGATATCTTTTGTGAGGATACGACCGGCATTATTCAGATCCCAATGAAAGTCGCGATGCGCGGCCGGATGGTCAAAATTTTGCAGGATATGACTGAGATTGCCGAAAAATCGCCCCAGGCTGACCATTAAATTTGCATTGTGGGGTTTTACCAGGGCCAATGGCTTGCCGGGCAAATAGGTCAATAATCGAACAAAATAGGTGGTCCCATCATCACCCCGGGTCGAGGTGATTTGCTCTTTCCTGACGGTTAAACAGACCTTCGGAGCAACCGAAATATTTTGCTCCATCATGTTGCGCTGTTGGCGGAGGTGTATCATGGCTTGATTTTGCAAATCGAGCACCGCTTCAAGTTCCGTGGAATTGGCTATTTTAAGAACATACGCCTCATTATTTGAGGCTGTTAAACGAAAATTTTGGTCCCGTTCACTGGCCAGCAGTTTGGCGGTGACATCAAGTGCAAATAAATCCTTCGCAATTCGGATGGCGTCATGCTCAGAAAATCTGGGGGCATGTTGTACGATGGATGACATGTGGTATTACTTCCTTCCGGGTTAAAGTTAGGCGATGGCAGTCGCCGCATAGCCAATCCCGCCCGGCGGAACCGAAACAGGTTTGAGCGTTGATAGGTTTAGCCGAATCCGGCATAAGTGTCAAAATATTTTCACTGAATTTGCATCGCAGATATATCCGGAATTGCAATAAAATCATACGCATCTATGAGAAGCATAAAGTCGGCAGTATTTACAAATTGTTTAAATATGTTATGCTGTATTACTACCCAACCCGGACAAGCTGGAATTGAATATTGACGATTGAAGATGTTAAGCAATAAAGGAAAAACTCCATGCACCGAGTGATAAAAGTCTCAATGTTCGTGATTTTTGTAATTTTAATCTCAGCAATTGTATCGCCCCTTAAAGCAGATAGAAATGATCCTCACTGCTATCTTCAGGCAACCACCGTGGATGCAAAAGTTGTAGTTTGGGAACAAGACCGGCAAGGCAATAAAGGGCCGCTCCTTTGGCAAGGCATCGTCAGACAAGGCAAACGGCAGAGAATTAATACACGTACCGGTGGCATCCGCGTTTCCAGTTCGACGTATGTTGGTACGAATGATGCGCTCAGCGGCGATACCAGTCGATGGTGCGAAGAGGGTTCCACGGTTGGCGTGCCGTGATGTTCGATTGGGGCTTGTCTCGATTTGGGATAGTAGATTTTGGATTTTGGATTGATGAAGGAAAAGGAATCGATAATATTTCTTCTGACAGCCAGCTATGAACGATCAGCTGGTACTGAAAGTGCCCTAACCCAAAATCCGTAACCCGCTACTCGCAACGCGCACCCCGTAACACGCAGCCCGATTCTTTCCTGTCCGGTTTAATCAATCCGAAATCCAAAATCAGCAATCGTAACTCTTTTCCTCCCTGGCGGCATCTTCCAGCCACCCGGGAAATTCATTTGAATCCAGCTGCCCCAGCGCACGCTCCCAGCGACCGATGGCATAACTCCAGAAGTCCAGATCCAGTTGCGAGATTTTGTGCTGAATTGCCCCCCACAGGGTCCAGATAAAATCCGACATAATCGCGTATAGATGCATACGGGCCAGCAGGTGCCTGCGTGGTTCCCCGAAATAGGCAGCACATAATTCCGCGTATTGGTCCTCGTTGTACTGCAATTCCTGGCAGGCATTGCCCAGCTCGGAGCAGGGATCATTATTGCCGCTGTAGTCAAAATCAATCAAGTGCAGGTTTTGTCCATCATCAATTATATTTTCAGCAACCAGATCATTCGTACAGGGCACAGAAGTAAATACCGGTCTGCTGATGGCACTTTCCATCCGGCGCTGCACGGTCATGCGACTGCGGTAGTCATCAGGGATGCGCAATTTTTGTTCATCAGCGATGTGCAAGTAAAATTCTACCAGCCGAAATACATTAAAATCATGCAAAAACCGCGAGCCGGCGTGCAATACCCGAAGGACCTGAGCCAGGCGGCCCGGCATACCAGGGGCTGCCATCGTCTCGGGGGTCATGGTATCACCCTGTATGAATTCCAGCACCATTACGTGGAGGTCGGGCAGGTGGTGCACTATTTTGGGTCCGACTCCGACGGCGGCGGCGGCCATGGTATTGAAATATTTATTATCTCTATCCACTGCCAGAAGCTCGGTACTGGCCCCTGGAATGCTCACAAAGTAGGATTGGCCGTCAACATTGACCCGGAAATTTTCGTTGGTAATGCCCCCGGTCATCTCTTGAATGTCCAGCGGTTTGCCGCGCCAGGCGTCAATTTTTTGAATTACCTCCTCAATGGTGATGGTCATAGATATGCTCACTCAGTTGGGAACGGCCAATTTGATCGAGAAAGAGACGTGGCAATTGTGAGGAAAAAAGCGAATATCGAATATCGAATCCTGATTATCGAATGTCGAAGTAATGTATTCTGTCTATTAAAAAAAAAGATAGAGCACAGCGATTCCATCCTTCGAAATTCTGCGGTTCGCTTTTTCGTATTTTCCCCCTTTTTCGTTCCCCGATGTCCCGGGATTTTCGCTTGGCTCCAACCCGCTTGTCCGGATTAGGGGCTTAGCATTGACATCGCCTTCGCCACAACAACGGAAGCTTTCATGCCGTATTTTTGCATGACGGTACCACCGGGGGCTGAAGCACCGAATCGATTGATTCCGATGACAGCTCCCTGGCTTCCGACATAGCGTTCCCAACCCATGCTGACGCCGGCTTCAACTGCCACTCTGGCGCTGACCTTCGGCGGCAGCACCTTATCCCGGTAGTTTTGGGAGGCCCTTTCAAACAGCTCCCAGCTGGGCATACTGACCACTCTGGCGGCCACACCCTTTTTGGCCAGGCGCTCCCGGGCTTCCAGACATAAGTGCACTTCCGAACCACTGCCGATTAGAATCACCTCCGGTGTACCGTCCGTATCTGCCAGAATATAGCCCCCTTTGGCCAGGGCAACCGCCGAAGGATATTGTTTGCGATTAAGCACCGGCAGGCTCTGGCGGCTTAGAATCAAAGCCACGGGGGTATTGAGGGTTTTAATGGCCACCCGCCAGGCCGCGGCCGTTTCAGTGGCATCCGCCGGCCGAATAACAATCAAGCCGGGGATGGCCCTTAAGGCAGCCAGATGCTCCACCGGTTGATGCGTGGGACCGTCCTCGCCGACCGCGACGCTGTCATGGGTAAAAATGTATGTCACCGGCAACTTCATCAAAGCCGCCAGACGAATGGCGGGTCGGCAATAGTCGGCAAACACCAGAAAGGTTCCGCCATAGGGGCGAATACCACCATGCAGGGCCATACCGGACAGGATGGAGCCCATGGCGTGCTCCCGCACGCCAAAACGAATATTGCGCCCGCCGTAGGATCCTTTTTGAAAATCAAAGGACGATTTAATCAGCGTATTGTTGGAAGGGGCCAGATCGGCCGACCCACCCATCAGGTTGGGCAGCTTCTCCGCCAGACCATTTATCACCTGACCGGAAGCCGCCCGCGTGGCGATTGGGCCGGCGTTGGCAAAAGTCGGAACCTTGGCATCCCAGCCCAGCAACGGCTTACAGTATATGGCTGCGTGCCATTGCTGGGCCAATTCCGGATATTTTTTCGCATAAGCCTTAAACTTCTTCTGCCATAAGGCGTCGGCTTTTTTGCCTTTGTCCACTGATTTTCTGAATGTTTTCAGGGCCGCGGGGGGTGCGTAAAACTTCTTATTGGCCGGCCACCCAAGATTTTCTTTTGTCAGGCGGATTTCTTCTTCGCCCAGCGGTGCGCCGTGGGCGCCGTGGGTATCCTGCTTGTTGGGACTGCCGTAGGCGATGTGGGTGCGCAAGACAATCAGCGTTGGTTTGGCGGTTTCAGCCTTGGCCTCCTTGAGGGCCTGTTGGATGGCATCGAGATCGTTGCCGTCATTGACCCGTACGACGTGCCATTGGTAGGCTCTGAAACGGGCGGCAACATTTTCAGTAAACGCCAGCTGCGTACCACCCTCGATCGATATCTTGTTGTCGTCATAGATGCAGATCAGTTTTCCCAGGCCCAGATGTCCGGCCAGCGAGGCCGCTTCAGCAGTAATGCCTTCCATCATATCGCCGTCACCGCACATAACATAGGTATAGTGATCGACAATCATCTGATTGCCTTTGTTGAAGACTGCCGCCAGATGGCGCTCGGCCATGGCCATGCCGACTGCGTTGGTAAATCCCTGCCCCAATGGACCGGTGGTCGTCTCAACACCGGGCGTATGGCCGTATTCCGGGTGGCCGGGGGTAATGCTGCCCCACTGGCGAAAATTTTTAAGTTCATTGATTCCGACCTTATAGCCAGTCAGAAAAAGCAGGCTGTAAAGCAGCATAGAGGCGTGGCCGCCCGACAGCACAAAGCGGTCCCGATCGAACCAACCCGGATTTTTGGGATTGTGCTTCAAAAATCGGGTCCACAGCACATAAGCAGCGGCAGCCAGTCCCATGGGTGCGCCCGGATGGCCGGAATTGGCGGCTTGGACCCCATCCATTGCCAGGGTCCTGATCGTGTTGACACACAATTTAGCGGCGGCTGACTGATTTTTCGATGAGCTTTTCTTCATTCCTGAATTCTCCTTTCACACGAAGCAACTCCATACTTCGCCATTCAATTTTCCTATTTTTTAGAATCTACGACTAGGTCCTCATCCCCAAATTGCAATTCTCGTATCACAGATAGGTTCATCTTTTCAAGACTTTACCCTCAGGATCGTATAAAACATCCTGCGCAACTACGGCGGATACCGTTTCACCGAAAATATCGACCTCGAGACCGGCTTTGCCGGTGACCATATCCACCGGCAGATAGGCGTAGCCGATATTCTTTTTGACCGTGAAGCCATAGCCGGCACTACGCAGGCGGGAAATTACCCGCCCTTCAAAGAGGACGGCTTCTCCACCGTAAATGGTGAGATATTCTTCTGATTATATCGGATTTTGGGGAGGGCATCGATACCCTCCCAATGAAGCCGAAATGGATCAGGCACTGGATATCATCGAGGAATGTATATCTGAAATTGAGTGATTCAAATTTATCGGCACGATGATTTCGTTTGAAACACTCGAATTTAAGAATTTTGAATTTGTTTCGGATTTCGAGTCTTGTCCGCCTTTGGAGGATTCGTATTTCCGGTTTGTCCGGATTAGGACCTAACTCCAACCGGCGTTGCCGGCTGTCAAGCCTTTAAAGCGAGCGCGAATTTTGGCATCTACTTGCGGTAAAAGAACCGCCGGATTGTCACGGGTCAGGATCTTTGTGGCTTCAGTCAGGGCTCTTGAATGGGCGTCGGATTTTCCCTTATCCTCCCAAGCGGTGCGCACATCACGAAACGCGATGCTGGGCAGTAATGCCGTTGTTCGCATACGATTGAAGGTGTCGGCCTGGTCCATATACGAGCCGCCGTTGCCGACTTTGGAGATCAATTCAAGGCTGAGATTCTCGGTGCTGAACTCCAATCCCCGGTTGATGCGTTTGAGCATCAACCCTATCTCATTATCAATAACGGCCTTGCCGAAATCAAAGGTCAAAAGACTGCTTAAAAGTCCCCCCATATTAAACATGTCCGCTCCGCCGAGCAACGCCGAAGTAGCGCTCATGCCGGTTTCATAACCCGATTGGACGTCATCCAGGTGGGCGTTGGTCAAACCGATATAGCCGCCGCAAGGAACATCGTAAAAACGCGCCATCTGGCAATGTCCCATTTGCATGATTCCGGTTTCAATTCCACCCGGCGCATAATTCCCTTTGCGCATATCCGCGACAGTTGATAAAACCGCATAGACCAGGGGAGTTTCAGGCCGAACCATTTGCATGAGAACGCTTGCCACCAGAAACTCAGCGTTTCCAAGCGCCAGGGTACCGAGCAGGGTCATGGGCGAGGTCATACCGCCGTTGGGCGCAATCGTACAATACACAGGTAGATTTTTTTCGGTCAGATAGATGAGCTGTTCAGTAATAGCAGTGTCCATGGTCAACGGGGATACGACCGGACAGCAGTGATGAGTAATCAGCGGTCGCTCTTGGTAAGCATCTTCACTGCCGGCGATCAGTGCGCCCAGTTCAAGCACCTGCAGCAGTTCCTTCATATTCGGCGTATTGCTTCTTACCGGCTTCAGACAGTTTTTCAGCGCCGGATAAAAGCGCCAAAGGCTGAGTTGTCCCTTGGGCGCGTCATCGGCCAGGGTCGATATCGAAAAGACATCATAACCGGGCAGTTCGTTGATCAGAAAAGCGATATCGGCGATATCATCTGAAGTGGCGCGTCGTTCTTCGCCGCTGACAGGATCGATCAAATTAGGAGCGGAACTCGCGGTGACGATGAGGGGTCGATCGTCCGGAATGGTGCGATCAAAATGGGGAACGCGCCCCCGAAAAGTAAAATGCGGTACAAATGCCTGACGGTAAAGTTCTACAACTTTACGAGGCAATTTTACGACCTTGCTTTTTTTGTCTACCTTGCAGCCATGCTTTGCGAAAATATCGCGAGCTTTCTCCAGGTGTACCTGAACACCGATATTTTCCAAAATTTCTAAAGATGCGTCATGGACTTTTTCAACCTCCTCGGTTGAAAGGAAAGCAGTATATTTCATCATATCTTCACCTCTTCAACAAAATAAATCCAGCATAGTCGAAAAAAATTCAACCGTCACAGCCGCACAGAATCTTAAAAATGATGAACTTAACCTGCTTAAGTCCTATCGATAGGGAGGTTGAAAACTAAAAAACCCATCTCAAAATCAGATAATCGCGTTCAACGATTGACGCCATTTTGCAAAAAAAGCTACCCGTGCCACCAATCATAATTTGGCCGGCAGCGGTCAGCGAAAAGAAGGCGTCTGGACGCGTATTTCAGATGGGCTTTATTAATCAATTAGATCTAATTAACCTTCAATTTCGACAATGTCGATCTAGTATAAATTTTAAAACATTCATAGAATTTTGCAACTAAAAACTTGTTCTTTGAAAAATTTATATCCCAAAAATTAGATCGTTATTAAATTCGGGTTGGAATTATCATAATTCCTTCTTGACAGACTCCGCCCAGGAGAATTATTGTCATATCTGTCGTACCTCCGTGAGGATCAGTCCAGCATCCGCAGTATGTACCGGCTTGTAAACAACACAAGATCCCGGTCGATTCGTCGGTCGAGGATTCGAGACAATTTCCCGATCTATAGCAGCAAACAGTCATGGCCAGCTCGACTATGTGGACCGACTTTCGTCGTTTCATGTGCAATTATTTCAAAATGACGACAATTTTACCCTTCAGGAAATGCCTACAGGCTCATGGCACGCGCTGGTGATGAACACCACCGTCGCTCCGTTTAGTGACATTCGGGTACGCACAGCCATGAAACGCGTCGTCGATCGTCGCAAGATGATCGATCTGGTGCTGCGGGGACATGGCATGGTCGCGCATGACCATCCGGTCTGGTCGCAAGATCCGTTTTATTTGAAGCTCGACCGTCCGCAAGACTTCAAGCACGTCCGCGCCTTGCTGACCGAGGCCGGCTACCCGGAGGGCCTCGACGTAGAACTGACGGTTGCAGATGTCAATGCGTATATGATACCGATGGCGGTCGCATATAAGGACATGGCGGCCAAGGCCGGCATTCGGGTGACCATCAAGTTGGCTAAGGCGGGCGCGTATTGGTCGGAGCACTGGATGAAAACGCCTTTCTTCGGTACAAGATGGACCGAACGTCCCGCCGACCTGATACTGAATGAAGGGTTCCGTTCCGGCGCGAAGTGGAACGAAGCTTTTTGGATGGAAAAAAGGTCGAATTAGTGATCTTCGACGATCAAAACGACCCCTATCTTGCACGCCAAGAGGCATTGGAAATCCACGAGCATGCAAAGATCCTCATGGTGATAGGGCATGATACCAGCGAGTCTTCCTTCAGAGGCGGTGATATTTACCGGGTTGCCGGCATCGCCTTGAACGTCGAACGCCCCTTTCGAGTTGGCGATTGGGTAAAAATAGGTGAACAAGAAGGTCAAGTCGTGGACATGACCTGGCGAACGACCAGGAACAGACCCTATACGAGACTCTAATCAGCATACCGAACAGCACCGCGGCGGATTCGAGTATCCTGAACTATAGCTTCCCGGATGACCCATATTGGACTACGGTACGGGAGTCAATCGCACCAATTTATGATCCGGCACGTGTCCAGCAAATTCTCCTTGACGCCGCCCTTGCGGTGCCGGAGATCCTGCACGTCCCTGCCCCGTTGACCAGGTTTAAAGGCCAGGGAGACTCGTCGGCCAATTTTGACGTCTGTTTCTTCGTCTTTTCCCATTCAGCATTCGATGTTGGACGTTCGATGTTCGATGTTCTTTTTTTCAGTTCCTCCCCACAAAAACAACTTAGCGCTTATGGGGATAAACCCCGCTGCTACTTTTGAGAATGAGCTTCGTGTGTAGGGGCGGGGTTTATCCCTGCCCGCAAGGACTTGAATGTCAATCAAATCGCTCAATTTTGATTATAGTAATAGTGACTTCTGATTGTAGATGTCTTCCTGCCGAATAATCTCCATCTTCAGCGTTTCGGCAGCAATCCTTTTTCAGCCAGATCGCGTGTCCGGTCATCAAACGCCGAAATATTGGCCGTGGTGTGATAATCCACATGATAATCGTAGCTTGCCACCCGCTGAATGACCTCAAATGCCTCAGGATCCGTCGGGAGGTGCAGCGGCTTGACACCGGGTTGATCCACCCTGTTTTTAAGATTGTGACGCTGGGCGTCACAATCTTTGATAATGGCTTCGATCGAAAAAAAGTTCAGATTGTCCATGCCGATCAGCGGCGATTTGACACCGCAGATGGAATCATGCCAGTCATCGCGGCCGGCAAACCATTTTATAGCATCTTCGTCTTCCATGTAGGCACTGCAGGTAATTTCGATGCAATTTTCCAGTTGATCCATAATCTGATTGCATCTTAAAGGATCACCTTTGTGAACTTTTACCGGTTGACTTAAAAACCGCACCACATCAAGAGTTTCACCGACAACCCCGACCAAATGTTCCAGTTGAATGGTTCCGAATTGTTACTAAGAAGTTACAAGTTAGTTCGCTTCGCTCATCCGCCGGAGGCGGAGAATTATGGAATGTTGGAATTATGGAATGATGGGTTTTAAGAAAAAACCAAAGCGCATATTTTTGCATTGATTGTTTTGTTTTGATGGAGTACTTCTATGATAAAAGCAGAAAATGGATGTCTGACAAACATCATCAACTACTGCAGATTTAACATTTCTTGTAGGATAGTCCGTTTTCCGCTTTTCATGCCCAATATTCCCTGGCCCAGACCGATTCACCTAAACCTGGTCTTAAAAGCTATGTTGTATTAGTAATACAAATTTACCGATAATAAATTGGCAGTTGGTTTTATCAGTTTCAAGTGTCAGCGCCGCCGCCGGATTTAAGCATTGTATTCAGCCTATCGAGAGCCTCAGGGTCTAATGCCAGGGCCGAACGATCTATTTATAAAAAGACGGAGCGAAGCGATATCATTAAATCTTCAGTCTTCAATTTTCAATCTTCTCTTCCCGCGTCCTCCAACCATTTGGGGAATTCGTTGGAATCCAGCATCCCCAAAGCCCGTTCCCAACGTCCAACGGCGTATTCCCAGAAGTCAAAATCCAACTGCGATATTTTGTTTTGAATCGACCCCCATAAGGTCCAGCCAAAATCGGACATAATGGAATATAAATACATGCGTGCCAACAGGCTGCGCTGCGTTTCCCCAAAATATGCGGCACAAATTTCAGCATACTGATCTTCATTGTACTGCTGTTCCTGGCAGGTGTTGCCCAGTTCAAAACATGGATCATTGTTCCCGCTGTACTCATAATCGATCAGCCAGAGCATCTGGCCGTCATCGATATAATTTTCAGCCAGCAGGTCATTATTGCACGGCACGCTGGCCAGACTTTTCTTTTGGACGGAGGCTTCTATGCGGCTTAGAATGGACATACGATCACGGTAATCGTCCGGAATTCGAACCTGGTGTTTTTCAACGATATCCAGATAAAATTCCACCAGCCGAAACATGTTGAATTCATTCAGGCATTTCGCGCCGGCATGCAGTTTCTTTAGCGATTGCGCAATTCGGGTCGGCATCCCGGGAGCACCCAATGTTTCGATTGACATGGTCTCACCGTCTATAAATTCCAGTACCATCACCTTGTGGTCAGGCAGGTGGTACAATACTTGTGGCCCGATCCCGGCCGCAGCGGCAGCTTTCGAGCTGTGATATTCGTTGTCCCGGTCGATAGCCAGAAGGTCGGTGCTGGCTCCCGGAATACGCACAAAAAATGGCTGACCTTCAACACTAACGCTAAAGTTTTTATTGGTCAGGCCGCCGGTCATCTCTTGAATTTCTACCTGTTTATTTCGCCAGTCATCTATTTTTTGAACGACTTCTTCAATTGTAATCGTCATCACCGTTCTCCTTTTTCAGCGCATCTGTTGAAATGCTTCATATGCCTGCTCTAATCTAGTGAGGTTTTTTTGGGTGTAATTTTCGTAGTCAAACGCAAGGCTCGAGTGTATCTCCGAAACGATGCTCCATAGGGTTTCGCGCAACAGGGAAACACACTTCATTGCGGCAAGCCGACGGCGTTGCCTGTCTGTCACCGGCTGTTGATAGTAGGTTTCCAGGACCCAGTTTTCCTGTTCCGGGGAAAGTTCATTATTGGAAGAAAGTCCGGCCAGATCAAAGAGGCCGGTGTTAAAGCCGGCATAGTCCCAGTCAAGAAGCCACAGCCGTTGGCCGTCGTCGATGAAGTTGGCGGCCAATAGATCATTATGTCCGAATACTATTTTTACTTCGCCAATCGCTTTTTCGAGTTCTGCGTTAATGTCAGCAAAGTGCTCAAGGGAGTTCATCATGCGACTGTTACCCTCCCTGGCAGTCAGAATGTAGCTTCGGCAAACGTGAAAAGGCCAGAAAACAAGCATCGGACCTTTAAGGTATTGCGGGATTTCGGTGTGGCAGGCTCGAATCAGGGGGATGATCCGCTCCAAATTCGACTGCTGGCGGACATTCGCTTCAGACAGAGTATGCCCTTCTACGAAGCGCATCACAAAAACGCCGTCTGCCTGGTGGACTATTTCGGGCGAGATACCGGCGGCGTAAGCGGCACGTGCTGCCGCAATCTCATTAAATCGCATGACTCCGTGCAGCGGGATATCGTCCCCGACCCTGACGACGAAACGCTGGCCACGATCATTGACAACAAAATTGGTATTGGTAATACCGCCATCCAGCGGCGCCGGATCGACAGCCGAGGACCAAAAATCCAGGGATGCGACCTTGTCGCGGGCTTTGTCGCTCATATATCTCCTTCCGGTCTTCAACCAATCACTAATTACAGAGCCGATCATAAATATTTAGACATGAAAAACTGCATAAAATTGAAAATATACCTCAACCTTGCGCCGTTAGCCTTGCGCCTTGAGCCAGCCCCTAATTGGTAACTTGATCTCAAACTTCACCAAGGGTTATTTGAGCGCGATATTCAGGCATTAAGTATCGCTGAGTCCCAGCAGTTTCTTTCTTTCCGTGCTCCAGGCCATGATCAGTCTATCAGAGATAATGGCGATAAAGGCGACGCACAGTCCGGCGACGAGGCCACGGCCGGTGTCCGCTTTAGTCAACGCAATGTAGACTTCCTGACCCAGATCCCGCGTTCCTACCAGGGCCGTGATGACCAGCATACTGAGGCCCAGCATGATCGTTTGATTGACTCCCAGCATAATTTCAGGTATGGCCAGCGGCAACTGGACTTTCCATAGAATCTGCCGCCGGGTACAACCGGAAACAGTCGCGGCCTCGATCATTGCGGCCGGTACCTGGCGAATGCCATGATCGGTGTAGCGAATGACCGGCACCAGGGAATAGGCCACCACCGCAATCATGGCGGAGAAATCCCCGACTCGAAACAGCATGACGACCGGAATAAGATAAACGAATGCCGGCAGGGTTTGCAGGGTGTCAATGATGACCTGGATTACCCGGTGGACCCGGCTGCTGGCCGCCGCCCACACCCCCAGCGGCATTCCGATCAGCGAGGCTATAAAAACCGATATCCCGATAAGGTAGGTGGTGATCATTGCTTTTTCCCAGTTTCCGGTTATCACAATGAAAACGGCAAGTAAGGAAACCAGCAGGGCGAGCCGCCAGCCCCCGAGCTGCAAACCGGCTAGTGCCACCAGGCTGACCACCCCCATCCAGGGCAGGGCGATGAGAAATCGTTTGACGGGAACCAGTACATGGATCAGCAGCCAGGCTTTGGTCATATCAATAATATCGAAAAAGTTAATGTTGATCCAGGTAATCATCTTCTCCCAGAAGTCGCCCGTGGTAAGCGTAAGGTTATCCGGGTAATTTGCAATGACGGGAATAAATAAACCAAGCACGGAAATGACCAGAATGATAGCCAGGGCCGTTAATAGACGAGGGTGGGACCGGATAAATCCCAATTCTTTCGCCATTTGTTTGGGTCGCTGAACGGCGTAAGATTGGCTCAATCGATCTAGCGCGATGGCTAGGAGGGTGATGGCAACGCCGGCCTCGACACCTTCTCCGATGGCAAGCCGTCGCAGGGCATGCAGGACATCATAACCCAGACCGCCGGCTCCGATCATCGAGGCGATGATCACCATGTTGAGGGAAAGCATGATGACCTGGTTCAGGCCGACTAGCAGGGTGGGTCGCGCGGCAGGAATCATTACCTTCCACATCAATTGACGCCGGGAGCAGCCGGTCATGCGACCGAACTCAACAATCTCCGTTGACACCTGTTCGAGCGCCACCAGCGCACAGCGAACCATGGGAGGCACTGCATAAATAAGGGTGGCCGTCATCGCCGCCACCGGGCCGAAGCCGAATAAAAACAGCACCGGCACCAGGTAGGCAAACACCGGCACCGTCTGCATAAGGTCCAACACCGGTGAAATGGCTTTGGCGAACCAAGGGTGTCGATAGGATATGACACCGAGCATTAAACCGCTGAAAACACCCAGGGGCACCGCCACCATGATGGAAGCCAGGGTCACCATGGCACTTTCCCACTGACCGAAAACGGCCAGGTAAAGAAAGCAGCAACCGACAAGAATCGAAAGTCCTATATCACGGATCCAGTAAGCCGCCAGGACCAGTACGGAGATCAGCGCCACCCATGATATTGGCGGGATCTGGAAAAAGGCATCGCCGTTTAATGGGATTTTTACCCCTCCCGCAAAAATCCCGTGGGCGGCCAGAAGAAACCAGTTCAAGACCCAGGAGATGGAACGGGTGAATTCTTTGAAGGTGAAAAGGCCGAGGTCAGCTTCATTAATCAACCATTTCATAAAATCGCTGACCCAGAATTTAAGCGGCACGACCCAGGCGCGCGGATATTCAACCGCCCACGGTAGGAAGTCTCTCAGCAAATACAGCCCGACAGTCAGTGCCACCGCTATCAACCAGAAAATAAGCCACTGCCGACTGCCGAAAAGGCCTGCGAGCGGATCAGATGTATTCGAACTCACTTTTGGGACCTTTTGTTGATGAGTACGTCAAGCACCGCCTCGCGGGTTATCTGACCGATGACCTTGTCTTCCCGGTCCGTCACGGCGATGGGCTCATCCTGCTCAAAAACCCGTGCGGCAAGCGCCTCTATTTTTAAATCGGCCGGCACGCTTCCGACGCACGTGACATGATCATCGACCGGGCTCATGACGGAACTCACTGACAACACTTTGGGTCGCGGAATTTCACGGGTAAATTCGGCGACATGGTCATTGGCCGGGCTGATCACCAGTTCTTCGGGGGAGCCGATCTGAATGACGGCACCGTCTTTCATGATCGCGATGCGGTCGGCAAGTCGGATCGCTTCATCAAAATCATGAGTAATGAAGACAATGGTTTTCTTGAGAAGGTTTTGCAGCCTCAGAAACTCGTCCTGCATTTCACGGCGGATGAGTGGATCGAGGGCGGAGAACGGTTCATCCAAAAACCAGATTTCCGGTTTGACTGCCAGGCTGCGCGCAATACCGACCCGCTGCTGCTGGCCGCCTGAAAGATGTCTCGGATAATAGTTTTCGCGACCTTTTAGCCCGACCAGCTCGATAATTTCCAGGACGCTGTTGTGCCGGGTGGCCCGGTCAACGCCCTGGACCTCAAGCGGAAAGGCCACATTTTCAAGAACCGTAAGATGCGGCAACAGCGCGAAATGCTGGAACACCATGCCCATCTTGTGACGTCGAATTTCAATCAGGTCTCGGGCGGTCATCTTCAGAAGGTCCTGACCTTCGAAGATAATTTCACCGGTGGTCGGCTCAATCAGCCGCGACATGCAGCGTACAAGGGTAGACTTCCCCGAACCCGAGAGCCCCATTATGATGAAGATTTCGCCCGGGTGGATTTTCAGCGAAACATCCCGCACGGCGCCGATGAGGCCGGCCTTTGTCAGCTCATCATAATTCGGTTTAGATTCGTGATCGGCCAGGAAACGCGCGGCCTTGTCACCGAACACCTTCCAGACATCCTTGCAGACAATTTTCGGGGTACTTGCTTGAGGACCGGCATCAGCTTGTGAGTTGCTCGAAGTAAGCGCGGTAGTCGCCATTGTTCTCTCAAACCGTGGGAATAGCTTTAGGCGCTTAGCGGCGCCATATCGACAATTTGTTGTCGATGTTGGTTAAGTTGTTGGATGTTATTGCAATAAATGAACTAAAATTTTAAATGATCCCGCTGAAAGCGGGACTAAAATTATGGAATTCTATCATTTCAAAAAAAACCTGAACCATCTGTCGAAGTTACCGGGCAGGCAGAGAACCTTATAGGCATTTGTATCAAGGCGTCTATCCTTAATAACTGCCCCGCTGGGGCCACTTTCGATTTAAAAGGGACGGAGCGAAACGAAATCCACAAATATTCAATTTGCAATCTTCAATTTTCAATTCTCCGCCGCCGAACCGGAGCGTATCCGGCCCGGCAGTTAGAGTTTCAGTTTTAGCTTAATTGCTTCATTTGGTCCATTTCATCCAGGTGCTTTTATTATTCTTCAGCCATTCTTCCACAACTACATCGACCTGTCGGCCATCCAGATCGACCTCGCCAATCATGTTGCCGATGGTATTGTTATCAACCTTAAAATTACGCACCGCCTGATAAGCACCCGGCCATTTTTTCTCGCCGTCCTTCCAGCCGACCTTCTTAATCCAGCCGCGGGGCTTACCACAATCATAGGCTTGCTTTTTGTTAGTTCCCCAGCTTGGGTCATGATAGCATTCTTCAGTGTACCTCGGAAACTCGACCCATTCCCCCTTGAACTTGATCGGTGCCCAGTGAGGCGTGTAAATCCATCCCAACCACGGGGCTTTACGCTCATAGGCGGATTTCAGCTCGGCGAACAGGGCCGCATCCGTACCCGCATGCACGACTTCGTAATCGAGTCCAAGCGATTCGGCACGTTCATCGTCGAATCCGGACCAGGTCACAGGCCCGCCAAGATAACGTCCCTTGGGATAGGTCTCCGGCGTTGAAAACGCCTTGGCACAATCGTTGAGGGCTTTCCAGTCGGGTAGGCCGGGACATATTTCTTTCATGTAAGCGGGATACCACCACTCCTCGATCGCTTTCATACCGGTCTCGCCCAGGTCAACGGTCTTGCCGGTTGCCAGGCTGGCCTCCATGGCCTGTTTTCCGGTGGTCTCCCACATTTCCATGGCGATGTGGAGGTCACCGGATTCAAGTCCTGCAAACTGGGCGATATAGTCCGCCTGCACGTATTTGATCTTATACCCCATTTCTTCAAGGACCCGACCCATCATGTGGGTCGTCAGATACTGACCGGTCCAATCGTGAAGCGTGAGTATTATGGGGTCTTTCGATTTCGGGTCCTCGGCAAGGGCTGAACCCGCCATAATGACGGTCATAAGAAGGATGATCGCAACGGACACAGATTTCAGTGGGATTAACATGGCCTTGCTTTTGAGCTGTTTCATGAGGTACCTCCTTTTCAGATCCTTAAAAGTTATTTTAGTGCTTTTTGTGCAAAGAAATTGAATTGGGATATCTTCACTATCTTGTAACGATTGAATATTTAAGTATTCTTCCCGTCGAGAGCCTCAGGGTTTAATGAGTGGATCGAACGATCGATTTTAAAAAAGACGGAGCGAAGCGACATCAATAAATATTCAATCTTCAATTCCGCCCCCCTTCCGCTTTATTTATTAACGATGTATAAGCCTTCCCGATTTAGCTTGTCAAGAGACAAAAAGCTTGTCTCCTGCTCAAAATTGCTGTTTTCGTATCACCCAAGAATTTATCAATTCAAAGCTTTCCCTTCAGGATCATACATTATACGGGGTGCGACCTGCGCCGATACCATTTCACCGAAGATTTCAATTTCTAGTGGTGTCCCTTCTTTAGCCAGCTCAAGCGGCAGGTATGCCAGGCCGATATTTTTCTTAACCGTGTGGCCGTAACCGCTGCTGCGCAGACGGGTGACCACCTTGCCGTCGGAGACGACAGCTTCAGCACCGTATAGCGGCAGCCAATCTTCGCCGCCGATGGCAATGGCGCACAATTTTTGCCGGATACCGCCGCGCTTAATTTCCTGTAGGGCTTGGCGGCCGATAAACTCGCCGCCTTTTTTAAAGTCCACCGTGAAGCCCAAACCGGCTTCGAAGGGATTATCAAGGGTGGTAATATCGCTGTTGTAATAAAGGTATCCTTTTTCAATTCTGAGCGACCCTAAAACCTTATAACCACCGACAATAATGTCATGCTCCCGGCCGGCTTGCCAGAGTTTATCCCAGAGGACGATGGCTTTGTCGAAATCCGCGTAAAGTTCCCAGCCCTTTTCTCCGGCATAGGATATACTCTGGGCCAAAACCTCAATACCATTGACCCGAATTGTTTTGGCCTGCATGTACGGTAAGGCTGAACCGGACACATCATCCGCGGTAACGGCCTGCAGGACATCAGGGGCTTTCGGCCCCCAGAGTGCGATACAGGCAAACGCTTCGCTAACATCCCGGGTTTCAACCGGCGGGTCTTCGTCGCGCAGATTTGATCGGATATATCCCAGGTCGTTGTCGATAAAACCCGAGCCGGTAATCAGCCGGAAGCGGTCATCCGCCAGTCTGGTGACGGTTAGATCGGCCATGATTCCGCCGTTGGGATTGCAAAACTGGGTGTAAATAACGCTTCCCACCGGTCGATCCATGTTGCTGACGGCCAATCGCTGCAGCAGCGGCAAAGCTCCCGCGCCCCTGATTTCAATCTTGCCGAAAGAAGTTAAATCCACCATGGCCACTCGCTCGCGGATGGCCTGGTGCTCTGCTGCCACGACATCAAAGTAAGGCTCTTTGACCCAACCACCCCATTGGCGCTGGTCTTCACCGGCCCGGCGCCAGGGTTCACCGGGCATCATGTAATGGACTCGCTCCCAGCCATTCTTTTTACCGAAGACGGCACCCAGATCCTGCAGCCGGTGGTGAAAGGGACTGATCCGCCTCGGCCGCATGGCGCTGTCCTCGTCGTTGGGATAGCGGGTATAATAATAGTATTTGTAGCATTCACAGGCACAGGATGCGGCGTAGTACGGATCGAGGTAGTTGCGGCCAAAACGCCAGGCATGATAGCTGTAGAAATCAAGCTCGGTTTCGCCGTCGATGATCCATTCCGCCATGGCTTTGCCGATCCCGCCGGCCCCGCCGAAACCATGCATGGACATACCACAGGCCAGCCAGAATCCCCGCACTCCCGGCCAGGGCCCCATGAGCGGATTGGAATCCGGTGTAAACGCATCCGGGTGGGCAACCAGACGCTCAAATCCTGCCTCCTCTAGAAAAGGAAAGCGCTTGATTGCATTTTCCAAAAGCGGTTCAAACCGTTCGAGATCGGACGGCACTTCTGTCGCACTGTGGCTCCATGGTACGCCATCCTCCCAACAGGATGGTGGATTGGCCTCCCAGCCGCCGACCAGGATTCCGCCATGTTCCGGTCTGCCGTAAATAAGGTAGTCGGTATCCCGGAAGCTGGCCCCGCCTTCCGGTACCTCACGACCAGGGACCGCACTGAGCCCCGCATGCTGGTGAATAACGGGCGAAGAGGGAATCGCCACCCCGACCATGGCCGCCACCTGCGCGCCCCAGAGCCCGGCGGCATTCACAACGATTGGGGTACGGATATCTCCTTTGCTGGTTTTAACCATGGTAACTTCGCCTTGAGGAGTAAGCTCGATGCCGGTCACCTGCGTTTTAGTGAGAATCGTGGCGCCCAGTTTCTTGGCAGCGTCGGCCACCGCATGCGTTGCCCCGTGAGGGTCCAGATGGCCGTCAACCGGAATGTGCACCGCACTGTAAACATCTTTGTCGCTCATCCAGGGCATGATTTCCAGCGCCTCGGCCGGTGTGATCATGCCGACATCCAGTCCGACACCTTTGGCCTTGCTGACGTCTCGCTGCAGGGTTTGGTGCTGCAATTTGCTGGAAGCGATACGCAGGCTGCCGACTTTTTCAAATGCACCGAGGTCTGCATACAGCTCGGCACTGTATTTGCGAAGACGCATCATGGTGGGTGATGAATTAAAAACCGTCAGCAGCCCCATGGCCATACAGGTGGCGCCGCTGGTTATCTCGTCCTTTTCCACCAGCACAACATCCGTCCAGCCGGCCTTGGCCAAATGATAAAGAATGTTGCAGCCGGTGATTCCACCGCCGATAACGACTACTCTGGCTTGATCAATCATGTCGTCCCTCCTTAATTCTATCCTAATTGTGATGGGCTAACGAGGTAACCTGTCCGGAACGCTCGTATGAGACTCTGTTACTTGAAGTCTTGATTGCGACCACAATTACCGCTTCGATAGCCGGCTCTGGTATAAAAAGCGAACCGCAGAACCGCAGAATATCGAATATCGAATATCGAAGGGTGGATTCGCTTTGCTCAGTCCTTTTAATAAAAATCAGACAGAATACCTTACTTCGAAATTCGTTATTCGCTTTTTTTAAACACCGCAAGCCAGGGTCTCTTTTTCGATTTGACTGGCCGCTTTTCGGGCCAGCGGCTGGGCTGAACCGCTCAACCTATGTTACATAAGTATCCGCTTACGCTCCGGATCATACAGCACACGGCTGGGTTCCAGCCTGGCCGGATACACCTCCTTGTAAACTTCAATTTCATACCCTTGCTCGTAGGAAGCCTCTTCGACAGGGACGTAGGCATAACAGATATTTTTCTTTAACGTATGGCCGTAACCGGAGCTGGTAGTGACACCTAAAACTTTTCCTTTGTAGATAACAGGCGCACTGCCCTGCAGCATCAACGGTGTTTCGGTCTCTATGGTAAATGAGCAAAGTTTCCATGCGGGTCCTTCGGCCTTGACTTTCGCCAGCGCTTCTTTACCGAGGAATTCATCTTTATCCAGCACCACACAAAACCCGAGGCCCGCATCGAACGGGCTATACTCCGGGGTCAATTCCGACCCCCAGTCGGCGTATCCTTTTTCCAGATGCAGGGAAGAGATGGTGCGATAGCCCGCATTTTTAATGCCCAGATCCCGGCCGGCATCCCAGAGGGATTCGTAAACATGGACGGCAAATTCAGTGGGGATATAAAGCTCATATCCCAGTTCCCCAACGTAAGTTACGCGAAATGACATGACGGGCGCATATCCGATCGCAAAATTTTTGCAGGTTCCGAAGGCGAAGCCTTCATTGCCGATGTCGGCATTGGTTAATTTCTGCAGAAGTTCCCTTGATTTCGGCCCAATAACGTTAATGACGGCATAGGCCGAAGTCATTTCCTGCACGGATACCGAACCGTCGGCCGGCATGTGATTTTTAATCCACCACGAGGCACGCAGGCCGAATGCGGTACCCACCACCAGAAAAAACCGGTCTTCAGCCAGCCGCCCGATGGTCATGTCACACTCGATGGCGCCCCGTTCGTTGCACATCTGGGTGTAGATAACCTTGCCGACAGGTTTGTCGATCTGGTTGGCACACAATCGGTTCAAAAAGGCCAGTGCTCCGGGTCCTTGGACTTCGAATTTGCAGAATGATGACTGATCGATGAGTACCACGTTTTCCCTGGCATTGTTATGCTCGGCCGCCACGTGTTCAAACCAGTTGGGAATTTCAAAGGTATGATCGTCTTCGGGTGCCACACCCTCCGGGGCAAACCAGTTGGCACGTTCCCATCCGTATTTGGCACCATAAACCGCGCCTTTTTCTTTCAGCGGGAAATAGAGCGGACTGCGTCTGATACCGCGGGCAGAATCATGCTCCTCGGCCGGCCAGTGGATGGTGTAATGTTTGCCGTATATTTCGGTGGTTCTTTCGACATTGTATCTGCGGCTTTTGTGATAAGGACCAAAACGCCGAATATCAAGCGGCCAGATATCAAGGCTTGGCTCACCCTCGATGATCCACTCGGCCATCATACGGCCGGCCCCGCCGCCGGCGGCGATCCCGAAGGCGTTAAAGCCCACGGCCACAAACACGTTATCCAATTCAGGGGCCGGGCCCATGATGGCATCGCCATCCGGCGTGAAACCCTCGGGACCGTTAATCAGTTTGCGGAGCCCGGCTTCTTCCAGGCAGGGAGTGCGTTTTGTGGCCGGTTCAGCCAGCTGGAGAAAATGGTCGAAATCGGAATCAAGCAAATTGGAGTTAAAGTTATTGGATACCCCGTCGATCGCCCAGGGAATGCCGTTTCTCTCATAGCCGCCCATCACCAGTCCGCCGACTTCTTCTCTGTAGTAGATCAGATTGTCCTTGTCGCGAATCGTCGGCAGATTTGGCGGCAGATCTTTGATAGGATTGGTAACGGCATATTGATGCATGAACGGCACCACCGGGGTATTGATCCCCAGCATTTCACCAATTTGATAGCCCCACATACCGGTGCAGTTAACCAATATTTCACACTTGATGTCGCCTTCTTTCGTTTTGACGGTCGTCACCCGGTTTTTGTCAATTTCAAAGCCGGTTACCAGGTTATTGCGATAAAATTTAGCACCCCGGCTGCGGGCACCCTGGGCCAGGGCCTGGGTGATACCGGAAGGATCCGCTTCGCCGTCGGTCGGCATATAAGCCGCACCGATGATACCGTCCAGTGAAATAATCGGGCAAAGATCGTAGGCTTCCCGGGGGGTAATGATGTTCATCTCCAGTCCGAAGCTGCGGGCGGTTGTGGCGCCTTTTTTCAATTCATACATTCGTTCTTTGGTGCTGGCAAGGTGCAGGCAGCCGCTCATTTTCCAATCGGTAGCAAAACCGGTTTCCGCTTCCAGCTGATCATATAAACTGACGCTGTACTGCAGCATGCGGGTGATGTTGCGTTCGGAGCGCAACTGACCGACAAGACCGGCGGCATGCCACGTTGAGCCACTGGTCAGCTCCCCTTTATCGATAATCACCACATCCTGCCAGCCCATTTGGGTTAGATGATAGGCCGTGCTGCAGCCAACGATGCCGCCGCCGATAATGACAACCTGTGCACTGTCTTGCATGATGTTCTCCTTGTTTTAAGTCATATATCTAGAATTAAATTTTGCCAATCGAATAAATAGGGAAGATGGATTGATGAGGTGGTGGAGTGTTTAAAAAAAATCCCAAATAACAAATCCCAATGACCAAAATTCCAAATAGCAAACCTGTTTTGGTCATTGAGTATTGGAGTTTGTGATTTATTTGGAAGTTGTACCCACCCCATCACTACCCTGTTAAAAAATACCTGAATTTACCCTATAATTGCATAAAATTTTGAATTCCAACTTAGCCGCTACAATGAAAACCATTGAAAGTATTGACTGATCCTGGATTCTGGTTTCTGGATACTGGATGTCGTTGAAATTCACCGATAGTGTCCTGTTAGATATCCAGCATCGAGTA
>CACVKW010001254.1 GCA_902749685.1 Olavius sp. associated proteobacterium Delta 1 | reverse complement strand
TTGGAATCACGTTTAGAGATAGAACAGCAATCTTGCAGCAACGATGATGCATCAAAATCCGGTGCTGCGAATCAAAAGTATATATCCACCACTGATCCGGATGCTTCGGTAACGCGCCGCGGCAAAGGTAAATCAACGCTTAAGTATCAAGTACACCGCAGCGTTGATCAAAAGTGTGAAGTCATTACGGCCACTGAAGT
>CACVKW010001253.1 GCA_902749685.1 Olavius sp. associated proteobacterium Delta 1 | reverse complement strand
GCCATTGCTGTCCAAAATAATTTGAAAATCAAATACTGCCTTTAATAAAAACAGGCAGTTATAAACGGGAAATTAGTGATTTAGAAATCAGGTTGTACCT
>CACVKW010001252.1 GCA_902749685.1 Olavius sp. associated proteobacterium Delta 1 | reverse complement strand
CATTGCATAAATTCTTATCATCTAGCCTGGCCGTTATGGCTGAGATCGTTGCTTTTTCCGGGCTGATGCTGGATGCTTGATACTCGATGCTGGATATCTAACAGTACACTATCGGTGAATTTCAACGACATCCAGGAT
>CACVKW010001251.1 GCA_902749685.1 Olavius sp. associated proteobacterium Delta 1 | reverse complement strand
TCCGTCCCGAATAATCAGCGTATCTCCGCCGGACATGGCTGAAAATGCCGCGTTCAGGCTCTTATATGTTTCTCCTGGCCCCATGTACACCGTCTTGGCAAATGCGGTACAATCAATCCCAAGGAATAGAAAACAGGTAAGAAAAAAACTTCCTAAAGCCGGGTGCTTTAAAGCCAAAAAGGCTTGCCGTGCTGTATTCATCTCATTTCTCCTCTTAATGTGCTTAATATATTTTCAAACAATCAGCCATTAATGCAATTTTCTGAAGTGGATTTATTATTCGTGTTTTTAGTCGAACTGAGCAATGACAATTTGAAGTCAGATTTAATCCCTTTCTCCGGAAATTTCCGGTTCGCTCTCCAAAGTTTGAGCAAGAATAGTGCCACAGCAATACATTTATGGGCTTTTAAACTCATTAACCGATATAAATATCTGTTATAGTTATAAAAGTAAAGTTTAGCCTACGGTAGAAAGCGCGTACCTTTTAATCCATTATCGGTTGACAATTGCAATTAAAGGTATCCTAATGTTAAACAAGCGTTCAAAAAAAGATACATATCGTAAAAACTTGTGGCAAAACCGGCGGATAATAAGTGACTGGGTTAATTGAGTACAGGCTCTGAAAATTATGTGATAATATTTCTCATGTCAATATCGATGTGATACCCAAAATCCGCGATTGATATTGCGTAAAGTGATTTTTGGGGCCGCATTGGTTAAAAATCGGCCCAGATGATCATCAACGGCTCAGGCAACTGGCTTGCCTCAGAAGCGATAAGGACGTTTCATTAAACGAGTGGACATACCTCTTCCCTGTGTATGGTTCGATTTCTTTTGCTTTGGCTTTTTAACTGTTGGCAAACAGATAGGAAATTGGAGTCGGGCCGAAAGCGCCGATTAAAACCGGTAATGGATAGAGAATGAAAGCGTCTGATGGTGAAGGTTTAGCAAATCACACCAGTATCAGCCGCCGTTTCCGGTATAAACCTCTTCTGAAATTATGCCTAATAAGCCAATCAATCGAAACTAAAATTATTAGGGATACTATAAAGCGTTACTGAAGGCTGGGTTGCCTGCGAAAAAGGTGTCCCGGCTTTTTGTTTTAAATTCGGAATGGATCCAAATTTATATTTTATTATTCAAGGTTTTTTTAATGCAATCCTTAAAAAAATTAAGTATACTCATTACTTGACGATATAAATAAATATAAATAGATACCGGCGTGCGTGACCCAAAACATTGAAAGCGTGCATGCTAAAGCCCTTGAAATGAAACTCCAACTAAATACCTGTACTCTATGCCTCTGTCTGCTTATTTGCGGGAGGCTACTATTAATCTCATCACCCCCTGTTTATGCAGCTGCAAATTTCACGATCGGATGGGATCCTAATGACGAAGAGGATCTTGATGGCTATGGGATCTATGTTAGCATTAGCAGCCCTGTCACATACGACGATCACCTGGAGGATGTCTTTGTGCATCAGCTCCCAAACAGGGATAATCCACAATGGACTCTGATCGACTTCGAAGATGGTACCTATTACATTGCAGCGACTGCGTTCGACACAGATGGAAATGAAAGTGACTTTTCAAATCATCTTGAGATTCGAGTATCCGGATCGGAAGTAACGCATATCGCTTCGAGCAACGAGAGTGGAGGCGGCGGCGGTGGCGGCGGGTGCCTGATTACCAGCGCCGAGGATCGGTTCGGATCCCCGAGTTTAATGAGCTCACTTGGTTTGTTGTGTTTATTGAGTTTTTTAGGCCTGTTAATTTCGCTGCGCTATTTCCTTCGAAATGATTGCCAACATTAGCATCCGCTGGGATTACCCCTGTACAAAAGGAATGACCCATGGGGCAGGCGGGGCATCCGGATTCAGTCTAATATTAAAGAATATTTCTTAACCTAATTAATCCGCCCCGAAAAATAGCCTATTCAGGTTTGTTGATTGTTTTTGAGACCCTAAACAACTAGTTAGGTTTATGCGGATGATCTTTTAGAAGATTCTGATGCGATTGTACGTCAGGAACCGGTGAAGTTGGCTTCGATGATAAAAGCAATTAATACTTTTTCAAGTTTTGGGGTATATTTGAAAGCCTGCCAGGTGGATATGATGATCGAAAGTGAAAATTCTTTTAATTTTTTTCTTTTTCATGAGAACGAAGGAAACACAATCGGTAAAACTCAGGCGATGATCTGAGTATTTTTCGAAGAAATCTATTGCTTTTAGTTCCTCTTTTCTAGTTGGTCTTATAGTTTGGATCGATTCAGAGGCATAGATATTTCTTGCTCTTTGAGCTGCAAATTTATATCCACCTCGTCTCCCCAGCAAGGTAAACGTTTCATCCAACACAAAATTGCTGGTAATGCAGGGTTCATGTTTTATTCCAAAACAGACATGATTTTATAATAAAAAGAGTGGCAAACCCTGTGTTACAAATGCCAAAATTGTCTTATATGCTTAAAGTTAACCCTATAGTTGCATAAAATTTTGAAATCCAACTTCGCTGCTGCAATGAAGACCATTGAAAGTATTGACTGATCCTGGATTCTGGTTTCTGGA
>CACVKW010001250.1 GCA_902749685.1 Olavius sp. associated proteobacterium Delta 1 | reverse complement strand
CATAAATTCTTGTCATCAAGCCTGGCCGTTATGTCTGAGATCGTTGCTTTTTCCGGGCAGATGCTGGATGCTTGATACTTGATGCTGGATATCTAACAGGACACTATCGGTGAATTT
>CACVKW010001249.1 GCA_902749685.1 Olavius sp. associated proteobacterium Delta 1 | reverse complement strand
TGTCCGCGCATGCTCAGGGTCTCTGACTCCGCAGGGCCGACATGTGACTCGCTGTCTAGCGTCTCATGCCGTGTTGCCTTCCCCCACGTTGTACAGGGTCGGCACCCCAAACGGGTTATTTCGAAGCTCAATGGCTGGCCTGCGCTTCCCCCTGTCAACGCTTCACGTGCAACCTCACGATTGCCCGCGCATGACTCGGGGCCACAATGGAGCGGCTTCTCCTTTCATGTAGGGCTCTTTCATCCCCTACTCTATGCCGGTTTATCCCGGCGCTTTCACAACGTCCCCAATTTTTCAATCCTAATATGTGCCTTTTGTAATGTGCCCAAATTGTGCCCGTCAAAGTCAATTATTTCCAAATGGTTCCACTGTTTTAGGAGTTGCTGATATTCGTAAAGATATTGATCATCACGTATTTAGTGATTCACTTTCGTCTTTTTTAGTTGTGGATTAATTTGACTGACAATAAATGGTAATTATCTTATTGAGTCAGGTATGTTTGACCTGAACCAATAGGTAGTTTTCCTTTAGTCACTCAAAGATGGTTGATGAATCCTGTGATTAATCAACGAACGAAGAGTTGTCTGCATCACGATGATATCCAGCAGGAAAAGATGCGGAATAATCAGGAGGTAAAAGCATGGACAAAAAAGATAAAAAGAAAAAAAGCGATAAGTCTGCAGCAAAATCTTGCTGTTATCATGTCGTAGACGGTTGCGGTTGTGTTGTCGGAAAATACTGCTGTGACGGCCCGGACATGTCGAATTGCCAATTTGAAAGTTGCTGCTAACATAAAATGCTATCAGTGATTGATATAGCAAAAGACCGGATGTAATATCCGGTCTTTTTGTTTAGACAGGAAGGAAAATTTCAAAGAAAGACTTGGGCTCAATGCTGATTACACCCTAACATTGCATAAATTCTTGTCATCTAGCCAAGCCGTTATGTCTGAGATCGTTGCTTTTTCCGGGCAGATGCTGGATGCTTGATACTTGATGCTGGATATCTAACAGTACACCATCGGTGAATTTCAACGGCATCCAGTATCCAGAAACCAGAATCCAGGATCAGTCAATACTTTCAATGGTCTTCATTGCAGCAGCGAAGTTGGATTTCAAAATTTTATGCAACTATAG
>CACVKW010001248.1 GCA_902749685.1 Olavius sp. associated proteobacterium Delta 1 | reverse complement strand
CGCTTCAGAGGCCAGAAAAATCCTGCAGGCGCCCGACACCAAAAGTGTGATCGGCTACCGTGACCGCACCATGCTGGAAGTGCTGTATTCCTCGGGGATCCGCAAAACAGAACTCAGGGACCTGACATTAAATGATGTGGATTACCATGACGGCTTTTTACGCATCCAGGGAAAGGGCAACAAGGAACGCGTGGTTCCCATCGGCCGCATTGCCTGCCGCTATCTTGAAAACTATATTAAATCCGTGCGTCCGGAGCTGATCAAAGATCCCTACAACAACCATTTGTTTTTATCCTCCCGCGGCAACCGCTTCAACCACAATGCGGTCCGGGTGCTGGTTAAAAAATATGGAAAAAAGGCAAAGCTCAAAAAGAACATCCATTGCCACACGTTCCGACACACCTGTGCCACGGCCATGCTCAGGAACAAGGCGGGTGTGCGTACCATCCAAAAGCTGTTGGGCCACAGCTCGTTGGACTCAACACAGGTTTATACCCGTGTCAGTATTACGGATTTAAAGGAAGTCCACCAGCGCTGTCACCCCAGGGAAAAGGACAAAGAATAAGGTACGTCTGCCTCCTCGTTTATCCTGAGCTTGCCGAAGGGGGCTTCAGCCTCGCTTATATAATGGCTGGCGAGTCTTCCGCTACCTGCGGGGGCAGCCGTGTCTGATTTAATATGGTCTTAACCCACCCACCGCCCGGAATAAGGAATGTGATCGATTTTTAACGCCCACCCGCCCGCGCTCCGGTCGCCGCCAGGCGTGCGGGCTGAACTTCCGGGCATAAAAGGCTTCAGGCAAAGACGCTCCGTTCGGCACATCTGATAATGGCCCATTATCAAGACGTGGCTTTTTGTCATGATACCTGCAGGTCTATTTTATAAAAATCAAAGGTAAGCAGGTATCCAGCCAAAAACCTTCCCTCATTCCCGCTTTTACATAACAAACATTATGTAAACTTGCCTGAAGCCTTTTATGCCCTCCAGCTCAGCCCAGCATCCGCCTTGGGCGGACCACCTCCCTACGCTCCCTTAAAAAGGTTTTTAACCATTTTATATTCCCCACCCGCCCAACCCTGGGAATCAGCGGAAACCGCCCGAAAAAATGGCATACTCTGATATTAACCTTAATGAGATCGTTGCATATTGGCTAAATGAGAGAGCCCATTTAACGGTAATCCTTTAAAATAGCGGTTAAAAAGAAATAGAATCCTCCAAATCCCCGGAATCCGTGGTTCCAGCTTCCTTTTTTCTTTAACTGCAAAACAAATTATTTGATTATCAAGGTGATTTATAGGACAATGATTCTGTCATCACGTTTTTGCAGTACGTCTATGAAAATGCAAAAATCAGTGAAAATTTAGCTCTTTTACAATTTGCACCAACTGGGATCAAGGATCGGATTTTAAAGGGAATGTGCGCTTTGGCCCGCAGGTGGACAACGTGGTCATTTAT
>CACVKW010001247.1 GCA_902749685.1 Olavius sp. associated proteobacterium Delta 1 | reverse complement strand
TTAACAACCACCCTACATACAAGGAGGATTTTTTTCAATGACTCGTTTTACAACTCATTATATGACTCATTCTAAACTCGTTTTTGGACAAGAGTGGTTGTGGATGTGAATGAATATGTTGTTAGGACCAGTCTTATGAGTTTGTTTTACGATATTCAGCGGTATTATTCTAAGGCTCCTTCTGCTGACGGCAGTACTCGTACTCTTTTGGTTGTTGATGAGGCTCGGTGGTTGTTTGATGTGAAGCGCGACACCACTCCCCATATTTCTAATGAGATTGTCGAGAAGTGGTTCACGACGTGTAGGGAGTCTGGTTTTGGGAGGATTATTTTGACTCAGGAGCCTCAGAGCGTGTCGAGTTTTGTGACGAGCAACTGCGCTATCCGGATTTGTTTCCCTGTTTATGATGAGGGATTGGAGCGTGCTCAGAAGGTCTTGAATTTGTCTGATGAGCAGCGTGATTTTCTTGGTGGTATGGGTCGGCCTGGGAAGTGTGTGATGAGGCATCCTGCTATTGACAGACCGTTCCCGGTAGAAGTTCCGAGGTGGTGATTTATGGGATTGGATAAGAGTGTTTCTCCAGAGTTTATCCACAGGCTCATGCGTCCTTTTGTTAAGCAGATGCATGAGGAAGTTGATGAACGTAATAGGAAGTCTATGCCTAAGCCGAAGATCGAGGAAGAGAGGCTATCTTATCAGGAGACTTTTGTTCTTAGGGTGCTTGCTGAGGCTCCTTTTCTTACGTTCTCGGCTTTGAGGGAGCGAACGCAGTACTTTGAGGATATGGATATTATCGTCCGAAATTTGGCGAATTTGGGGCTTTTGTTGCCTTCTAAGGGGATCACTAAGACTCGGCCTGCTATGTATTTTCCTTTGACTGAGAAGGCTTATGACTCACTGGAAACTCCTAAATCAAGGTGTATAAGCCCTGAGAGGTTCCATCATACTATGTGGTGTTGGTGGCTCAAAAAAGCCCTTGATAGGCAGGGAAATCGTGCAATCCGAGAGTTCGGGAAGAAGGGCGTTAAGGGCAGGATTGATGTGTACTGCAAGGACACCGATACGGCGTATGAAGTGACTAGGAGCTTCAAGAATCTCGTCGGGAACGTAATTAAATGCCTTCGTGGATTTAGGGTTAAAAAGGTGGTTGTTGTCTGCGAATCTCAGAAGGTTTGTAAGAGGGCGAAAGCTTTGGTTGAGCAGAAGCTTTCGCCTGATCTGAAGGAGAAGGTCGAGTACGAGAGCATCAGGAAACATATATGAGGAGGTGTTGTTATGGGTGTGATGAACAACCCGATTGAGTCCCAAGAGATTGACAGCTTGGATGAGCGCGTAGAGCAGGAGATGATGGAGCAACAAGAGCTCCGAGATGAAACTCAGTTCGAGATCCATGATGAAGCAAAGGGCGAATTTGAAGAGGCAGTTGTTGAGGAAGTCGGAGATCCTATAGCTGAAAAAGTTGAGGTTGTAGCTGACGAGAGAGCTTTGGCTGCTGAAATAGGAGAGATCGTAATTGAGGATCGTTTCGAGCCTGTGGAGCACGACAGGCTGGATGAACGATTGCTTGACGAGATGGTCGAGGTACAGATCGAGGACGCCAAGCTTGAGAGCGAATACATGAAGGCGGAGTTGCCTGGACAGAAGGAGTATGAGTCGTATGTGCAGAGGGAGGTTGCTCCGGAAAAGAAACCTTTCATACCCAGAGGTGCTCATCGGATCAAGCGGTTCTATAAGCCTTTCAAGGAAAGAAAGGGGCGGTTCCGGAACTACGGAAAGCCTGTCCAGGACTACAAGATCAAGAGGAATTATAGGTAAAAGAAAGGGGGCGGAATGCAGTTTGATCACATGAACAACCAAGGGCTTCCGAGCCAGATGCCCTATCACCAAATGACCAATATTGAGCCCCAAAAAAACAGCTCTCCAGTTGATTTGAAGAAAGCCTTTTTGGTTATCATGGGACTGTTTTTGATGGCACTAATCATACTTGTCTTGGGCGTCTGCGTCATGTTCATTGACGAAATCGCGGGATTAATGGCTGGCGCTTCCCTGTTTGTTCTGGACGATTTCAGGACTGTCTTACGTCATGGTTTCAGCACTCCAACAGGCCTTAGAGCTGCTTTCAAACTCATCCTTCTGGCCATCTTTATCGGGTGGGTTATCAAAAGATTCAAAAGTTGAGATTAAACTAAAGTCAAGAAATATTAGGCACTTATTGACATTCAAGGGGGCTGTGGTACAATGAGTGATGAGTCAAAGATTCTGACGGCCAAAGAGGTTGCTGACAAGCTCAGGGTACATCACTCGACCGTATCAAGGTACGCTAAAAGCGGACACCTCAAGAGCTATGTTCTCGGCAACAGAAGGCTGTTCAAAGAATCTGATGTCGCGTCGTTCTTTGAAAATTTGGTGGCCCCAGAATACGTTTCTGCAAAGGAGATATGATATGGCAACTGTCATCATACAGAAACGTAAGAGGGACAAGTACACGAGCTACATTATTTATTACAAAGATCCGTTCAGCGGTGAGCGTAAATATTATAAGTCGCTGCGTCGTCGGAAGGATGCTCAGCAAGAGGCTAATGATCTGAGGAGCTTGCTTGATTCTGGCAAGATCCCTGATCCTAAAAAGAACATCATCAGGCCTATGACTTTCAAAGAAGTCGGCAAGGGCCTGCAGTCAGATTGGGTTTTACAACTTGATAAAGAGGAGCTGAGCGGGGTGACTGTCGATGGCTATGAGGTTCTGTTGGGGGTTCTTAACAGGGATTTCGGGCGTCGCTTGCTGTGCGAGATCAGCAAGAAGGATATTGAGACTTATCGTGCGCAGGTCGTGAAGGATCTGAGCAAGGTATCTTCTAATCGGCGGTTGTTCATCCTGAAACAGGTGTTCAAGAAAGGCATTGAGCTTAACTGTGTGGCTGCAGATCCTGTGAAGGACCTACAGTATTTGAATGAGAAGACCCATCAGCGTACCCGCTTTGTCCTGCCCCCTATCCTGGACGATCTTATTTTGGCTTCTCAGAAGACCAGGGCTAAGTTCTATATGCCGAGCCTGATTTTTTTAGGGAGCGAGCATGGAGCTGCAAAGCAAGAGGCCTTAAGCCTTCACTGGAAGGATATTGATTTCGATTTTGGCACGCATGGTATCATCCGGTTTTTCAGGACCAAGAATAAGAAGGAGCGTACTGAGTTCTTGATGCCGAGAACAAGGGAAGCCTTGCTGCAGTGGAAGGCTCACGTTGAGTGGATGCGTCGCAGGAAACGGATCGATGTATTGGATACGAGCTTGGTGTTCTGTCATTTGAATGGCACTCCATTACTGAGGTTCGATAAGGCTTGGAGGAGGATCTGTGAGCTAGTCGGACTTGAGGATTTCCATTATCATGATCTTCGCCATACGTTCTGCTCGAACCTGTTGCTTAGCGGTTCTGACTTGAAGGATGTGAAGGAGATGATTGGTCATAGCGATATCGCGATGACTGACAGGTATTCGCATTTGCCGAGCCAGCATAAGGCTTTTCGGCAGAGTCAGTTGGCTGAGCATTATGAGGGTGGTAATGGAGTGGGGAACACATAGGGAACACAAGCACTTTTTCTAACAAAAAAGAGCGGGCCACTTAGTGTGCAACCCGCTCTTTTTATTGTATAAATTTGGTCGGGGCGAAAGGATTTGAACCTTCGACCCCTTGAACCCCATTCAAGTGCGCTACCAGACTGCGCTACGCCCCGACACAAAAAGTAACTTTTAACATGTAGAATGAATTCTGTCAAGAAAGGATAGGAAGTTTCATAGGGTTACGTGATTTAATTCGGAAATTTACTGAAATTAAGAGCGATAGCAACTGAAAGGGATTTGGGATGATAATGTTTTATAAAACCTTCTGATAACTTGCATGATCAAGGAGGAATTTTATCGATGACAGAAAAGGAAGCCCTCAGGGTGCCGGCCCGTCTCAGACCGGGTGATACGATTGGAATTGTCGCGCCGGCCGGCCCTTTTGACCGCGATACGCTTGCACGTGGCACCAGATTATTGGAAGACTATGGGTTGACGGTTTTTACCCCGCCGGGGTTGCTCGATGCCAATCTTTATCTTGCAGGTTCCGATCAGCATCGGGCTCATTTTATCAATCAACTGTTTGCGGATAAAAATATTGATGCCATAATCTGTGCCCGGGGAGGATACGGATCGATCAGAATCCTTCCCCTGCTGGATTATCAGACGATTGCCGATAATCCGAAAGTTTTCATTGGCTTTAGTGACATTACCGTCCTTTTAGCCGTTCTGGCCGATCGCAGCGGGTTGGCAACATTTCATGGGCCTGTGGTAACATCGCTGGCTGATGCACCTGCCGCAACCCGTGATTCTCTAATGCAAGCAGTTTCATCAGATGCCAAACTTGAAATCCAAGTCGCCCGGGGGAAAACAATCAAGCCGGGATCCGCCTCAGGGATTGTCTGTGGTGGCAATCTGACAACCCTGTGTCATCTGATCGGTACCCCCTATGCACCAAATTTTACCGATAAAATCTTATTTCTAGAAGACCGAGCGGAAGCGCCCTACAGAATCGATCGGATGCTGGTGCACATGCAACTGGCCGGTTGTTTTGAAAACCTGGCCGGGATTGCGCTTGGATCTTTTGAAAATTGCGGTACCATCGATGAGATTTACAATATCGTCGCAGCAACCTTCCAGGATAGATCGTTCCCAATCCTTGCCGGACTTGAGGTCGGCCACGGGAAGAACAACCATACCCTCCCATTCGGAATCGAAGCGACACTGAATGCGGATGGTCGATATTTGGCATATCACCGGGCAGCAACCACCGGTCATTGAAATTTAGGAATATGAATTTGTCTGGTATTTGGTGCTTGTGATTTGGTTTTTTTAGTGTCAATTTTAGAAAAAAGTTTAGTTCGATACTGCGATCGCGAATCACACATTTAACCAATGCTATCGGGTTAGGATCAACATAGCCCAGCGAGACAGCGAACAACCCTACGCAGGCAACGGACAGCTCGACATGAACCAAGTTGAGAAACTCATGCAGCAGGCTATTGCGGACAACGTGTTTCCCGGTGCTGTGCTGCTTGTATCCAGAGCAAACTCCGTACTGTTCCACAAGGCCTATGGAGTTACCGACCTCGGCAGCTGTCGTGCCATGACCCATGAAACTGTTTTTGACCTGGCATCTTTAACCAAACCGCTGGCCACCACGCTGGCGGTGATGATGCTGATCCAGCAAAACCGCCTCGGGTTGGAGCAGCATCTGGGAACTGTTCTGCCGGCGTTTGGCACAACTGACAAGTCTGCGATAAAAATCAATCAGCTGCTGTATCATAATTCCGGACTGCCCGACTATCGACCCTACTATCTGGAACTCGAGCGGCTGTCTTCCGGTCAGTGCCAGGAAGCATTGCATAATTTGCTGGTGACCGAGCCTCTCATCCACCCGATTGGTGACCGGGTGCTTTACAGCGACATCGGATTTATGATTCTGGCATGGCTGATAGAGTATATTTGCGGCGATCGACTTGATCGTATTGTGTCCGAGAATATTTATGAACCGCTGGGGCTTGATAATCTCTTCTTTGCCGTCCGGAAAGGCCCGCAATCACGGGATCTGTTTGCTGCGACGGAACAGTGCCCCTGGCGCGACCGGCTGCTGGTCGGTCAGGTGCATGATGAAAATGCCTATGTGGCTGGCGGTGTTCAGGGTCACGCGGGTCTTTTCGGAACCGCTGCTGCGGTGCAAAAACTATTGTTCGAGCTGCTGTCCGTTTACCATGGGGACCCGGCCCACAACCTGTTTCAAGCGGATCTGGTACGTTTGTTTTTTAAGCGGCGGCCGGATACCGAACGGGCTCTTGGCTTTGATATGCCGGCCGTGAAGAATTCAAGTGCCGGAAAATATTTTTCGACGAACACGGTCGGACACCTGGGGTTTACGGGGACCTCATTTTGGATGGATCTTAATCGTTCGATTATTGTCATTTTGTTGACCAATCGTATCCATCCAACCCGCGAAAACGAAGCCATCAAAGAGTTTAGACCGATACTGCATGACGAGGTGATGAGAGGCATTCTGCAGCGGATGTAAGATCCAAATAAGGGGCTGTTATTGCGGGAAAGCAAAGCTCAAGACTGAAAGCTGAAAGGTCAACGGTAGTAAGATAAAGGCGCTCGGATCAAGGCTCCGGCTCACGGCCCAAGCCAAAAGGTGCAAAGCGCGAAAAGGACTGATGGCAGGGGACCAAAGTCGGAATACCGGTCGAACCAATTTAACCTACCCCTTTAGTCATTTAGCCTCTGAACCCTGAACCTCAGAACGTTGAACCCCAGAACCGTATTTTTTCTGGGCCGCATCATTTTTTTGATGATTATTTTTTCTTGTAATGGTATTATAACTTTGATAGTAATTTATTGATATTTATCTATTATATTTTGCATTGGTTCTGCTCTTTTAAGGCCCGTAATTCTTTTCCAAACTTATGAAAGATCAGCTTCCGGCGAACCAAACTTACGTCACCACAGTGTTTGCAAGTATCCCAGCAAAAAAAATTGAAGCCGAACAACAAACGTTCAGTGTCATTGCAAAAGGCTGGAGAGTTAACCATACATTTTACTAAGTGCCACGTTTGTGCGCGCGATAACGAGGGATTATGAATTTTTTAGATGGATTTTTAGGTCTATTTTCCAACGATCTTGCCATTGATCTGGGTACGGCAAACACGCTGGTATACGTGAAAGGCAAGGGAATCGTTTTGGGTGAACCATCTGTTGTTGCGGTAAGTACCGGCAACCGGTCCAAAAATAGGGTTCTGGCCGTCGGTCTGGAAGCCAAAAATATGCTGGGTAAAACCCCCGGTAATATTCTGGCGATTCGACCAATGCGCGATGGGGTGATTGCTGATTTTGAAGTAACCGAGGCCATGCTCAGACATTTTATTCATAAGGTTCATAATCGCCGAACATTTGTGAGGCCCAGGATTATTGTCGCAGTTCCGTCGGGAATTACTCAGGTTGAAAAGCGAGCGGTACGGGAATCGGCCGAATCCGCGGGGGCCCGGGAAGTATTTTTGATCGAAGAGCCCATGGCGGCGGCTATCGGAGCCGGCCTGCCCATTACGGAACCGACCTGTAACATGGTCGTTGATATTGGCGGCGGTACCACTGAAGTGGCCGTTATCTCGTTAAAAGGCATCGTCTACAGCCGTTCCGTGCGGGTTGCCGGGGATAAAATGGATTCGGCGATTATTCAATACATCAAACGCAAATATAATCTGTTGATCGGTGAACGAACGGCCGAGGTCATCAAAACAACTATCGGCAATGCCTACCCGGATCCGCAGAATTTGGAAACCATAGAAGTCAAAGGCCGCGATCTGGCTTCGGGTATTCCCAAAATATTGTCCATTGATTCGGAGGAGATTCGAATCGCCATATCCGAACAAATTGATGCCATCGTTGAAACGGTCAAAATTGCTTTGGAACAGACCCCGCCGGAATTGTCCGCAGACATCGTCGATCGAGGGATCGTCCTGACCGGAGGCGGGGCCCTGCTTAAAAACCTGGACCGCCTGATTCGAGAGGAAACCAGCCTTCCAATCACTGTCACAGAAGATCCTCTGTCGACTGTGGCCCTGGGCTCGGGCAAGGCGCTGGATAATCTTGATATTCTAAGAGAGGTTGTTATTACCTGATTTTTGCATGAAAATTAATGAAGCTATGAATTTTACGCTCCAGTATTCCAATATTCGCCCCGTCTGCAGGGTGGGGCTGAGCGTAGCAAAGCAAATCTATGTTCTCCAAAAAAATGGTGCTCATCGTTGGCGTCATCGTTTTGATAGCCGTCAACATAATTGTCCTCTCAGTTAACAGCAGACGCTATACGACATTTGGTCTTGAGCGAGTTGCCATTTCATTTATTTCCCCTTTCCAGGAGCTGGTTACCCGCACGATTAGATTCACCAAAGACATCTGGCATCACTATTTTGCGCTGGTCACAATCGCCAAAGAGAACAACGTCCTGATAAGTCAATTAAACCAGGCATCCGAAAAAAGCAACCTGTGGCAGGAGACCGAACTGGCCAACTCCCGCCTGCGCAATTTACTCGACTTTCAAAAAAACATTACCGAACTGGTCGTAGCGGCTGAAGTTATCGGCAAAGATCCTTCGGCTTGGTTTAAAACGGTTATCATCGATAAGGGCAAAGCCGACGGCTTAACCAAAGGATTGCCGGTGGTCATGCCCCAGGGAATTGCCGGCCAGGTGATTGAAGTTGCCAACCACTATTCCAAGGTAATGCTGATTCTTGATCGCAACAGTGCGGTGGATGCCCTGGTTCAACGGACAAGAGCCAGGGGGGTTCTCAAAGGTGAATCAACTGATCAATTACGCTTGGCCTATGTTCTGCGCAAAAAAGATGTTCAGGTCGGCGATATTGTTGTGTCATCCGGTTTAGACGGCATTTACCCCAAAGGACTGCGGATCGGGATGGTGTCGGAAGTTATTGAACATGAAGCTGATATATTCCATGAAGTATTTATCACACCTTTTGTGGATTTCGAGAAGCTGGAAGAAGTGTTGGTGGTCCTGGATGTCCAAAAGCATAATATTGTGAGCCGGAAATGAGTTATTTTTTCAATATTAGTGTCGGTCTTTTTCTGATGATTCTGCAGACTACGGTGATGCCCTATTTGCCATTGCTGGACAGTTTCTATGATCTGCTGATTCCATTCATCGTTTTTCTCGGCCTTTCCCGTCCTGTTCGCGAGAGTTTGCCCTTTGTTTTTTTTCTGGGATTCATCATGGACAATCTTTCCGGGAGTCCGTTCGGGCTATATCTTACGGCTTATTTCTGGTTGTTTATCGGTGTCAAGGGTATCACCAAATTGCTTCAGGTCGGGAACCGCCTGTTTATTATGACATTGATTGTGGCAGCCGGAGTACTGATTGAGAACCTTATCTTCTTAGGGACGCTGACCATTTTAGGCCCGGACCCGCAACTAGCCGGCAATGCCGCCAAAATAGTCACCATCCAGGTACTGTGGGTCATCTGGACCGGACCCATATTTTTGGTGGTCCTTAGAAATTTGCAGGATCGACTGAACACCGGTTTTAGAGCGATATATGCCCGGAAAGGGGAGCCGAGCTAAGCTCGGCGATTGAAGATTGAAGAATGAAAATTCAATCTTAAATTTACAATATTCAATATTTTAGCCATGTCCGATAAATACTTAAAAACAGCAGATGCCGATTGGTATCGACAACGCATTACAGGTGTCATGATATGTGTGGTGGCAGCCTTTGCTGTTCTTTTTTTAAGACTCATTTTCCTGCAGGTGATCCGAGGGGCTGAATATCGACTGCTCTCGTTAAACAACAGGATCAGACTGCAAAGCATAGATCCCCCCCGTGGACTGATTTTCGATCGCAATGGTGATGTTCTGGTGGAAAATCGACCGTCCTTTGATGTGGCCATCATTTTAAAGGATGCCCGACCGGTTGAAACCACGATCAACAAGCTTTCACAACATCTCAATGTTACACCCGAGGAGCTGCAGCTAAAACTATCTTCCAGCAAGGGTGTATCGGCTTATAAACCGATTGTTATCAAGCAGGATATTGGCCGCAATGCATTGGCGTCAATCGAGGCTCATAAATATGACCTTCCCGGAATTGAGGTCAACGTTAAGTTGCGCAGGCATTACCTCAATATACAGGATGCTGTGCATCTGATCGGATACCTGAGTGAAATTAGTCCCGGGGAGCTTGCCGGAGGAAGATATCCGGGCCTGCGCCGAGGCGATTTAATTGGTAAGTTCGGGGCAGAAAAGGCATTTGAAAGTTTTCTGCAGGGTGAACGAGGTGGGCGTCAGGTCGAGGTCAACGCCAACGGACGGGTGGTGCGGGTGTTAAAAACCGTTACCGCCAAACCCGGGCAGAATATTCAATTAACCATTGATTTCAGGCTGCAAAAAAAGGCCGAATCGCTATTAAGGGGGGTCGCCGGTGCTGCGGTCGCCATGGATCCTGCATCTGGTCGTATTCTGGCCCTGGCCAGCAGTCCAGCCTTTGATCAGAATTATTTTGTTGACGGTATGTCGCATGAGCAGTGGGATTCTTTGATTTCTAACCCTTTCCGGCCCATGGAAAATAAGGCTATCCAGGGTGAATATCCGCCGGGTTCCACTTATAAAATCATCACCGCCATCGCCGGTCTGGTGGAGGGAGTAATCGATGAAAATACAGAAGTTTTTTGCCCCGGTCAATACCGATTCGGCAATCGTGTGTACCGGTGTTGGAAAAAAGGCGGCCACGGCCGGGTAAAGATCATCACGGCCATTGCCGAGTCCTGCGATGTCTATTTTTACCAGGTGGGAGATCTTCTGGGGGTGGATCGACTGGCTTGGTATGCCAAGGCGTCCGGTCTGGGCTCGTCGACCGGAATTCGATTGGATAAGGAAGCCATGGGCTTGATACCGACTGCCGCCTGGAAAAAAAAGCGCACCGGCATTGTATGGCAAAAAGGTGAAACCCTGTCGGTTGCGATCGGACAGGGCTTTAATCTGGCCACACCCCTGCAGATGGCGAGCATGACCGCGGCGATAGCCAATGGCGGGACGCGATACAAACCCATTATTCTGGAGTCGATTAAAATGCCTGACGGGCGTCTGATATATCAGAACGAACCGCAGATTATGGGCAAAATCCCCCTCAACGAACATGCCCTGGAATTGGTCAGAAAAGGCTTGTGGGAAGTTGTTAACAGTGACCGGGGGACGGCCCGCGGCAGCCGTCTGGTAGATATCCACATCAGCGGGAAGACCGGGACTTCTCAGGTGATTAGCCGTAAAAAGGACGATACGAGGCCCGAGAATGAAAGGCCGGCCCATTTGAGACCCCATGCCTGGTTTGTGGCTTTTGCACCCTCAGATGCGCCCCAAATAGCCATCGCCGTATTAATTGAGCACGGAGAACACGGATCCGGTGCTGCGGCTCCCATAGCAAGGGAGATGATCAAAACCTATCTGAGAAAAGATTGGCCGGTTAACCAAATAGCCAAGGATAAAGATAACGCCGAAAAGAACATTCGTGGGTAATAGAATTAAGGAATTGGGGAATATTATCATTAAAGTTAGGGTCGTTTTCATCCTCAATTCCCTAATATCTAAATACCTGAATTCCTAAATTGGAGTGAAACGGAGATGTTTGACAGAAGACTGCTGCAATATTTTGACTGGGGACTCCTGGGCCTGGCCGTTGTGATTGGCGGCTGCGGTTTGTTTACCCTTTTCAGCGCGGTGACCGCTGAGACACCTCATCCCCAGAAAATCATATTTTACAAACAGCTCATCTGGTTTTCGGCAGCCCTGGTTGCCCTGGTTACCTCATTTTCCATTAACTATAAACTGCTGGATCGGTGGGGACAGATCATTTACATCGGGTGCATTGTGCTGTTGGTCTGGGTGCTGTTTTTCGGCAAATCGGCCGGCGGTTCAAGACGCTGGTTGATACTGGGACCCATATCCGTGCAACCCTCGGAACTGGCAAAAATTTCCATTATGATTGTGCTTGCCCGTTATTTTTCCAAGGATGCGAATACCAGAGGATTCACGTTGCGCGAGCTTTTTCGGCCCTTTATCCTGACTCTAATTCCTTTTGTATTGATTGTGAAACAGCCGGATCTGGGTACCGCCGGATTACTGCTATTGATTGCCGGATCGATCACTTTGTTTGTCAAAATAGAGAGACGATCCCTGATATACCTGATGGTGTCATGTGCGGCAGTTATCCCGCTGGTTTGGTTTTTCTTAAAGGAATACCAGCAGCGGCGGATACTTACTTTTCTTGATCCGGACCGGGATCCTCTGGGTGCCGGATACCATATCATTCAATCAAAAATCGCCATCGGTTCGGGCATGATTTCCGGCAAAGGGTTCTTAAAAGGTACTCAAAATGCCCTGTCATTTCTGCCGGAAGAACATACTGATTTCATATTTTCGGTTTTGGCTGAAGAATGGGGCTTTATCGGATCGGTCGTCGTCGTTTTGTTATTTTTGATGCTGATTTTTTGGGGACTCAACATCGCTCAGGGTTGCCGGGAGCCATTCGGAACGATTATGGCCGTGGGTATAACGTCTATGTTTTTCTGGCAGGTCATCATTAATATTGGAATGACCATGGGGTTGATGCCGGTGGTCGGTGTACCCTTGCCGTTTATCAGCTATGGTGGATCATCGGTTTTAACCACGGCGATCGCTATCGGTTTATTGATGAATATAAGCATGCGGCGGTTTATGATTGGGTAGCAAAGAAATGAATATTGAAAATTGAAGATTGAAGAATTGTGGAATTCTGTCGATCATATTCTATCTACTTGAGATTATTCCGGCAGCGGCTCCAATGACAGTCAGATACAAATTTTATCAATTAGGGATATTTTTATAATAGAATCGATAGTATACCTTAAATTTTCAATATTCAATCTTCATTCTTCAATTTGAATACCGGGAGGATAAACAAGAGCAATGAAAAAAGAAAAAAAAACGGATCGTATATCAACTTTTATCGGCGCGGATGCCAGCATTGACGGAACCATCGAATTTAAAGGTACCATCAGGGTGGACGGTCAGGTGAAAGGCAAGATAGTCAGTAGCGGCGGAACGGTAGTTATTGGTGAAAAAGCGGCTGTTGACGCTGAACTTCATGTCAATGTGGCGGTCGTCATGGGGGAGGTCAAGGGCAAAATTGAAGCCAAAGAGCGTATCGAAGTCTATCCACCGGGTCGCGTCGGCGGTGATATTCAGTCTCCGGTGATCTCCATTGAACCGGGTGGTATTTTTAACGGGAGTTGTGTGATGAAAGCAGCGGCGGAGTCGGCTGATAAATCATCCTTTTTTTCCAAAAAACAACCCGCCGATTCGGAACCGAAAAGCAAACTTTCGACGACTGAATCAAAGAAAGAACCCGCCTTTACCGAACTAAAAAGTAATTGATGATAATCAGCTTCTTCCAAGACTGCGCTTGGGAGAAGCGAACCGCAGAATATCGAGTGTCGAATGTCGAAGGATGGAATCGCTGTGCTCCGGCTTTTTTTTAAACTCTGCAAGGTCGAAGTCTTTTTTCGGCCAAAATGGCCACCTCATCGGCCAGTGGCGCTGCTGACTTCTGATACCTGAACCGCCTCCGGTGCCTTAGAGGCAAATAAAAATTGCCACAGAATGTACTGAATTCTCAATTAGCATACAGGATAATTTGCGCCTTTTGCCATATACCTTACACCGTATACCCATGCCTGTTACTTTCCAGCCCCCAGCATCCAGGATCGAGTATCCAGCCCCGGCAACAAGCCTGCCAATGATCCGGGCCGATAACATTTATGTAACAATCCAGCCTACTTATCTACTAAATATATTTTGCCAGCCAATCCGGAAAAATTTTCAAAAAACCTTTGACAATCAATCACGGCTGATGGTATAGACCGCCGCAGTCCTATTTGCGTTCGGCTGAATCTTAAATTGTATTTTTTTTGCATTTTATGGAAAGAATTTTTGATCGTGAAAACACGAAAATTTTCTTGGATTTTTTTCGTGTTTTCGTTATTTCGTGCTTTCGTGGTTGATCATTTTGGTTTTCCGCCTCGGGCGGATCCGGGTTAAGAAATATCTGAAAGCAAATAACAAGGTCGCTTGAAAATTGCTGATGGAGGTTTTATTTATGAAATTTTCTGGTATATGCCGGAAAGGTTTCCCGGTCTTCCTGTTATCGTTTGCTCTGATTTGTTTTGTTTTCCCCCAGTCCGTTCTGGGATCCTCCGGTGAGTCGGGAGGCGGCGGTGTGACGGTTACCCCCGATAGCTCAGCCCTTATTCAAATCATCAATTTCGTATTTCTGATTTGGGTGCTGAACATTCTACTGTACAGACCCATCCGCAAAATTTTAGCCCAGCGAAAAGAAAAAATAGACGGACTTGAACTTTCCATCGAGACTTCCGATAAAGATGCCTTAGGGAAAGATAAGGCATTTTCCGCAGGCATAAAGGAGGCCCGGGCCAGAGGTTTCAAGGAAAAAGAGGCCTTGATGCAGCAGGCGACGGATGAGGAAAAAAAGATTATTGCAGATATCAACAGTAACGCCCAGGCGGAGTTAGCCGAAATCCGTAACCAGATTAAAAATGAAGCTGAAGTTGCCAGGGAAAGCTTGCAAAAAGAAGTTGATAACTTTGCCAACCAAATATGTCAAAAAATCTTGGGGAGGGCAGTTTAATGAAAAAATCCGGTTCTGACCGGCCGCATCGATCCAGGAAATTCATCGCGGCTCTTTTTTTGCTGGTGCTGCTGTCAGGTGTTTTTTCCATATCAACGGCCCTGGGTGCCTCCGGTGGAGAAGGGGGATCCAAGGGCTGGGTTTCGACGGACACCTTTCGCGTGATAAACTTTGCGGTGCTGGCGATTGTGCTGGTATATTTATTACGCAAACCATTGTCCCAGGCCCTGAGTTCTCGTATCAAAGTAATTAAAGATGAGTTGGAGGACCTGGAAGCCCGCAAAGACGAAGCTGAAAAAAAGCTGGCTGAATATAATGAAAAATTGGCGCAGCTGGAAAAAGAGGCCGAAACGATCGTTGAGGATTACATCAAACAGGGAAATGAGGCCAAGGAAAGAATATTGAAGGAGGCTGAATCCTCAGCTGAGAAACTCAAGACCCAGGCCCGGCGCAATATCGAGCATGAATTCGAACTGGCAAAATTAAAACTGCAGGAAGAAATTTTCGAAACTTCGCTGGAAAAGGCCGAGGAAATCATAAAAAACAAATTTTCGGAAGATGATCAGGACCGCATGGTTGATGAGTATCTGAAGAAGGTGGTGGCATGATGAAAAATTTGGTAATTGCCAGGCGTTATGCCAAGGCGCTTTTATTGATCGGAAAAGAGGATGGCAATACTGAGACCTACCGAGATGAACTGGCAGGGTTCAGTGAACTGGTTGAACGTGAAAAATCTCTCGAACAGGCGATCAACAACCCGCTTTACAATGGCGACGAGCGCAAAAAGGTTCTGGAATCCGTTTTAGAGAAATCGGGATTTTCCAGGATCATGGAGGCCTTTTTAACCCTTCTTTTTGACAAGGGACGCTTTATCTATCTGAGCAGTATCAATGATCTTTATCAAAAGTTGGCTGATGAATTAAAGGGCATTTCGCGGGCCAGCTTAGTCTCGGCTACCGAGCTTTCCTCCGAAACCGTCGATAAAATTCGTGCCACCCTGTCTGAAAAGACGGGCAAAGATATTATTCTGGATGTTGAAAAAGATCCGGGTCTCATTGGCGGGATCGTCACTCGCATCGGCGATCTTGTTCTGGACGGGAGTATTAAAACACAATTACTCAATATGAGGGAATCATTAAAAAGGGGTGAGGGTGTCTAATGGAATTAAGAGCAGAAGAAATCAGTCAGATTATTAAAGAACAAATTACAGATTATGACAAAAAAGTTGAACTGAGTGAAACCGGAGTCGTTTTGTCAGTTGGTGACGGTATCGCACGTGCATACGGCCTGGAGAAGGTCATGGCCCTGGAACTCGTCGAGTTTCCGGGCGGTATCCTGGGGCTGGTGTTAAACCTTGAGGAAGACAATGTCGGTATCGCCATTATGGGCGAGGACATCCACATTAAAGAAGGCAATATGGTCAAACGAACCGGCAAGATTGCCCAGGTGCCGGTTGGTGAGGCCGTACTCGGCCGGGTCGTCTCGGCGGTGGGCGAACCGCTGGACGGCAAAGGCCCGATCGATGCCAAGGAGTCCAGCCGGGTTGAAATGGTGGCCCCGGGGGTCATTGCCCGCAAGGGAGTGCATGAACCGTGCTATACCGGTTTAAAGGCCGTTGACGCCATGACACCTGTCGGACGGGGACAGCGGGAATTGATTATCGGTGACCGCCAGATCGGTAAAACAGCCTGCGCCATTGATGCAATTTTAGCCCAGAAGGAAACGGATGTTTTTTGCATCTATGTGGCCTGTGGTCAGAAAAAATCCACCGTGGCCCAGGTGCATGCCGTTCTTGAAAAAAATGGCGCCATGGAATACACCACCATCGTATCCGCCTGTGCCAGTGACCCGGCAACCCTGCAGTTTATCGCGCCTTATGCCGGCTGCGCCATGGGAGAGTATTTTCGCGATAAAGGCCAGCATGCGCTGATTATCTATGACGATCTTTCAAAACAGGCGGCTGCTTACCGGCAGGTATCGCTCCTGCTGAGACGTCCACCGGGCCGTGAAGCCTATCCGGGCGATATTTTTTATAACCATTCACGTCTGCTGGAACGAGCCGCCAAATTAAATGACGAGCTTGGCGCGGGATCGCTGACGGCACTGCCGATTATCGAAACCCAGGCTGGTGACGTGTCCGCTTATATCCCGACCAATGTTATCTCAATTACCGACGGTCAGATCTACCTTGAACCGGGATTATTCTTTGCCGGGGTCAGACCTTCGATTAATGTCGGTCTTTCGGTGTCCCGGGTCGGGGGAGCCGCGCAGGTCAAAGCCATGAAGCAGGTGGCCGGTACTCTGCGCCTGGATCTGGCGCAATTTAGGGAACTGGAAGCGTTCGCGGCCTTCGGCAGCGACCTGGATGCTGCAACTCAGCGACAGTTAACGCGTGGTGCCAGACTGGTTGAAATTCTGAAGCAACCCCAGTATCAGCCGCTGCCGATGGAGAAGCAGGTTGCCATCCTTTATGCCGGAACCAAAGGACATCTTGATCAATATCCAATCGATGTTCTGGCAAAATATGAGGCTGGTCTGTATACCTTTATTGAAGACCGGTACCCGCAAATTTTTTCCGAACTCAAAGAAAAGGAAGAGATCTCCGACGATCTGGATAAATTGATGGCCGAGGCTTTGAATGCCTATGGCGACGAGTTTAAGGATACGATCAAGTAAAATCGAGTTACGAGTTGCGTGTCCCGCGTTACGCGGGAAGACCGGCTAAGCTGACCCCGCACACCGAATCTCGTAACTCGCACCCCGAATCACGCAACACGCGAGAAGGTTGAACTATGCCAAGCTTAAAAGATGTCCAGAATAAAATTTCTGCGGTTAAGAAAACCAAGCAGATCACCAAGGCTATGAATATGGTCGCTACCTCGAGATTGCGTGGTGCCCAGGCGAATATGCAAAACTTTCGCCCTTATGCCGCAAAGTTTTCGGAGGTATTGGGCAGCCTGGCTGAAAAGTCCGGTGATGAAGCCAGCCCGTTGCTGATGCCGCGCGAGGAAGTCAAGAAAATCCATATCGTCTTGTGTACTTCCGATCGCGGACTGTGTGGCGGCTTTAATGTCAATCTGATTGACAAGGCGAATTCCTTTGCTAAGGAAAAAGCCGGTGGTGATACGGAGATTTCCTTGACCAATTTCGGCAGAAGGGGTCGGGACTGGTGCCGCAAGGAAAAATTTAACATTATCGATGAGCACATCGGCGTCGTCGGAACCACCTTCGGCTTCAATGTGTCGGCCACTGCCGGACGAAAACTGGTAGACGGGTACCTGGATGGCGACTACGATGAGGTCTATGTTATTTTTTCCGAGTTTATCAGTATGGGCAGGCAGACACCGACGGTTAAACAGCTCCTTCCGATACCGCCCATCGAAACTGCCGAGGATGCAGCAGCAGACGACAGCGGGGATTATCAGGCTGAACATATTTGTGAACCCTCCCCTGACAGTCTATTAGGGGGGTTGCTTCCACGAAGTGTCCATGTACAGTTGCACAGTGCTCTGCTGGAAACATCCACCAGTGAACATGCCGCACGGATGGCTGCCATGGACAACGCCACCAAGGCATGCAATGATTTTATTGAAAATCTGACGTTACTGTATAATAAAGCCCGGCAGGCGGCCATTACGGCAGAGTTGATGGATATCGTTGGCGGCGCCGAAGCGTTGAAGGGATAGTTAATAGTTAGTCGTTAATTGTTATTTGTTAATCGGTCTCATTTCCCGGTCTTATGCAAATTCTTATACGAATAACAAATAACGAATAACAAATAACCAATTTGGAGGTCTATAAATGGGAGAAAACATCGGGACTATCACGCAGGTTATGGGACCTGTTGTTGACGTAGAATTTGAACAGGGTAATCTGCCCACAATTTATACGGCACTTAGGATCAGCAACCCCGCAATAAATGATGAAGAGGGCAACTTGGTTGTCGAGGTCGCGCAGCATCTGGGTGATAATGTGGTCAGAACCATTGCCATGGATGTAACCGACGGTCTAACGCGAGGGCAGCAAGTAAAAGATACGGGTAATCAGATTATGATGCCGGTGGGCGAAGCCGGCCTTGGGCGCGTACTGAACGTGGTCGGTCGACCGGTTGATGGTTTGGGGCCGGTAAGCCAGGAAAAGATGATGCCGATCCATCGTGAAGCACCCAAATTTACCGAGCAGGACACCACCGTCCGTGTTCTTGAAACCGGGATTAAGGTTATCGACTTGCTGGTCCCGTTTCCGCGCGGCGGGAAAATGGGCCTCTTCGGCGGTGCCGGTGTCGGAAAAACCGTCATTATGATGGAGATGGTCAACAACATCGCCCTGCAGCACGGTGGTATTTCGGTATTTGCGGGTGTCGGTGAACGGACCCGCGAAGGCAATGACCTGTATCATGAGATGAAGGAAGCCGGCGTTCTTCCAAAGGCGGCTTTGATCTATGGGCAGATGACCGAACCGCCCGGAGCAAGGGCGCGGGTTGCGCTTTCGGCTCTGACGGCTGCTGAATACTACCGTGATGTTGAGGGGCAGGATGTGCTTATCTTTATCGATAACATTTTCCGCTTTACCCAGGCCGGTTCCGAGGTTTCGGCACTTCTCGGACGGATGCCTTCGGCAGTTGGTTACCAACCGACATTGGCCGTTGACCTTGGGGAACTACAGGAGCGAATCACGTCGACTGATAAAGGATCGATTACCGCCGTACAGTGTGTGTATGTGCCGGCCGACGACTTAACCGACCCGGCACCCGCCACCACATTTGCTCACCTTGACGGTACCGTGGTGCTTTCACGGAAACTGGTTGAAAAAGGCATTTATCCGTCCGTGGATCCGCTTGATTCAACATCCCGGATCCTTGATGCCGCTTATATTGGTGACGAGCATTATGATGTTGCTCGCCAGGTACAGATAATCCTGCAAAAATACACCGAGTTGCAGGATATTATCGCAATTCTGGGAATTGATGAACTGGCAGATGAAGATAAGATCACGGTTGCCAGGGCCCGGAAACTGGAAAGATTTCTGTCACAGCCGTTTCATGTTGCAGAAGTGTTTACCAACACGCCCGGTGCCTACGTCAAGATTGAAGATAACATCCGAGGGTTCAAAGAAATCATAGAGGGTAAACACGATGATCTCCCGGAGCAGGCGTTCCATATGGTGGGAGGCATCGAGGACGTAATTGAAAAAGCCAAAAAACTGGCTGCTGAATAATTCAATTCAGACAACGCACAAGAACATTGATTAAGGGAACCAAATGGCTGATAATATAAGGTTAGAAGTTGTTACCCCGGAGAAGGAAGTTGTCAACGATCTGGCACAAATCGTTATGGCACCCGGCAGCATGGGGGAATTCGGCGTGCTTTCCGGTCACACCCCTTTTATGACTTCATTAAACACCGGTGCCATTCACTACCGGGATGAGAGCGGCAAGGACCAGTTCGTTTTTGTCAGTGGTGGATTTGCTGAAGCGCTGCCGGATAAGGTAACGGTTTTGGCGGAATCTGCTGAAAGAATGGAAGATATTGATATTGACCGGGCCAAAGCGGCGGTGGAGCGCGCCGAACAAAGGCTGGCAGACCGTTCCATGGAAAATATCGATTTTATCCGGGCCAAGGCCGCACTTGAAAGGTCGCTGGTTCGCTTAAAACTGGTCGGGGGCGCGTCTTAGCCCGCCTTTGTTTTGCCGCTAAGTCTTTTTTCGACGTGTACACAAAGCAGGAATATTGTATAATGAAGGGTAAACCACCTCGTTGGTTTGCCCTTTCTTTTTATTGCATGGGTCTGATTCATCGGCACATCCGGTTAATTAGGCCGGATTTACGTATGTGCTTGAATATTGATAAATCGCAAATCGCAAGCACCAAATCACAAATGGTTCGACAAGCCGTTCGACAGGCTCACGGTCCTGAGCAAAGTCGAAGGACTCACCACTCTGAGCCAGGTCGAAGGGTAAATCTCAAATTCCAATAATCAATTACCAAAGCAAATTTGGAATTTGGAATTTGTTATTTGGAAATTCTGGTCCGGATGTGAATTTATTTTAATCAGCAAATTATGATAGAGGTCTATATGAGAAAAAACGTTGCGGTGATAATATTGGCTGCGGGTATGGGTACGCGCATGAAATCGGACAAAGCCAAGGTGCTTCACGAAATTCAGGGAAGGCCCATGATACTTTATGTTGTTGAAACCGCAAGAAAGATTGCCGGTGATGATGTCATCGTGGTTATCGGCAATCAGGCCCAGGAGGTTCGGTCAATCATATCCGATACCGCCGAGTTGTTTTTTGCTTACCAGGAACAACAACTCGGCACCGGGCATGCAGTTCTGTGCGCCTTGCCGAAAATTCCCGAGCATTGTGATCATGTAATCATCTTATGTGGCGATGCGCCGCTTATTCAACCCGAAACGATCGCTGCGCTTTTGGAGGATCATTTGGAGGCCCGGCGCGATGTTTCGCTTCTGGCGGTGGAAATGGACAATCCCTTTGGTTATGGTCGCATTGTGCTTGATCACAACAGGCAGATAGCTGCAATTATTGAAGAAGCGGATGCTAGTGCCGATCAGAAGTTGATCAAATTGATTAATTCCGGCATCTATTGTATCGACAAAGCGTTTTTATCGGAGGCACTGCCTCAAATTCGCGCGGACAACGCCCAGGGTGAACTCTATTTGACGGATATCATGTCCATTGGCTATCAGGAAAAAAGGAACATGGGGGTTGTGGTTGGGACCAATTGTCAGCAAATAATAGGCATCAACACCTGCCGGGATCTGGCAATAGTGGATGAAATCATGAAATCACGCTGACGGATTATTTCTTGACTTTATGATATATTACAGATTATATTGAATTTAATTTATGATGGGGTAAGCATCTTGGATAATGTGTTCATATTGAAACAGTTTGAGGAAATTGAGCAAAGAGTCGGAAAATTAATTGAAATTTGCAATGCCCTGGAGGCAACCAATTTAGACCAAAAAAAAAAAATTAAAAGCTTAGAGGAGGAGATCCAAGGTAAGGTTGAGGCGGAAAGAAGATACGCTGAGGAAAAAGCCTTGATACGATCAAAAATCGATGGTTTGCTGGTCAAACTCGATGAAGTTTCAAAAGGATAGCATTTACGGCCGGCATGGTATAGGTACTGGAAAGGTAGACTTCAATACGTATTGGACAAACTTGTCACCATAGAGCTTTTTGGACAGACGCATACGTTTAAAGCCAAATCGGAGGTTACCAAGGCAAAGGCGGTCGCTGATCTTTTGGTCAAAGAAGTGAGCCGAATTGAAGATCAGCAGGCGAATCAATCATCAAATATGTCAAAACTAACTATTTTAATGTTAGCTGCACTGAATATTGCCAATGAAAATATGGAATTGAAAAGGAATCACTCCAAATTGTTAGATGATGTTACGGACCGGACGACTAACCTGATTCATACATTGGATAACAGCGTGCAGTAAATGGTAACCCCTATTTTATGAATTGAATTCGGATATATGTGATCCGTTAATTACCACGAATACCTTCTCTACCACCTGTACCGGCCGAACCTATCCGAATCCGTCAGTGGACTTTCCGGGATTAATTATTCGGTGAAGGTAGTTAAATAACAGCAAGTACTGTTGCCCCTGCCATGTTCGTGATTGGAAGATATTCTTTGACCCAACAGCTTTGAAAACGGGAGCCATCCCTGGTTTCGGTGTGCATGTTCTGAATATGCAGAAAAGCCTAAAGAAGCTAAACGGTGCCCACTTTGAACCATAGGTTCAAAGACCTGACAACACGGCATTTTGGTGGGGGTTCTTCCTTCCCCATCTCCATTGGATGGCAGCTTAAAATCGGCTTTCTTTCCCTCAGCATTCGCCTGCAGATATCTTATCCCCGATTACCTCATTTTAAATTGATTTAAGTGACTTGGTGATCCATGCGTACTTCAGGTTTTAAATAACCGGGGAGAAATATAATGAATGATTATAGTATCTTAATCGGCATCGGCTGTTTTATTGCCGGTTTGCTAATCGCCTACTGGTTAAAAAGCAAAATTGCATCCCAGAAGGTCAAGGCGGCTGAAGGGGAGGCTGCCCGCTTCGTCGAAGAATCCCAGAAAAAGGCGGAGACACTATTAAAAGAAGCAGATTTGGAGGTCAAAGACAGGCTTTTTAAGTTAAAAAGCGAATTCGATGCCGAAACTAAGGAAACCCGGGCTGAGCTGAAAAAAAGAGAAGCCCGCCTGATGAAAAAAGAAGAGAATATTGATCATAAGATTGAGCAATTTGAACGGCGGGATCGTGAATTGGGACGCAAGGAAAGGCATCTGACCAAAAGAGAGGGGAAGCTCGAGCGCAAGGAACTGGAATACAACGAATTGCTTGAAGAACAAAAAAGACAGCTGGAGAAAATATCCGGCTTGACAGCCGACCAGGCCAAGGAACTGTTGATTCGAGCCATGGAAAATGAAGCCCGCTACGAGGGTGCCAAATTTATCAAGAAAATCGAGAATGAAACGAAAGAGCAGGCTGATAAAAAGGCCAAAAAAATTCTGGCTACCGCGATTCAGCGATATGCCGGAGATTTTGTAGCCGAGAGAACCGTGTCCGTGGTCCAGTTGCCCAGCGATGAGATGAAGGGGCGGATTATCGGACGCGAAGGCCGCAATATTCGAGCCCTTGAGGCGGCCACCGGAATCGATCTGATCATTGACGACACGCCGGAAGCGGTCATCCTGTCGGGCTTTAATCCGGTCCGACGGGAGGTTGCACGCCTTTCGTTGATGCGGTTGATTTCCGACGGCAGAATTCACCCGGCCCGCATCGAGGATGTCGTCAAAAAGGTCGGCCAGGAAGTCGACACGGCCATCAAAGAAGCCGGCGAACAGGCAGCCTTTGATTTGGGTGTGCACGGCATCCACAATGAATTAATCAAGTTTATCGGTCGCTTGAAATTTCGAACCAGCTATGCCCAGAATGTTTTGCAGCATTCGGTCGAAGTTGGTTTTCTGGCGGGGGTTATGGCCTCCGAGCTGGGATTGAATGTCAAAATGGCACGGCGAATGGGATTGCTGCATGATATCGGCAAAGCTGTTGATCACGAAGTTGAAGGGCCCCATGCCGTCATCGGCTCCAGGCTGGCTAAAAAATTCGGTGAATCCCCCAAAGTCGTGCATGCCGTTTCCGCCCATCATGAAGATGTGACGCCGAATTCAGTGTATGCGTTGCTGGTCCAGGCTGCGGACGGTCTGTCGGGAGCCAGGCCCGGTGCGCGTAAGGAACTGCTGGAAAATTATATCAAGCGCCTGGAGGATCTTGAAAACATTGCGAACTCGTTCAAAGGTGTTGCCAATACCTATGCTATCCAAGCCGGTCGAGAGCTGCGGGTGATTGTTGAAAGCAATAAAATTTCCGATGAGGAAGCCGTTTTTCTCAGCCGGGATGTTGTAAAAAAGATCGAAGAATCCTTAACTTTTCCCGGTCAGATAAAGGTGACGGTAATCCGGGAGACCCGGGCGGTGGAGTACGCGAATAAGTAGGTTTGTCCGTTAGCCTGTTAACCCGTTAGCCCGTTGGCCCGTTTGTCGGTTGACTCGTAAGCCGGTTTGGCCGGTTACAGGCAAACACCCGGATCAGAAACAGAAATCTTGTTGCTTTTTCGGGCTCAACCGGCTAACTGGCGAACCGGATAATCCAACAATGCCCCTGTCTTATAAAGTTATTTCTCAATAAATACCGGTTTAATAGTTCTTAAAAAGGTTTTATATTTATGCCGAACGTAATTGATATTTTAAAGGAACGCGGTTTCGTCGAGCAGACGACCCACGATCAGGAGTTAAATGAATATGTCGAGCAGGGAAGTATAACCTGTTATATCGGATTTGATCCGACGGCCGCCAGTCTGCATATCGGGAGTCTGATTCCGATCATGTCTCTGGCACATATGCAGCGAAACGGGCATCGGCCGATTGCACTGGTGGGCGGTGGAACCGGTATGGTCGGAGATCCGTCCGGAAAAACCGAAATGCGGAAGTTGTTGACACTCGAAGCCCTGGCCGAAAATGAACAGGGCATTAAAAAGCAACTTTCCCATTTTCTCGATTTCAGTCAAGACCGTGCCTTGATGCTGAACAATGCCGACTGGCTGACGAAATTGGAGTATATTCCTTTCCTGCGGGATTATGGCCGCCACTTTTCGGTCAACCGTATGATTAAAGCCGAAAGTTATAAAATTCGGCTCGATTCGGAAGAAGGCTTAAGCTTTATCGAATTTAATTACATGGTTTTACAGGCCTATGACTTTTTGGAATTGTGTCGACGGCACGACTGCCGGCTGCAGATGGGTGGCAGTGATCAGTGGGGCAACATCGTGGCCGGGGTTGATCTCAATCGCCGGGTGCACCAGAAAACAGCCTTCGGTGTGACCTTTCCCTTAATTACGACCAGCAGCGGTGAAAAAATGGGTAAAACCGTCAAGGGGGCCGTTTGGCTGGATTCCGAGAGAACTTCTCCCTACGACTATTACCAGTTTTGGGTCAATACCGATGATCGGGATGTGGCCCGGTTCCTGGCCCTTTTTACATTTTTGCCCATGCAGGAAATTCGCCAGATAGAAACGCTTCGGGGGGCCGATCTAAACAGCGCCAAGGCTGTTCTGGCCTTCGAGGCAACCCGGCTGGCGCATGGCGGAGAGAAAGCTGTTAAATCCTATCAAGGGGCTGTCAGCATGTTTGGTGACCGTGAGGTTCCGACCCATATTTTGCCCTCGAGTACCATACCCAGAGGTGATGCACGACTTGACGATATCAGTGTGCCGCAGACCTATATGGATGTGGCGACATTAAAGGCGGGTATCCCGGCTTTTAAACTATTTCAGACTGTGGGACTGGCTGCCTCAGGCGGTGCTGCCCGGCGGCTCATCGACCAGGGAGGCGCTTATGTGAACGGGCAGCGCATCGACGCATTTGATCATGTAATCAGTGATCGAGATCTTGATGATGACGATACCATCGTTTTACGATCGGGTAAAAAGCGTTTTCACAAGATAAAGGCTCAAATATAAAAAAGGTTGGAAATTGCAAAAATTGAGTTGACAAACTTCTTAAGTCAGTGTAGTTTCCACGGGCTTTCGTTGAGCTACATAGCCTCCGACAGCAGTTATTTCTCAGGCATTAATTAACTAAGAAAAAAAGTTATAAATAGCTTGACAAAGATTTGATATAAAGATAAAAATAATCTTTTGCGCCTACCTCAGAGATTTGGAAAAACCTTCAAAATTTTTCCTGCCTGATGTCGAATAAAAGGTTGACAAAAATAAAGTAGTTAGTATATTAGAAAAGTCGTTTTTGCGGATACACCTCGGTGTTGAACAAAGCGCCATCCGCCAAGTCGATCATGGCGGACATTTGATCTTTGAAAACTAAATAGTGGATTCGGATGAGTCGGGTCCGAAAAAAAAAGATGCTGTTACTCCAAACAGCATTGTACAATTCAATTGGAGAGTTTGATCCTGGCTCAGAATGAACGCTGGCGGCGTGCTTAACACATGCAAGTCGCACGAGAACGCTTCAGCTTGCTGAAGTTAGTAAAGTGGCGCACGGGTGAGTAACGCGTGGGTAATCTTCCCCCGAATTGGGGATAACATTGCGAAAGCGATGCTAATACCGAATAATATCTTAAGTACCCAGGTATCTAAGATCAAAGGTGGCCTCTACATGTAAGCTACTGTTTGGGGATGAGCCCGCGTACCATTAGCTTGTTGGTAGGGTAACGGCCTACCAAGGCTGCGATGGTTAGCTGGTCTGAGAGGATGATCAGCCACACTGGAACTGACACACGGTCCAGACTCCTACGGGAGGCAGCAGTGAGGAATTTTGCGCAATGG
>CACVKW010001246.1 GCA_902749685.1 Olavius sp. associated proteobacterium Delta 1 | reverse complement strand
TGCTTCGGTAACGCGCCGCGGCAAAGGTAAATCAACGCTTAAGTATCAAGTACACCGCAGCGTTGATCAAAAGTGTGAAGTCATTACGGCCACTGAAGTGACTCCTGGTGA
>CACVKW010001245.1 GCA_902749685.1 Olavius sp. associated proteobacterium Delta 1 | reverse complement strand
TGAATTTCAACGACATCCAGGATCCAGAAACCAGAATCCAGGATCAGTCAATACTTTCAATGGTCTTCATTGCAGCAGCGAAGTTGGATTTCAAAATTTT
>CACVKW010001244.1 GCA_902749685.1 Olavius sp. associated proteobacterium Delta 1 | reverse complement strand
GTTGAGACACCCAGTTGCCTGGCAACTTCAGCTAAGGCAACCCCGTGCGTCTTCGCCAATCCAATCGCAATCCGAGCTCGAACCTCACTCGCCTCCTTGCGCCGGCTTCCCGCTTTTAATTCTTCAATTGCGATAAGCATTCTTTGCCTCGCCTTCCTTTTTGCCAAACCATTTCAATACAAAGTCCCGATCCTGCCAG
>CACVKW010001243.1 GCA_902749685.1 Olavius sp. associated proteobacterium Delta 1 | reverse complement strand
GCGACGCCCAATTAGCAGGTATTGGGTATTGGCTATCAGGTATTGGTTTGGTGGCCTTGCGTAACTCATTTTATATGGCCCTTGCGGGTGATATATTAAAAATC
>CACVKW010001242.1 GCA_902749685.1 Olavius sp. associated proteobacterium Delta 1 | reverse complement strand
TTAACAACCACCCTACATATAAGGAGGATTTTTTTCAATGACTCGTATTATTACTCACTTTATGACTCATTCTAAACCCGTTTTTGGACAAGAGTGATGTG
>CACVKW010001241.1 GCA_902749685.1 Olavius sp. associated proteobacterium Delta 1 | reverse complement strand
CATAACCTGATTTCGAAATCACCAATTTCGCGTTTATAACTGCCTGTTATTATTAAAGGCAGTATTTGATTTTCAATTTATTTTGGACAGCAATGATTTT
>CACVKW010001240.1 GCA_902749685.1 Olavius sp. associated proteobacterium Delta 1 | reverse complement strand
CCCGCAAGGGCCATATGAAATGAGTTACGCAAGGCCACCAAACCAATACCTGATAGCCAATACCCCATACCTGCTAATTGGGCTTCGCTCAATTAGGGTTGAACCGTTGGGCTTAAAACTAGCTTCGAAGATTGAATATGCAGAACGTTGTGTATGATTAGCCAAGAAATGATTTTTGTTTGTGTGTATCATAATGTTTAATTGAGCTGTGTCGCGTGCCGCCATGTTCTTCTTGAATATGGCGGCAATTCATTTTATATTGATACCTGAATTTTAAAGCAACAATCATTGCTCCAGGTTTATTACGGTAAGTTGATCGCAAACTTAGCTGAGGGCTATTTGAGTGCAAAATTCAGGTACCGATAAATTGCAGGTTTACACGACTATGGAAAATATTGTGGGTTTTCTCATCGATCTTGACGGAGTTCTCTACATAGAAGACCAGACGATTCCCGGGGGCGCAGAGACCGTAAACTGGCTGCGGCAGCAGGGTATTCCGTTTCGGTTTCTGACCAACACCACCATGCATTCCAGAGACTCGCTGGTCGCCAAGCTTTCACGGTTTGGTGTTCAAACCGAATCCGGCGAGATGTTCAGCACTGCCGTGGTGGCGGCAAAATGGCTGGCCGATAAAGGTGTTTCGCGCGTGCAGCTCCTGCTGACTGAAGATGCGCAAAAGGACTTCGCTGGATTCGAGATAACGGACAGTCAGCCCGAGGTGGTCGTAGTGGGTGACCTGGGGGCCCAGTTTACTTTCGATATTCTGAACAGCGCCTTTCTGGCGGTGAAAGCCGGCGCGCAGTTGGTCGCTTTGCAAAAGGGCCGCTACTGGCAGAAAAAGAGCGGGCTTGCAATGGATGCCGGAGCGTTGGTGGCAGCGCTGGAGTATGCAACGGAGACCAAGGCCGAACTCATCGGCAAACCGAACCGGGCCTACTTTGATATGGCCCTGATGGACATCGGGCTTGAACCCTCCCAGGTGGCCATGATTGGAGATAGTATCGACACGGATATCGTCGGGGCGCAGGCCGTCGGGATGCCAACCATCCTTGTTCGGACAGGAAAATTCCAGTTCGATGTGGACGCCAACCCGTCCGTAGAACCTGACTGGACGATCGATTCCATAGCAGACCTGCCGGGGCTCCTTGGGGCATAATGATGCTGGATACTGGATGCACAAACCGGCGCAAGTGGCACACCACGATTTCCTAAGATATAGGTGCCATCCCGCGTTAGCGGGGCATAAGGCGTGCGGCGTAGGGTAATTCGGAAAGGGTCGAAGGATAAAGGTAAAAGGTTAAAGGCGAAAAGCTAAAGGCGCCCCAGATAATTGTTTATAAGATCGTTTTCTCAAATCCTTTAACAGGAGAGAAAACGATGACCAGGAGCCCTACTCGCAACGACTATTTCATGTTCAGTGGTGTCATGAATAATAAACCGGGATCGTGATCAGCAATGGCAGCGAGCGGCCTGCCCAGCAACCTGCCCGGGGCGTTGCTGCAGTGAAAGCGTCACCAGCGCCAATGGTATCGGCAACAGAAGCGGGGATGTCCGGAAGCTCCACGCATTAAGAGCTCTCGGCACGTCTATTCGCGAAAAACCGCTCAACCCAGGTTCCTTTGTTTATCCTAAAGATATTTTGCTTTTTTTTAAATAATACTTGACAACGGGATCGATCTCATTTATTAATTAAAGCAAGTTTAATTAAGTTTGTTGTTGAAATTAATCTTTTTTTAAAATATACGGTCATTTATGGGCACTTAAATAAAGATACTTTAATAAATAATAAGTTTTTCACACTGCCCTATGCCTCCAATTCTTATAAGACAGCTACCTGCATCCAGCTCTCTTCCAGGCTATACTGAGAGACGTGTGCTTCAGGCGATCCGCCGCATGGGTGAAGCGTCCAAAGCTGACCTTGCACGACAGACCAATTTGACCAATACAGCCGTGGGTACGATTGTTTCCGCACTCCATAGCAAGCAGTTATTGAAGATTACCGGTAAGCGGCTTGGAGGTCAGCGTGGTCAACCGGCAACCCTTTACCGGCTTGAGTCCACGGGCTCCTTTAGCATTGGTGTCCGAGTGGATCGCAACTGGATCCAGACTATTCTCATTGATTTTGACGGTACCGTCCTCTCGCGTCTATCTCACGAATTAATTCTTCCAAGACCCGAAATGGCCTTGGAGATCATCCTTAAAGATGTCAACGCTCTGCTGGATATGTTGTCGGAAAACCAGCGTCACCGTCTGTCAGGTATCGGCCTCGCTTACCCCTACAATTTAGAAAGTTGGCTTAACGAATTATCTCTGCCTTACGAGGAATTTGGCTATTGGAAAGAGTTCGATTTGGCCGGACATATAGAGGATGCAATTTCGATTCCGGTCTGCTGCGAAAACGATGTCACCGCCGCCTCTATCGCTGAGCTCTTTTACGGTGTCGGGCGGGATATGGATGACTTTCTCTATGTTTTTATCGGCCCTGGTATAGGTGGCGGAATTGTCATTAACGGAGAGTCGGTGCGGGGTCCAATGGGCAATGCAGGAGACATCGGCTTAATGCCTGTGCCGCCTTCAACCTTGATTTCAGCACCACAGCCCAAAGGTGAATGGGATATCCTTCTCAATCGGGCTTCGATTAACACCCTTATCCGTCATCTCCGAGCCTGCGGGCACGAGGTCCACTCATTTTCGGATGTGAATTTTCTGGTTGATCGTCAAGGCAGGGCAGTGAACGAGTGGATGAAGGACTGCGTCGCCGCTCTTACCCCTGTCCTCTGGTCAGGAGTCGCCTTGCTCAATAGTCCAGTTGTGGTAATTGGTTCAGATCTGGGGACGGGATTCATCCAGCAGTTGATAACCAAATTGGAGCAGAAATTGGAGTCAAGCGCGCCAGAGGCTCGGACCCCTCCCCAATTGTTATCAGGCTCTTTCGGCAGCGACGCTGAAGCAATTGGCGCGGCAAATTTACCATTTTTTTACCATTTTTCAACGCAGAATCACATCAATTGAAAAAACAGGTTGCAATGATGAAAAAAGCATAGAAAATCCGAAAGCAAGCATAGGCAATATCTCCTGGCGAACCCGGATTGGCTGGGATCCACTGATATAGATCTCGCAAGTGTGAATAAATGCTCACTCAATATGCGTTTGTTCACTTACCTTAATTACCTAAGTATGGGAGGAGGAATCATGAAACTAAAAGTGTTGTTCGCAATTACATGTTTACTACTGGCAACGGGCAGCTTCATTCATGCAGAGACGATCACCATCGCCACCGTTAACAATGGTGACATGATTCGCATGCAAAAGTTAACTGGCGACTTCACCGCCAAGAATCCCGGCATTGAACTGGAATGGGTTACGCTGGAGGAAAATGTTCTGCGTCAGCGTGTCACAACGGACATCGCCACCAAAGGTGGCCAATACGATGTCATGACAATCGGAACCTATGAGGTTCCGATCTGGGCCAAGCAAAACTGGCTTGTGGCACTCGACGATTTGGGGCCAAATTACGACGTCGATGACCTGCTGCCAGCGATCCGCAGCGGACTAACGGTCGACGGCAAGCTATATGCCGCGCCATTTTATGGCGAAAGCTCTATGGTCATGTATCGGGCTGATCTGTTTAAAAAGGCCGGTCTTGAAATGCCGACGGCGCCGACGTGGAAGTTTGTTGCAGCGGCAGCACGTAAGATTACCGACAAAGGCAACGAAATCTACGGTGTTTGTCTACGCGGTAAAGCGGGTTGGGGTGAAAATATGGCCTTCCTGTCGGCAACGGCAAATTCATTTGGTGCCCGTTGGTTCGATGAAAACTGGAAGACACAGTTAGACAGTGTGGCTTGGAAGAACACCCTGAATTTTTACGTTGACCTGATGCATGATGCCGGTCCTCCGGGTGCATCATCCAACGGTTTCAATGAGAATCTGGCGCTTTTCCAGTCCGGTAAATGCGGCATGTGGATTGACGCCACGGTTGCCGCCTCTTTCGTAACAAACCCCAAAGATTCCACCGTGGCCGACAGTGTCGGTTTCGCACTGGCACCGGACAACGGTCTCGGCAAGCGCGGCAACTGGCTTTGGGCGTGGTCGCTGGCAATCCCGGCCGGCACCCAGAAAGCCGAAGCGGCCAAGAAATTCGTCGCCTGGGCAACATCCAAGGAGTACCTGGAGCTGGTCGCTTCGAAGGAAGGCTGGGCCAACGTACCGCCAGGTACCCGTGCCTCGTTGTACAATAACCCGGAATATCTCAAAGCGGCACCCTTTGCTAAGATGACACTCGAGAGCATTCAATCTGCAGACCCGAAACATCCGACGGTCGATCCAGTGCCTTATATGGGCGTGCAGTTTGTTGCCATTCCTGAATTCCAGGGTATCGGTACAGCCGTCGGTCAGCAGTTCGCGGCTGCCCTGGCAGGCACAGCGACTGTCGATCAAGCTCTGCAGAACGCGCAGCGACTCACCGAGCGTGTAATGAAAAAGGCGGGTTACCCCAAATAACCTGGCATTGCCAGTGGGTCGGCGAGCGTCTTCCGAACCACTGGTAAACTTTCTACTTAACACTGGAGACTATACTTATGGCGACTGCACATTCTCGCAGTGTTGCACGATTCATGATATCTCCGGCTGTGCTGCTACTGCTCGGCTGGATGATTATCCCGCTTTCATTGACGATCTATTTTTCGTTCTTAAGCTACAACCTCCTGACGCCGGGAATGCATGAGTGGATCGGTTTCATGAATTACCAGTTTTTCTTGACCGATCCGGCTTTTTTCGAGGCCATGAAGAACACGCTTCTTTTGGTCGGAGGCGTGCTGTTGATAACCATTTTTGGAGGCGTAGGGCTTGCCCTGGTTCTGGACCTGCCTTTTTGGGGACAAGGAATTGTTCGCGTCCTCGTCATCGCGCCGTTTTTCGTGATGCCAACCGTCTCAGCGCTGGTTTGGAAGAACATGTTCATGAACCCGGTCAATGGGCTGTTCGCCCATGCGGCGAAGTTTCTGGCACTGGAGCCGATCGACTTCCTGGCCCACGCACCGCTTCTCTCAATAATTCTCATCGTCGCTTGGCAGTGGCTTCCTTTTGCGACACTCATTCTTCTGACCGCTCTTCAATCAGTTGATCAAGAGCAGTTAGAAGCGGCGGAGATGGACGGGGCAGGGCCTCTGAAACGTTTTATATATGTCGTGCTGCCACATCTGGCACGTGCAATCACGGTTGTAATACTGATCCAAACGATCTTTCTCCTGTCGATCTTCGCCGAAATACTGGTTACGACCAATGGCGGACCGGGTTATGCCTCCACCAATCTCACCTTTCTGGTCTATGCCCAATCGCTGCTGCAGTTCGATGTGGGGGGTGGCTCTGCCGGAGGAATCGTGGCCGTGATTCTGGCCAATATTGTGGCGATCTTCCTAATGCGAATGATCGGTAAAAACTTGGAGGCGTAAGACAATGGCACGCACTATATCCCCGTCCCGCAAGACCGTAATAACTATTTTGGCCTGGGCAATCGGCCTGATGATGTTTTTTCCGATTCTCTGGACTATCCTCACAAGCTTTAAGACGGAAGCGGAAGCCATTGCCTCGCCCCCGTTTTTCATTGCGTTCGAATGGACGCTCGAGAACTATTTTGAGGTGCAAGCGCGTTCGAACTATTTCCGGCATTTTGCGAATTCGGTAGTCATCTCTTTCGGGTCCACAATTCTGGGTCTGCTGATCGCAATTCCCGGAGCCTGGGCCATGGCCTTCGTACCCGGTAAACGCACCAATAATCTGCTGGTATGGATGCTCTCAACCAAAATGCTGCCGCCAGTGGGCGTGCTGATTCCGATCTATCTAATCTTCCGGGATACCGGGTTGCTCGATACCCGCACCGGTCTGGTGATTGTGTTGACGCTTATCAATCTGCCGATTATCATCTGGATGCTTTACACCTATTTCAAAGAGATCCCGGGTGAAATCCTGGAAGCCGCGCGGATGGATGGGGCTACATTGCGGGCGGAAATTATCCATGTGCTAACGCCTATGGCATTACCGGGGATAGCCTCTACCCTTCTGCTGAATGTCATCCTTGCCTGGAACGAGGCGTTCTGGACCCTCAACCTGACTGCGGCCAAAGCGGCACCGCTGACAGCCTTCATTGCAAGTTATTCCAGTCCCGAAGGGCTATTTTATGCAAAACTCAGTGCCGCCTCAACCATGGCCATCGCGCCGATTCTGATCCTTGGCTGGTTCAGTCAGAAACAGCTTGTGCGTGGCTTAACCTTTGGTGCAGTAAAGTAGGAGCAACCCCATGGGAAGCATAAACCTGAATAATGTTACAAAAAGTTTCGGCGAAACTGAGGTCATCCCCCCGATCGACCTGGAAATCAACGACGGTGATTTTTTAGTCTTTGTAGGACCTTCCGGCTGCGGAAAATCCACACTACTGAGGCTGATTGCAGGGCTTGAAGACGTGACGAGCGGCCAAATCGAAATAGACGGGCGGGATGCCACGGCAATACCTCCTGCAAAACGGGGTTTAGCAATGGTTTTCCAATCCTATGCGCTGTACCCGCACATGTCGGTGCGCAGGAACATCGCCTTTCCGCTAAAGATGGCGGGATTGGATAAAGCCGAGATCGAACGCCGGGTGGCGACCGCTGCCAAGATTCTGAACCTCACAGACTATCTTCATCGGCGACCGGGTCAGCTCTCCGGCGGGCAGCGTCAGCGAGTGGCCATCGGGCGCGCAATCGTGCGTGAGCCGGCTGCGTTCCTCTTCGACGAGCCCCTGTCCAATCTCGATGCGGCGCTGCGCGTAAACATGCGGCTGGAAATTTCGGACTTGCATCACAGCCTGAAGACAACGATGATCTATGTTACCCATGATCAAATCGAGGCAATGACCATGGCTGACAAGATTGTGGTTTTGAATGCGGGTCGCATAGAGCAGGTCGGTTCGCCCCTTGAGCTCTACAACAGCCCACGAAACAGGTTCGTGGCCGGATTTATCGGCTCGCCAAAAATGAACTTTATTACCGGCGATGATGCATCAAAGCACAATGCCGAAACAATTGGTATACGCCCGGAGCATATCTCCCTGTCCAAGGAGTCCGGCGAATGGAGAGGAAAAGTCCGTGTGGCAGAGCATTTAGGATCAGACACCTTCCTGCACGTGACGGCCGAAGGCATCGGGACATTAACTGTAAGGGCCACCGGTGAGTTCGATGTCTCCTATGGAGATCAGGTGTACGTCACGCCTGATCCACCTAAAATCCACCGTTTTGACCAATCTGGAGCAACCATTACATGAAACGTCTCAAAGAAAAATCTGCTATAATTACGGGTGCTGCGCGCGGTATCGGCAAAGCCTTCGCTAAAGCCTATGTCCAAGAGGGCGCTACGGTAGCAATTGCTGACATCAATTTTGAGGGGGCTGAAAAGGCGGCGTTGGAGATTGGATCCGATGCTTATGCGATCCGGCTTGATGTGACAGATCAATCCTCCATCGATGCTGCCGTAAAGGCTGTTGAGGAGCATTCAGGTGGTATAGACATTCTTATCAACAATGCCGCATTGTTTGACCTTGCCCCGATCAGTGAGGTCACCCGTGAGAGCTACAATCGGCTTTTTTCGATCAATGTTGCGGGTACCCTGTTTATGCTTCAGGCAGTGGCGAAATCAATGATTACCCGGGGCATAGGTGGCAAGATCATTAATATGGCCAGCCAGGCAGGGCGGCGCGGCGAACCGCTGGTTGCCGTCTATTGTGCGACTAAAGCCGCCGTGATTAGTCTGACCCAATCGGCAGGGTTGAACTTGATCCAACACGGCATCAATGTGAATGCAATCGCACCAGGAGTGGTGGACGGTGAACACTGGAACGGTGTGGATGCGCTTTTTGCTAAATACGAAAACCGACGGTTAGGCGAAAAGAAACGTCTGGTAGGTGAAGCCGTACCCTTCGGACGCATGGCAACCGCTGAGGACCTGACCGGTATGGCAGTGTTTCTGGCCAGTTCTGAGGCCGACTACATTGTCGCCCAGACCTACAATGTCGATGGTGGAAACTGGATGAGCTGAGGCTGGGGTGCCGGCCTAAAACCTAACCCGGCTGAACCGGAAACGAAAAGGTCCCTCGCCAAGACGCCAAGATTAACTTAATGTTATACCTTTGCGGGCTTTGCGACTTTGCGAGAAAATTTTTTATCACAAAATGCAAAAACTTTACTTTTAAGATCCTACGCCTAATTTGAGCAATTGAGGTAGGAGGACCTTTATGACGACAAGACTTGCCGCTCAAAACCTCGAAGCCATTTCCGCCTTTACCCCCACGCCCAGCTACGACCGCTCGGCGCTCTCGGCAGGTATCGTGCATTTCGGTGTCGGCAATTTTCACCGTGCTCACCAGGCTGTCTATCTGGACGCACTTTTTAATACCGGCCGTGATCATGGATGGGCCATCATTGGTGCCGGCGTGCTGCCATCGGATGAAAAGATGCGCCGGGTCCTCGCAGGTCAGGATTTTCTGACCACCGTCGTGGAACAGTCGGCAAGCCTCAGTGCTGCGCGTGTCACCGGCGCGATGATCGATTTTCTTTCCTCTGATGATCCAGCGGCCATCATCCGTACTCTGGCCGACCCTGCGATCCGTATTGTGTCGTTGACCATCACGGAAGGCGGCTATTTCATCGATCCCGCCTCCGGCGTTTTTGACGCTGGGAATCCTGAAATAGCGGCGGACGGGGCCACTCCCGCGAGCCCGAAGACCGTTTTCGGCTTGATCGTTGCCGGGCTCAAACGACGGCGTGAGGCAGGCATCGAGCCATTCACGGTCATGTCCTGCGACAACATCCCCCATAATGGGGTCGTCGCCCGCAACGCGGTGGCCGGCCTGGCCAAACTGTCCGATCCTGAATTCAGCCATTGGATTGTTGACCATGTCGCCTTTCCAAACGGCATGGTGGACCGGATTACCCCTGCTACTGGAGATCGCGAGCGGGAAATTTTAACCCGTGATTTCGGCATTGGGGATAATTGGCCTGTTTTCTGCGAAGACTTCACCCAGTGGGTGCTGGAAGATAATTTCCCCGCCGGTCGACCGGCACTCGAGCGTGTCGGGGTGCAATTCGTACCCGATGTAACGCCCTATGAGAATATGAAGATCCGTATTCTCAATGGCGGCCATGCCGTCATCGCTTATCCTGCAGGTCTTCTGGATATTCACTTCGTCTATGAGGCGATGGAACATCCATTGATCCGCAGTTTTCTCCAAAAAGTCGAACGTGAGGAGGTCATACCTGTTGTCCCGCCAGTGGCGGACACGGATTTGCTAGATTATTTTAAGAAAATTGAGGAGCGTTTCGCCAACCCCAAGATCGGGGACACCATTCGCAGACTGTGCCTCGACGGCTCCAATCGTCAGCCCAAATTCATCATTCCCTCCATTGGCGACCGGCTAAAGGCAGGCGCCGGCGTCACGGGCCTCGCCCTTGAATCGGCGCTGTGGTGCCGCTACTGCTATGGTACAACTGAAAGCGGCAAAACGATTGAACCCAATGACCCCAGCTGGGATCGTCTGGTGCCTGTCGCCCGCGCTGCCAAAGATGATGCGATGGCCTGGTTGAAGATGGAAGACATCTACGGAGAAGTCGGCCGCTGCGAAGTGTTTCGTGAACGATTTGCCTTCCTGCTGCAGGCTATCTGGTTGCAAGGTGTAGAGGCTGTTGTCACAAGCTACCTGGAGGGAGAAATTTGAGGGAGTATTTTTTAACGGTGCCATGATTCAATGTATAGTCATAATTGAAGGCGATGCTGTTCCGTGCATCGGAAAGCCCCAGTTGGCAATAAACTTCGGCCGGTATGGATCGTTCAGGTCATAGATGATCAAATGGCGACCGTGCCAGCCCGGCCAGGTGCCTGAAAGATAGGCCATTCCGGTCTTTGATTCCCACCAGCTCTTGTGGGCTACCTCGAGAGGGGCGATGGTAGAAATAAGTGCGGGATGCGATCTGTCCGTGATATCCCACACTTCGAAACCGGTAAATTCGCCCGATTCCTGGTTCCGCAGAAGGAAATCGCGGCCCTCATAAAAATTTTCCACTACCTGTACGGCGCGGCTTTCGGAGCCCGCGTAGCCCGGGATATGACGAACTATTTTCGGTTGCGAAGGGTATGAAACATTGACAATGGAGGTTCCATTGGTTTCCCTTTTTCCGCTGGGCGGATTGATTGCCGTTCCGGAATGATGGCCCACATAGGCAAAATCACCTTTGAGCACGTTCTGTAGGGAGGGCCGTGCCTGAAGGTCGCTGTAGCCAACAAGCCGGACATTATGCGCTTCGGCGGCAATCCCTATCGCCGTTCCAGCAAAAGTTATAAAAAGTGCCATTAAAACCACAACGCCCATCGGCGGCCGTTTCTTACGATCGATCATCCGCTGAACCTTTCACCTGCCAAATTAATCCGCCCTGAAAAATAGCACATTCAGGTTTGTAAATTGTTCTTTGAATGTTAAAGGGCGTTGTTTGATCGAAAGTCCGGCGGAATAATTAGGCATACATTGAGATATCTAACTTCCTTTAATATTACAGATATCATCATTGGTGATTGTCAAGTCAAGTAAATCTTGATTATAAAATCATCTCCGATCAACGATACCTTATCCCACCTTCGCTCCTTCGCACCTTCCTCTTTTCCCCGATTTTCCATGATTGCAACGCCATCTTGTCTCGGAGTAGCCTTTGCGAAGACGGAAATTCTGCCCTATTAATTTGTGTATTTATATCAAGGTGATTATTTAAAGTCTTGACACGTAACCGATTGCAGGCCATATTTTTAGAAACTATGGAGGCACCCGGCACCCGGTATCCGGTGATAGCCTAAATTTGTTAGATATTTTACAAGCATTGACAAAGTCGATGAGTTGACATTTCACGCAAAAGGTAAAACACCATGGAATATGTTGAACCGCCTCCTGCTCCTAAGTCGGAGGAAGAAAAGCCTGAAGAAAAATTCCGCAAAGTTCTGATAAAGCCGGATGAGGATCGGCAGATTGCCATTCAGAAAGCTCAAGTTCGGGATGTGCAGGAAATTCTCGATCTGGTTAACGGGTATGCCGCAGCGGATGTGATGCTTCCAAGAGGTCCGCAGTACCTGTATGAAAATATAAGAGATTTTGTAATCGCCAGTGACCGGAATGTTCCGGTTTACAGTATGATGGAAACCCGGGAAGAATTACATCTGATCGTGGCTTGCGGCAGCCTGCACGTGCTCTGGGATGACATCGCCGAAATCAGAGCGCTGGCAATTCACCCGGATTACCAGCATCTGGGGCTGGGCAGTAAATTGGCCGAATACTTGATGGAAGAGGCCAAACAATTGGGCATCCGAAGGGTGTACACGTTTACCTTGACAGAGGAGTTTTTCCGAACCATTGGGTTCAAGCGGCAAAAACGAGAAGAGCTGCCGCCTAAAATGTGGGGGGAGTGCAGCCGCTGTCCGAAATATTTCAAGTGTGATGAGGTGGGAATGGTCAAGGTGCTCTGACGATATTGGATTTTAGATTTCAGATTGAAATGGCCTTCGGCGCAGGAGGCATACATTAATTTCTTAGGACCGATATGTCATCCCGCAATGGTGGGGATGAAGGTAGCTGTTCGATTTTAAATTTTTCTATAAGTTGATTTAATTCAGGGGTCGGGGAATTTTTCATAGCCGGCCCGCTTCCGTGGATAATCACCACCGAAACCGCATGAACTCGACCATAAGAGTTCGTATTGAATGAACAGAACACAAACTGATATCCAATTATTATGTTCGTTTCCGGGCTATGTGGTTAACTGCAAGTCGTCGGCCAAAGCTGTTCATTCCAAACGACCTCTAATGGTCTCATACAGCATCCGCTTTCGGTGGCGATTATCCACTGCGCTTCAATCGGGGCCTTTCGCGGGAAAATCCCCGCCCCCTCATTTAATGATGCCCGGCTGTTTAACTAGAGGAGGTATCGATGCAAAAACGTATCTTAACCCGCATGGGCGACGGCGAGCGAGTATCGATGCCTGCCGATGAAGTTAAAGAAGAATTGTTATCAGGGACTCAGGATGCTGCTCAAAACGGGGAAATACCGGAGCTGACCCGGGAAGACCTGGAACAGCTGTTTGGTATCCTGGCTGAATCCGGGCGCGTTGTGAGCGTACCACCCGGCGACGAGGTGGTCGTGACGGATGACGGGTGCGGCAAGCTTTTTTGCAGCGGGCCGGCTGATGGCGGCGCCGGCCTGCCGATCAGCCGTCAGACTTCGATTCTGGCGTATGAAAGGGGATTTGCCGCTGACACCGTTTCGATCGGGCATGAAGACTACAGTTTCAAATCGGTAAAACCCATTATTGATTATGAGGCGCAGACCTATTATGCGACGGCCTTGGCCACCACCGTGCCCTTTTTCTATGGCGCCCAACCCAATCTGGGACTTTACCCTAACATTGCATAAATTCTTATCATCAAGCCTGGCCGTTATGTCTGAGATCGTTGCTTTTTCCGGGCAGATGCTGGATGCTTGATACTTGATGCTGGATATCTAACAGTACACTATCGGT
>CACVKW010001239.1 GCA_902749685.1 Olavius sp. associated proteobacterium Delta 1 | reverse complement strand
CTAATTGAAATTATGGGCAAATCTATATTTATCAAGAAAATGCAATATTTAAACGTATTATCAATAGGATAGAAAAACTCACAACATAATAGCAGTTATCGGCAATTGCGTCCCACTTGCGTTAAGTTGGAGCCATACCGCATGATTTTCCAATTCAAACTCGTTTTGTTTTGCCTTTTGAGTGCACTACCTTTACTTGATCAATTGAAGGGTCCTTATCAGCCTGGTATATATTATAGCTCATGAATGGGGCCATAATAAGCCAATCTACTGGAGATTTGATAGCATCTTTGGGGCATTTCATCTCGCAATACAAACAGAATAGACAATTCCTGCCCCACCGTGGTATTCCATTTTTATCGAGATGAATATTGTTGTTCGGACATATTTCAATGCAAATTTTGCAGGAATTGCATTCTTGAGCATCAGCTTTGAAAAAATAACTGTAGACATAATTAGTCAGGAATTTTTTTGTGATCAGGTTTTCAATGGTATAGACGATTCCAGGTCCAGAATCCATGTCGGGCTTAATATAATTGTTATCAGAAAAATTGGCTGCGATTTCTCGCCCAAAGTTGTTTGCCATTTCCAATTCATTGCTATTTGGGTTGTCCGGTGAGAATAGATAACCGCGTTGTAGATACCCAACCCAAAAATCAGCCCCTTTGAACTTAGCATAGCCTATCTCTTTGGCTCCTTTGATGGTAAGAAGGTTTCTTATAACATTGCCTGTTTTTCCGGGTATAGTTCCATGCATTACAAAGGCAAAAGCGGGGAGTCCATCAAGGTTAGGTAGGCTTTTAATAAATTCAACCACGCAAAATGGCGGACGGAAAATATACGCTGGTGAACCAATACCGATTAAGTCATAAGAATTGATGTCAAAAAGCGGCCCTTCAGTAATATCGTACAAATCGACTTGGAATTGTTCACCATTTAATCCCTTTAAAATTTGTTCACTAACAGACCGGGTGGTTCCCCCCTGAGAGAAATATGCTATCAGAGCTTTTTTCATATTGTTTCTCCTTTTGCTGCTTTTTCCTTCTTCCGAAAAAATTGTGATTGTATGAATTCTTGAATTTTATTGGAATTCAGACATTCAAATTAGTATATTTCCATGATAGTCCCTGTAAAGGTTTAAATAAATTAAAACTTCGGAATCTTTCCTTTTGGTGAAGGAAATTTACCCAAATGCCACTTCTACTATTGTAAAGTCATCCTCTAAATTGGATGAGTTCCCAATTTTTTTTGCATGTCGGTAAAGATGATCTAATCTCGACTGACCGCTATTTTCGGCTTTGTGCATGAACTCAACAAATTCCTGAAATCGCCACATTGAACCATCAGACCTTTCAACTTCATATACCCCATCAGAAAAAATATATAATCTGCTCGGTTTATCGATTTTGCATTCACTTTTTTCGCAGGTAATGTCTGAAAGTCCGCCTATGACGTTGTTTGGTGTCCTTAATAATTTAGATTCTGAATCTCCTGAAATATCGTCACACAACAATAGTGCAGGGGGATGGCCACCACTGGCATAGGTAATCTCACGGGTGCTTTTGTTATAAACGCCATACCAAATAGTGAAGAACATATCGTTATTATCTTCGCCGGGAAATGCCATATTCAGAGATTCTAAGACTTGCTTAGCATCTTTGAAATCAGTATCCGGCAATGTTTGTGAACGTAAAGTATTCATTACCGAGACTGAAAGCAAAGCGGCACCGACACCATGACCGGAAACATCAAGCAAATATATGGCAAAATGATCCGCGTCGATCCAGTGATACCCAAAAGCATCGCCTCCCAGTGATGTTGAGGGAACGAATCTCCAATCTGTTTGTACGGGACCTTTGTTTAGTGGCTCTGGCAACATACTTTTAACGTAATCAGCAGCTTCGGCCAGCTCTTTATTTAGTTGGGTTAAAATTTCATTGCGCTCAGTTAAAGCCGCGTTCGTTTTTTGGTGCTCCTTTTCTAATTTTGTCTCCGCTTCAATCACTGCTGCCCGATACTGGAATGCAAAATATGATAAACAAAAACAAAAGGTGAATATATTCACGTAATTGAAAACCTTTATTAATATCGGATCAATTGAAATCAGAGGGATAGCAGTTTGAAAATAGTAACTCATGAAGCCGTATATAACGCAGTTAATGGCAGAGGAAAAAACTTTTATTCCTGTAGAAAAGGAGCTTAGAAAAGCTCCCAGTGGGAAAAGGAAAATATAATAGGGGAATCCTGCATCCCAACCAATTATAAGAGTTGCTAACCAGGCGTGTAAAACAACTTCGATATTCCCCAATAGCAGAGCTGTTTTCAAATAGCCTTTGAGATTAAAATAAAGGGCCAACGCCCACATAATTGTACTTGCGATGTTAAACAAAGCTAAGGATGGTAAACCTACCAGAGCGAACATAGGAATAAACAGGAAGAAGTGAGCTATTCCAGCTAATAGGGAAGCATAATTCATGAAAACCCAATATCGAAATTGGTTGGCTGGAATAATTGATGGCTGTTCATGAAAACGTTGTAGCATCTTTTTATTAAGTCGCATCCCTCATCCTCCTAAACTGTTCGGCTATGATTGTGCTGCTTCTCTGTTATAAATTTCATTTCGGAACGTCTATATTATAAAATTATGCAGGAGCTTGTTTGTTACAACGGCGAAACATCGGTTACAGGAAATACTATAAACCTTATTTGTTTTGCATTCTTTGATTATATTTACCTAAAATCCAAGTATCAGCATCTACCGATATAGAGACTATATATCATTGAGGGAAATTTATGATCTTTGCTGATTCTAACAGCAATTTGAGCCTTGACGAAATGTCATATAGCTTGCCTTATGGAATCAAGCCAAATTCCATGTTTCTTCCGAATATCCCAAAACACAAAACCCCACCTCTCATTGAGAAATGGGGTCTGTTTCAGAACATACGCCCTCCGTTATGGTTGAACGGTTATTCTTTGGGTTGCTTTTCTTCCAAGTGTCCGTGTTCTTTGAGCCATTGAGTTATGATCAGACGAACCAAGTTCGATAATGGGCGCTGATCATTGTGGGCAATTTCGTCCAGTTTTTTCTTTATTTCATCTGGTATTCTAATTGTAACCAATTCCATACACACCTTATATAAATAATTCGTTTGACAAACAAGGTATACTTAGTGTACATAATATTACAATCGCTTACAATTTTAAAATCCCCCAAACACAGGACAATGAAAACTCAAATCAATCAAATACCCTCAGGTCCCGTATCCGCTAGATGCGGGCGGTTACTATCCTGTAACCGTGGAGCCTGGGGGTTTTTATTTTGGTATTCGATGGCAAATAAATAGTTACCCAGACAGCCACAAACAAATCATATTGCCCGGAATAGAGGGCAGGTGTTGACAATGAAAATCGATGAATTTTACGAAGCTTCGGCAAAGCTATCCGAGATTATGGGCACGCTCGAAGATCTGGAAACAACCTTGATTTCCAAATTCGGCGATCGGTGCTATTCCGCGGTATGGGTTCGGCTGACGAGCTGCTACCTGGTTTTAAGCAGCCTGCATCTCACACAGGAGTACAATCAGCGCTTTGGCAACGACCAGGGCGACTGGTCTCTGACGGAATAACGCCTAAAGCCGGGATTCCGTCTCTCACAGGCCGGCGTCCCTGAATACGGCCGTCTGAGAGCCATAAATTCAAACGATCTCAATTTTTGAATAGGAAGGTCGGTACGGGAAATAAGTAACTATGGCGATTATCAAATAACCATCAAATGACTATCAAATAAAAAACCACGGGATAGGCACTGCAGGCTGAACGGCGGTGACCCTGGCCGTCTTCCCATGGCTAACTTCAGGGAGAAAGTGAGGGGCTTTTATGGGGGCGGAATCAAGCTACTAATCAAATTTCAAGAACGGTTCCCGAGTATATTCGTTTTCAGTTAGTTTTTCAAACTCCTCATCCGAAAGATCACCAGGGTGCCACTCATATGAACTGCATGCTCCTGAATTATTTATTGGTAAATTAGCATGCAGTGCAGGGGGCGCCTCTCCTATGCACTCGCTAAAGTGAGCAATCGTTGGACCATCTACCTTTTCACCAACCTCCAAAATGGCATCAAGAAATATGGATAATTTTGGTTGCTGAAGGAAATCTTCCTCTTTTCTGGTTTCGGCAATATGTTGTTCGAATTGTTCAACAGCCTTTTGGGCATCTTCGGCATGCACAATACATTCAAAGCCCCCATAGCAGGCCTGACCGTCTGAACCCTCGCCATCAAATGAAAAATAGCCTATGAATAGCATCGTGACCTCCTGGATAATTTATTCTAAGTTTTATTCTATCTAAATCAAATCCATGGGTGAAAACAAGTGAAAAATTGGCTGGGTGTTGGGTATAGCGTTGGGTATTAAGAAAATGGAAAAGAATAAGGGATTTAGAATTTCTTCTAAGTCCCTTATATTATTGTGGCGGGGACGACGAGACTCGAACTCGCGACCTCCGGCGTGACAGGCCGGCGTTCTAACCAGAACTGAACTACGTCCCCGATTATTTCTATTTTTAGTTTGCGTCCACCACTTATTATGAGTGGTGGGCGGAACAGGGCTTGAACCTGTGACCTACGGCTTGTAAGGCCGCCGCTCTCCCAACTGAGCTACCCGCCCCCAAATAATTCCTGGCGTAAGCCGAAGAGACAGTACTGATAACAATATCTATTCAGCTTGTCAAGCGCAATTTGTCTAATCAGTGATCTTCCCGTAGAAAATTTAAACTTAATTATTTCGGTTTACTAAACCAGCTGTTTGGGATCCTTCGGCTTTTCAGTATTCATTTCAAAAGGGATGTCCACATTCTTAAACAAGGTGTCGCCGTCGTCCAGGATCATGGCATGGGTCAGGACCTCATCCATATGCTCCACCGTGACGATTTCCAGCTGGTTGGATATGGTTTTGGGAACATCCTTTAAATCTTTTTCATTTTCGTCGGGAATTAGAATTTTTTTAATCCCACCCCGATGCGCGGCGATGATTTTCTCTTTCAGGCCGCCGATGGGAAGCACCCGGCCGCGCAGGGTGATCTCGCCGGTCATGGCGATATCACGGTAAACCTTGCGCTTGGTCAATGCCGAAACCAGCGAAGAGCACATGGTGATACCGGCTGAAGGGCCGTCTTTGGGTATGGCACCTTCGGGGATGTGGATATGAATGTCGTATTTTTTATAAAAGTCTTCTTCAATCATCAGGTTCGCCGCCCGGGAGCGAACATAGCTCAATGCGGCCTGGGCTGATTCCTGCATGACATCGCCGAGTTTACCCGTTACCATTAATTTGCCTTTTCCGGGCATGATCAATGTTTCAATAAACAGGAGTTCGCCACCCACCTGGGTCCAGGCCATTCCGGTCACCATACCGACCTGGTCTTTTCCCTCGACCTGCTCCGTACGGAATCGGTAAGGTCCCAGATATTTGGGAATGGATTTTTCGCTTACCTTGAATTCGGTCCGATCCTTTTCCTTCAGCGCTTCGCGGGCCAGCTTGCGGCATACCGATGAAATTTCGCGCTCCAGATTTCGAACACCGGCTTCACGGGTATAGCGCCGGATGATAGCCAGGATTGAATTCTTGGAATAGGTGACGCCCCGGCCATCAAGACCATTGTTTTTAATCTGCTTGGGCACCAGAAAGCCCTTGGCAATATGATACTTTTCAATTTCGGTGTACCCGGGCAGGCGAATGATTTCCATTCTGTCTTGCAGGGGCAGCGGAATATCCGGCAAGGTATTGGCAGTGGTGATAAACAGGATATCCGAAAGATCATAATCCAGATCCAGATAATGGTCATTGAAACTGAAGTTTTGTTCCGGATCCAGAACTTCCAGCAGGGCCGCCGATGGGTCGCCTCTGAAATCCATGCTCATCTTATCGACTTCATCCAGGCAAAATACGGGGTTATTGACGCCGGCTTTTTTAATGGATTGGATAATTTTACCCGGCATGGCACCAATGTAGGTCCGCCGGTGGCCCCGGATTTCAGCTTCATCCCGAATGCCGCCCAGAGAAAGGCGGATATATTCGCGTCCGGTGGCTCTGGCAATGGATTTGGCCAATGAGGTTTTACCGACCCCGGGAGGACCGACAAAGCACAGAATCGGGCCGCGGATCTTTTTGACCAGGGCCTGCACCGCCAAATATTCCAATATGCGTTCTTTTGGCTTCTCAAGCCCGTAATGATCCTCATCGAGTATCTTCTCGGCTTCATCGAGCTCATCCTGCACCTTGGTTGTTTCATACCAGGGCAGACTCAAAATCCAGTCAATGTAGTTGCGAACCACCGTGGCTTCGGCCGACATGGGCGTCATCATTTTTAATTTTTTCAGTTCCTGGTCGGCTTTTTCAGTGGCCTCCTTGGACATTTTTTTGTTTTTTATTTTCTCTTCCAGTTCCTTGATCTCATCGGCGGCCTCATCTTCGGAACCCATCTCCTTTTTAATGGCGCGCATCTGCTCATTCAAATAATAATTTTTCTGAGTCTTTTCCATCTGTTCTTTTACGCGGCTTTTGATGCGCTGGTCCATCTGGAAGACTTCGACCTCCATCTTGATGAGACTTAACAGCAGAGACATTCTCTCAGATAAATCAATTGATTCCAGCAAACGCTGTTTGTCTTCAATTTTGAACGAAAAATGCGCAGCGACCGTGTCCGCCATCTGGGAGGGATTGGTGATGGAGGCAACATTGCCCAGCAGTTCTTTTGAAATATTTTTGTTTAATTTGGCATATTCTTCGAAACCGTCCTGAACCGATCGGTTTAAAGCTTCGGCCTCGGCATGGGGCAGATCGGGCGAAGTTATTTTGGTGAGCTCTACCTGGAAAAAATCATCGTTATGGATGAAACGATTGATCCGGGCCCGGGTTTTACCTTCCACCAACGCCTTTACCGTACCATCCGGCAATCGTAAAAGTTGCAGCACTTTGCCGATGGTACCCACATGACTGATGTCTCTCTCGCCGGGATTGTCAACGCCGGCTTTTCGCTGGGTTGCCAGAAATACTTCCTTGTCTTTATTCATGGCATCGGATAGGGCATTGACGGACTTTTCGCGGCCCACAAACAGCGGAGCCACCATGTGCGGGAATATAACGATATCCCTTAAGGGTAAAAGAGGAAGCAGCAATTTATCGGGGTCAGCTTCGTCATCTTTGAAAAATTTCGGCATGTTTACCATGGTAACAGAATCTCTTTTATGTGGTTATAGGGTTAAATTTTATTAGTTTCGCCGATCACTCCGATCAGGCTTGCTTTTTGGTCTGTTCGTAAAGCAGGATCGGGTCTTCCTTGTGCAGCACAACATCTTCACCGATAACGCATTCCTTGACATTGTCGGCGGATGGAAGCTCGTACATGATATCGAGCAAACACCCTTCCAGAATCGCGCGCAGTCCGCGAGCGCCGGATTTGCGTTTCGTGGCTTCTTGAGCGATGGCCGAAAGCGCGCTGTCGGTCAATCTCAGGTTGACCCCTTCCATTTCGAAAAGCTTCTTGAATTGCTTGAGCAGGGCATTTTTCGGTTCTTTCAAGATGCGAATCAGGGCATCTTCGGCCAATTCGTCCAGGGTGGCTACCACCGGCAGACGGCCTAAGAATTCAGGAATCAGTCCAAAACTAATTAGATCCTCAGGCTGGACGAGATTTAAAATTTCACCGATACTTCTCTCCTTTTCCTGCACGATCTTGGCGCCAAAGCCCATCATTTTGGAACCGAGGCGACGCTGGATGATTTTCTCCAAACCGTTGAAGGTGCCACCGCACAGAAACAGAATGTTAGATGTGTCGACTTTTACGAAATCCTGCTGGGGGTGTTTGCGGCCGCCTTTGGGCGGCACGCTGGCCGTGGTGCCTTCAATGATTTTCAGCAGGGCCTGCTGGACCCCTTCACCGGACACATCGCGCGTGATAGACGGGTTGTCTGTTTTGCTGGCAATCTTGTCAATTTCATCAATATAGACGATCCCGCGTTTGGCCTTTTCCACATCATAGTCGGCGTTTTGCAGCAGGGACAGAATGATGTTCTCAACATCTTCACCGACATAACCGGCCTCGGTCAAACTGGTCGCATCGGCGATGGTAAACGGCACATTTAAAAACCGGGCCAGTGTCTGGGCCAGCAGGGTCTTGCCGCAGCCGGTCGGGCCGATTAACAGGATATTGCTCTTTTGAATCTCAACATCCCCGGTATTAAATGTCGAATCAAGACGCTTGTAATGATTGTAAACCGCTACCGAAAGCACTTTTTTGGCCGCTTCCTGTTCAATCACATAGCCGTCCAGCTTTCCTTTAATTTCCTTTGGAACCATCACATGCTCGGTATCTTTAGCATCCTTTTCACTCTCTTCTTCAATAATTTCACTGCACAGCTGGATGCATTCGTCGCATATGTACACCGCCGGCCCGGCAATCAGTTTTCTGACCTCTGATTGATTTTTGCCACAAAATGAACAAAACAGATTGTCGTTTTCGTCTTTTTTCTTTGGCATTTTAAGCCTCCGCCACTTCTATTTTATCAAGATCGTCCCGGGTTGTGATCACGTGATCGATAATGCCGTAGGTTTTAGCCTCTTCACCGCTCATGAAAAAATCACGATCCGTATCATTTTGAATCTGCGCCAATTCCTTGCCGGTATGTTTGACCAGAAGCTGGTTCAGGGTATCTTTCATCCGCAGAATTTCTTTGGCCTGAATTTCAATATCAGAGGCCTGGCCCTGAAAACCGCCCATCGGCTGATGGATCAGAATTCTTGAGTTCGGCAGCGAATATCGTTTGCCGGTGGTGCCCGCCGTCAGCAGGACAGCGCCCATACTGGCGGCCTGACCGATGCATACCGTGGTAATGTCCGGTTTGATGTACTGCATGGTGTCATACACAGCCATGCCGGCTGTTACCAAACCGCCGGGGGAGTTTATGTAAAAGTTGATATCCTTGTCAGGGTCCTCGGATTCCAGAAAAAGTAGTTGGGCAATCAACAGATTGGCAACCTCATCATTCATTGCCGTGCCCAAAAAAATGATTCTGTCTTTCAGCAGCCTGGAGTAGATGTCATAGGCGCGTTCGCCCCGGCTGCTCTGCTCGATTACCATTGGTATAAGTGGCACAGATTCTCTCCTTTAATACGTTTTGGGGTTGATGATTTAGAATGCGGCGGTTTAACCATCGGCAGCTGCCGTCTCGCTTTCATCGCCTACGGCTGGCTCTTTTTCAGGCTCCACGTCCTCTATCTTGCTAGTATCAATGATAAGCTTGATCGCCTTTTTTTCAAGTATCGTATGTTTAAAATACTCCAGCTTATCCTTGTTCTGATCGTAATAGGTTTTGATTTCTGCCACCGGCTGGTTGAAGCTGGTCGCCATTTCGTTTAATGCGTCTTCAAGCTCATCATCAGAAAGCGCTAATTCCTCCTGTTTGATCATCTTACCCAGTATCAGGTGACGTTTAACCTGCTTGAGAGCGGTGTCACGGTATTTTTCAGCGATGGACTCTTTGGACAGACCCATTTCCTCCAGGGTTATGTTTCGATAGGCAAAAGACCGCTCGGCTTCATTAACAATGCCCTCCAGTTCCATATCGACCATGGCATCCGGCACTTCAAAATCGGATTTTTCAATCAGATGGGTGAAAATTTGTTCGTTTAATTCCTGATCCACTCGCTTGGCATACCCCTGTTCCAGATTTTCGGTGATAATCTTTTTCAAATCGTCCAGGCTCTCGTACTGACCGGCTTTTTTGGCAAGCACATCGTCGATGGCCGGCAAGACCTCTTCTCTGATTTCATTGAGCGTCACCTGAAAGGAAATTTCAAGGTCTTTGAGCTTATCATTAAAATAGTCGGCCGGAAATTTAACCGCAAACTCCTTGCTGTCTCCGGGCTGCAAGCCAACCAGCTGATCGTCAAAATCTTTGATAATCGGCCCTTCGCCGATCTTTAGGTTAAAATTTTCTGTTTTCGCGGTTTCGGCAAAAGGCCGGCCGTCTTTAAACCCTTCATAGTCAATCAGCACAAAATCGCCGTCCTGGGCCGGGCGCGCCGCTTCGACTTTTTGATGCTGGGCCATATTTTTCTGGAGCATCTTAAGCTGGGTGTCGACTTCTTCATCAGAGATCTTGTAGTTTGTCCGTTTGAGAGTCAATCCTTTGTAGTCGATATCCTCAATTTCAGGTGAAATCTCAACCGTCGCGTCATAATTGTAGGGTCCCGAATCCTGCAGCTCAGGTGGATTCACCTGGGGAGTTCCCACAATATTGAGATCGGTCTCCTTGAGGGCATCCATAAAGGAGCTTTGAATCAATTTGGAGGTCACATCCGCGTGGACATCCTTTTTAAATAACCGCACTACCACCGATCGGGGCACTTTACCGGGCCGAAAGCCTTTGACCTTGGCTCTTTTCTTAAGCTCATTGTAAGCTTTGTCCAGTTCGCTAGCCACATCTGCTTCAGGAATTTCAATGTGAAGCGTCTTTTTTACACTGTTGATATCTTCTACGGAAACTTGCATCATCATCCTTTCTAGATAAAATTGGAACGGGGATCATATAAATCGAAACGTGAATCGCTAGATTTGGTCTCACATTCAAGGGACTTAAAAGGTGCATATGGTTATATGCACCCTTTCCGAATGTGACCCAAAGACCGGCACCGGCCATTCAAATTTAATTATCCCAAATTAAGCGTTCCTTAGCGCCTGGCCTCCGTTGGTTCTCCAGGCACTTAACATTTGTAAATTGGTGCGAGAGGGGAGACTTGAACTCCCACTCTGTCGCCAGAGCTGGATCCTAAGTCCAGTGCGTCTACCAATTCCGCCACTCTCGCAATTTTTTTGGTCGGGAAGGAATTGTCAGATTCAAAATCGGATAGAATCTTTTGTCGAAATTTGGTCCTACTCACTTGACTTTATACCCAATTTCGATAGATACCAGTATAAGGAACAATTCCAATAATGTCAATCTGAATAGCGGTGATTGCCTGAATTTTGCACGAGTCGGAGGCTTTCATATGCAAGATTTAGGTAATAACGAATGTTGCAACTAAGGGGTAAACTGTTATTACAATGCAAACTCATTATCAACGTGTCATAATGGTCGTCATTGCGGGCTTTTTCGTTGCCGGCCTCGCCAACGAAGCCATCGCCAAACGACAGTTATTTGAGGCCTATAAACGGGTCATTGCCATAGATCCCGGTCATGGGGGGGATGAAACCGGTGCCAAAGGACCGGATGGCACCACCGAAAAGGCGGTTGCACTGAGCCTGGCCCAAATTCTGGCAGCCGAGTTGCAGCGGGAATACCGGGTGGTATTGACCCGCACGGATGATATCCAGGCGGACCTGGACGAGCGCACAGCGCTGGCCAACCACCACAAAGCCGATCTTTTTATCAGCATCCATACCGGCGGCAGTTTTGTTCACAGCACATCCGGAATTTTCATTTACCACTATCAGGATTTTGACGAGGATCCCCGGAAACGGACCGACAACATCCTAATCCAGGGGCAGGATAAAAACACCCCGATTTTATGGAACCATGTCCAGAGCAGACATCTGGAAAAAAGCCGAATTCTGGCCCACCTGATAAACATCCGTCTCAACGATTCAAGCATCGATAAGGAAAGCCGCGTCCAGGGCGCTCCATTGTTGGTGCTGCAGGGAACGAATATGCCTGCTATTTTAATTGAAATCGGATATTTATCTAATCCTTCCGAAGAAAAACAGTTGCGAGATCAGCGTTTTTTGACCGACCTTGCCAAAGAAATCAGCCGGGGGATAGATGAATATTTTGAACGGACTCCCTGACAGAATCTCACACGCAAAGGCGCTAAGGCGCCAGGGCCAAATAAATTGATCTTGCACCAATTATCGAACCATGGTATCTATCCGCTCTTAAAGCGAATATTACACGATAAACCGACCGACCAAGTATTGAATATTTGATGTTCGGTATTCGGGTTTATTTCCCCAAGATCGGGGCGTGGCGCAGCCTGGTAGCGCGCCTGCTTTGGGAGCAGGAAGTCGGAGGTTCAAATCCTCTCGCCCCGACCAGAAAAACTCATAATTTTAGCGGGTTAGACAGGTGTCTGATCCGCTTTATTTTTGATTTTTGTCTGATTTGGTGTATTGTCTAGCCTATGTCTAGCCTACTCGGGATTTGCACCATTTTCATAATGGTCAGCTAATTGTTTCTGTTTGCTGAGTTTGTGGTCGAAAGATAGGTGTGAATATCGGTCGGTCATCGATATATCGGAGTGACCGATCATCTCCTTCGCTTCCTTCAGCCCCGCCCCCGATAGGATAAGATTTGAACAGAACGTATGCCGTAGATCATGAAAATGGAAATCAACAATGCCTGCTAATTCACGAGCCCTCCACCAGGCATTATTGAAACATTTGATAGGAGTTCCATCGAGACGGCAAACAACGTGATCTGACTTAACAGTCTCTATTTTTCTGCGATGCCTCATCCATTTCAGGTGATCTTGCCATTCCAGTAAGGCTTTTTTAGTGCGCGGCATTAAAAATTCAGTCCGCTCTCGACCATTCTTTGTACGGAATAATCTAATGAGTCCCGTCCCGGCGAAATCAATATCAATATCCGACCACTGTAAAGATAGAATCTCCTGCTTTGACGCCCCATGCTCCGCACCGAGATAGATTATTGCCGGCATGTAAAACTTGGCCCTGGTCTTTTGAGTAGCCTGAATCAGTGTGTCAAGCTTGGCCGGCAAAAGGAACTTATTCCTCACGTGCGCTTTTTCACTTAGATAAGGTATACTTTCTGTCACGTCCTTGATTAAGGCATTGAGATCGAGGCCATGCCTGAATACCTTTCTCAAAATAGAAAAATGCTTATTTGCCGTCACATTGGTAAATTCCGTGGCAACCTTATCCCTGTAATTCCGAATTTGATCCTCTGAGATTTGACACAGAATTTTATCACCGAAGATTCGGTTAAGGAGATTTAGCCAGATACAATAATCTTGACAGGTCTTTTCACTGAGGTCCCTCCTTTCAAGACGTTCAATCCATTCCTTTTTCAGGGAAACTGCTACATCTTCAAAGGTTAGCGGGTTCAGTCTTATACGTTTAGTCTCTGGCATTTTACCTGAATCTAAAAGCACCCTCAAATCATTTGCCGCCTGTTGGGCCTCTCGTTTCCTTGGATAGCTTTTATAATATTTCAGTTTTCCCGACACAGGTTTTTTAAAGCTGACCAAATAGCTGTTTCTCTTCTCACGTTTGCGTTTTTGGATTATAACAGTTGCCATCACTCGGCCTCCTTTTCCAAAACACATTCATGAGCCACCTGATTTTCAAAGAACGACCATACATCCTCAGATTTGAACAGTCGCCTATTGCCTAAAACATAACTTCTGAGTTCCCCGGATCTGGCATACCTTGATATGGTCGATCTGTGGACTCTGAAAAGTTCTGCCACCTCGGCGACGGTTAAAATCTTAAAGGAGTCCTGGGGTTTTTCAGATGACATAATAGCAAACCTAAAATTTCAGTCAATAACGCATGAGCAAATAATTAATAAATCAAACCGCATTTGATACACTCTGACTTCAGCCTATTTGTATTAAGCTGTACTTTTAACCGTGGGCTGAGCGCTTCAAACCCGAACATAGCTAATAGCCTTCCCATATTTTTTCAGAACAGCCGGTTGAACTTTCCAAACCCCGTGCCTTATCTTGTGAGCAGACTTTTTAATCCAATAACGCAGTGCTCTATCGGATTTCTCGCCACAACGAGATCCTTCATCGCGATATTCTTTTATAGCATTTACTGGTGCAAATTCACCGGAGCCATATTTGGCTGCCAACCATCCTTGAAAAGCCTCAAAACCGGTTGCTCGATAATTTGGAACTACATAGTCCTCATCAATATTTTTCAAGAAGTCCAGTTTGCGCGACAAAAGGTGCAGGGCTTTATCGACGGCATCTTTGTTGCTATCCTGAAGCATTTGAATGCGGGTCAAAGCATTAACGAATTTCATTAGACTGTTAGCCAATCTGATTTGAAATGATGCAATTTCCGGCATTTTATCTATGTTTTCCTTGTTTTCCTGTTTGATTTCAGAAAATTTGCTGGCCATGTATTTTTGGACCGGCTTTATGTTAACTTTATCAATTTCATCCATCACATAGCCTACGATCAGTTTGAGGAATCTATCGACTTCAACTCCATTCTTAGAGCAGAAAATACCAATTTCACTTTTACGGTCCTGATCCTGGGATGATTTGGAAAGCAATATCTGCTGTGCCTTCGCATCCAGAAGGTTGAGGTCTTTCTTAAGCTCTACGATGAAATCGAAGCGAGATATGATGTTTGTCGGTAGCCCGGTATCTTCAGTAACATTTTTCGAGTATCCAGCTTTAAGGTACAAATCGCTGAACCGATTTAAATCTATATGTATCGCTGTTTCAGCATCCAGCTCGGCTTTAACCACTCCACTAATTATAACTTTCTTATCCTCCATAACATCTGCAAATATAGGGAGTAATTCTTCCGATTTTTTACATTTATCAAAATCTTGAATGCCGAATACTCCTTTACTCGCTAAAGGTATAGTTCCTAAAGGCAGATTTTTAGACATTCCTGCAGTAATGCCTGCGGGTGTTACCCTCATGTTTTGTGCCTCTTGGCTTATAGGGTTAATGAACTTTGCTGTCTCCCACAGCAACTTTTTACCAGTAGCAGGAGGTCCAACTATGCAGGTGTTGATCTTGCCGTTAGTATTATTAACAATTCCTCCTGAAAACGCCTGGCATATCATTGTATCCAGAGAATCGCTATAAAGTTCATCCATTTCGATTCCTACTATTTTAAGTTCTTCAATTATAGCCTCTCTGATTGCATGTAAAAGCCCCCATCTTGATTTCTGATTGTCTTCAGAATAAATGAGGATAAGAAACCGTTTCACAAGTTCAATTTCTTTACGACTTGCTTGTAATTGACTTATAGACGAATCTCCAGACCGATATTTTAGTATTTTCAATTCATTCATAAAAATATCACCCTTTGCGGGCTCTTGATAAACTTCGGCTAAAACCTCAATCGGTCTGCCTTTTCTAAGATGTTTCCTCAATTCCTTATAAGTATTTTTTGAGAAATAATCTGTACTAATATTCCTTCCAAACCCATTCTTAAAGGATGCGGAGGCTCTAAATTTCTTCTTCCCTCCCGGCTTCCCCTCCAAAAAAGGGTTCTCCAGATCGAAAGATCTGATCCAAGTCTTGATTACAGCCCCTTCCGAATCTATTAAGGCGACATCCTCAATTGGGGTGTAGTCAAAGTCTTCGAAGTTGTAGATTTTTTTGTTTCTTTTCATTTTATTCATCCTTTATTTCCAGTTGATTGGCTTCATTTTAAAATCCAGTGGCTCTTTTTTAATTCTTCTTTTGTGCTTCAATGGTGGAATGTGTGGTTGTACGGGGAAAAGAAGTTGCATACCGGTCCTTTTGTACAGGTCTCTTTCTCTTTCCGTTTTCCAATCATGGTAAGCTTTTTCCATTAGATCCACCACTCTTGTTTTCGGTCTGTAGGCAAAAAGCAGCTTCATTTTGCCCGATTTTTCATCCCAGATCTAATAAATTCAGATACTTAGTCATTTGGCTGACCT
>CACVKW010001238.1 GCA_902749685.1 Olavius sp. associated proteobacterium Delta 1 | reverse complement strand
TCTTGGTTCTTTTTTTGTTATTTCCATAGGTGATACTCCTACCCGCCCTACACTAATTTTTCAAGGGGTAAGTGTCTCACCTTCATTGGCACAGAGGGATCAGCGAGTAAAAGTCCCATATATACAATTGTTGTTTGACTAAAAAAGCAAAGTGACCAAATGCTTGATAATTGAGGGAGTTCAAAAACTCCTATTGAATAGCTAGGGTTTAAATAATTTAATTTTACATTTTTCATTTTTCCAATAGTTCTTATTGAATAAGCTATTCCAAAACTAAACCATAAACCATATCCCAATATCACTCTTGTCCAAAAACGGGTTTAGAATGAGTCATAAAGTGAGTAATAATACGAGTCATTGAAAAAAATCCTCCTTATATGTAGGGTGGTTGTT
>CACVKW010001237.1 GCA_902749685.1 Olavius sp. associated proteobacterium Delta 1 | reverse complement strand
CCCATGAAAAAAACACCGAGACCACAGTTGAAACTGATACCTTTACCTGCCCTGCCGGCCAAACCCTGAAAAGACGCAAGTTTTTTAAAAAGCGTCAACACTATGAATATATTGCTGCTGCGGGCACATGT
>CACVKW010001236.1 GCA_902749685.1 Olavius sp. associated proteobacterium Delta 1 | reverse complement strand
TTAACAACCACCCTACATACAAGGAGGATTTTTTTCAATGACTCGTTTTACAACTCATTATATGACTCATTCTAAACTCGTTTTTGGACAAGAGTGATGCGTTCTATCTTCTTAAATAGCAGCGGTGCCGCATTGTGAACCGTTTTAAATTGGCTAAATCTTTTTTCAAGTCGTGGTTGATATTTGTATGCCTTTAGTACCTGTTTAGCCGTCAGAGCTTTATCCGTGCATATTAACCCGGCAATTAAATACATGATACTTATGCAGCATAAGATATTTTGGGATGTTTGAAGTATTTAATGACTCGGCCAGGCAGTTTTTGAAGTTTTCGTAAATGTGAGATTGCTTTTCGCTTCAGTTGTTTTTTATTTCTGGCGGGGACTCCGGAATGGACCCCCGCGTTTAAATCACAGTTGAGGTATTCATCAGGGTTCAACTCTGCTGAATAGGATGGCAGAAAGAAAATCTCAATCTCATCTTCATGCTCTTTCAGCCAATCCCTTACAACATAGCTGTGATGAACTTTTAGATTATCGAGGATCAGGAATATCTTTTTGTCAGAGTCTTTGACCAGTCGTTGAAGAAATTTAATCAATGTTTGCGAATTCATCTTGTTTTTATAAACCATGAAGCGGACTTTACCTTGATTGGTGACCGAAGAGATCAGATTGACTCGTTCACATCTGGGATGAAGCTTAATCGCCGGTGTTTCGCCCCGTGGGGCATAACTGCGACCATGGTAGGAGTCGTTACACAACCCTGTTTCATCGCCCCAATGAATATCGGCATTCTCTTTTTTAGCCCTTTGGTGAATTTCTGGATATTCACGGTTCAACCAAGCTTTTACCGCTTCGGGATTCTGTTTATAGGCCCTGCGCAAGGGTTTCTGAGGCGTAAAGCCCCATCTTTTCAGATATTCGCCTACCGTCCGAATGGGCATGTTAATCCCCCACAGCTGCTTGATCAACTGTTGGACCGCGATACGGGTCCACAGTGCGAAGGGCAGCTTCAACTGGTCCGGGCATCTATCGCGCATGTTCTTCTGAAGTATTTTCTCCTGCTCCGGGCTCAGGGTGCGGCAGCTACCAAGTGGGCGGCCTCGCTGCTTAATTTGAAGGGCTTTTTTGCCTCCGTTTTTGTAAAGGGTCCACCATGTGCTGCAGGTAGAACGGCTAACACCCGTAATTGCACTGATCTCGCTGTGCTTTCGGCCCTGCTTTCGAAGCCGAATGACTTGATAGCGCTGCTGTTGTTGTGCATCGGTGCTGAGTTTTCGTGCATCAATTTTTTCCATGCACGACCTATATCACAATTGAGCGAACTTGTTAAGTATTTATTCGCCGCGTTAATAACAAAGGAAATACCCCGTCGGTTTGCGCTTCTTGCTTTATCACCTGCTTTTTTTGCGTCCAGGAAAGAGTAAACAGCCGGTTGATGCGTGTCTTATATTGGGTATTTTTCCCGGGGCGGCCCGAGCCTATCTGGACTTTACAGCTCTCTGTTATGGTGCCGATTGAAACATGAAAATGTTTTTCTAACTTATGCTCTTTGATTATCTGTTGTGCGGCTTGTTCGATCGTCTTTTTTGTCTTCAGACCGCGCTTATTTATTTTTCCATTGAGAACCGCTAGACTCTGCTCTACTTTTTTCAGACGCGTCTCTCGGCTCTGGCGATCGCGTTTACGCTTCTCACTGGAACAAATCCAATGAATCCGGTAACCTCTTTTGACTGTAACATAGTCTCCTCTAAAGGCTGAAAAATACTCCTTTTTGTCATCACTGCCCGGTTTGTGTCTTCGCCAGATGATATCTTTGGCCTTTTTGGTTTTTCTAAGTTGCTGTTTAAACGATTCAACTTCTTTCCAGGTTTCCGGAATAATCGTAACGACGCGTCCACCTTGATTGACAATGTAGCTCAGCTGCTCATCGGTACAAAGCTTGGAATCGGCCACATAAAGAAAATCTGAACAACCTGTTATCTTTCGCAGCGTATTCCAGGTCTCGATATGGGTTTTATCGTCAGTAACATTTCCCGGGTAGCACTTATAGTGTATCGGCACAGCACCATCGCCTGCGACACTGAGACTAAATATCAGCTGCTTAAGATCCGGACGGTGATCTTTACTATTTCCCCGCTTCAGCTCCAAGCCGGTTTTTGTTCTGCCCGGATATTGGCCAAAGGCCTTGATCGAGGTTGAATCATTGCTCACACGTTCAAGGCCGATGTTGAATTCGTTCACAAAGAACACGACTAGTTCGGTCATTAATGAGGCGCGATCAACCTGATAAAGTTTATTGAGGACGCGACCAAATCGATCATCGTTAAATTTAACCTTTTCACAAGCTTCATTGTTGATGCAGCTAAAATCGATTGATTCAACCCATTCTTGCAATCGATACAGCGGGTATTTGCCTAGAATCAAGTTATAGACCAATAACATTAGGCTTTAGTTTGGGGCCTGTAGGCAAAAAAACTGCTGAAAACAGCCAGAATTTCAACTTGGCATGAATAAAAACAGGCACTTAGCCTATTTTTTAATTTTGCGAACCTTCAAAACTGTAGGCACACGAATTTAAAGTTTTTTGTTGACTATACATAATATACATGCTACTGGTGTAAGCAATCATGTATCTGCGAACCACTAGAAGGAAAAATAAGGACGGCAGCATTGTCGAGTACTATCAGTTAGCTCACAATGAACGCCACCCGGATACCCGCAAGCCTGTAGCGCGGATCATCCACAGCTTCGGCCGCGCTGATGAACTTGATCGCAACCAGCTGGTTCGGCTGTGCAACTCCATCGCCCGGGTGTGCGGACTTAAAGTTTTCGATCCCATCAATGACTGTGAGGACACACAGACCAACGACCCGCTTGGTCTATCTGACGATGTCAAGCTCATCAGAACCGTCGCCTTGGGCTGTGTGCTGGTCATTGAAGCCTTGTGGGAGCGGTTGGGCATCGGCAAAGAGTTGCGCGATATCTGCAAGGCCAAAAAGATAAAAGTTCCCTATGAAAGAGCGCTTTTGGCGATGGTTGCCAACCGACTCTGCGAGCCTGAATCCAAGCTTGGCGTCTGGGATCGGTGGCTGTCGAAGGTTTATTTACCTTCATGCGAATTGTTGAAGCTCGAGCAGATGTATGAATCCATGGATCTGCTTTATGACCATCGTCAACTAATTGAAAAAAATATCTTCTTTCACACCGCCAATTTATTTAACCTGAAAGTCGATTTGATCTTCTACGATACTACGACAGCCTCTTTTTCAATCGACCAAGAGGATGAAGACAGCGAGGAGCTCAGTGGTGCCGTTCGCAAATTTGGCAGGGCCAAGGAAGGCACCTGGAGTCCGCAGGTCGTTGTCGCATTGGCCGTTACCCGTGATGGATTGCCGGTGCGTTGCTGGGTGTTTCCCGGAAACACCACTGATGTCAATACGGTGGAAAAAGTGCGCTCGGATCTTCGGGGTTGGTCTCTGGGCCGTGCTTTGTTTGTCGCCGATGCCGGCATCAACTCGCAAGACAATCGCGAAGAGCTTGGTAGAGCTTGCGGCAAATACCTGTTGGCCACTCGCATGGCAAGTGTAACTGAAATCAAACGCGACGTGTTGTCCAAAAGAGGACGCTACACGGTGATCAAAGACAACTTGCATGCCAAAGAGGTGATTATCGGCGACGGCGAGATGCGTCAACGCTATATCCTGTGCTTCAACCCCAAAGAAGCCAAGCGGCAACGAAAACACCGTGCCAAGGTGATTGAACTTTTGGAGAAGGAACTTGCCAGACATCCAGACAAAAAGGCGACAGCCCAATGGGCGATCGAACTTCTCGCATCGCAACGCTACAAGCGATATCTAACGATAACAAAGAACCACACGATCCGCATAGATCGTGGTAAAGTGCGCCAAGCCCGAAAATATGACGGTAAATGGGTTTTGGAAACCAACGATGATACTATCAGCATGTTAGACGCAGCTAGTGGCTATAAAGGGTTGATGGTTATCGAACGCTGCTTTCGCTCGCTGAAACGAACCCAGATTAAAATGACTCCGATGTTCCACTGGGTTCCACGTCGAATAGAAACCCATGTGAGGATTTGTGTCCTGTCATTGCTAATCGAGCGGGTTGCAGAAATTGCCTGCCAACAACCTTGGTCTCAGATCCGGCGTAGACTGCAAACGCTGCAAGCGACAGAATTTTTAACTTTAAAACATCGGTTTAATCGGCGAAATGAATTGACGCCTGAAGTGTCTCAGACCTTGAAAACCCTTGCTGTTACTGCTCCTAAGAGCATTTTGGCAGTCGAAAATCTTAGCTGAGTCAAAAATTTCAGGTAGGCACACGCTGAATTTCATTCATTATAGCAAATGCGCCACTGGTGCCGCTTTGCGCTGAATCGTTAACTTACAGATCCCAAACCCGAGCTAGGGTCTCAACAGCAGGAATGTCTTCGTTGCCATGAGCTGGTATGTATTTATACAAAATTTCTTTTAACCGCATGCGCTTGGTGATTGCATGAATTAGGGGCAAACCGCCGACCTGCAATCGTTTGAGTGTTCTGCTTTTTGCTGATTGATTCTGATCCATAACCATAGAGTTTAGCCTTAATTGCATGAAGTTTTTTTCCCAAAAAAAGACTATGAAATTTTATTCATGACACGGACAACCTATCTTGTCCAGCGAGTTTTCACGCGTTGTGGCGGATATATTTAGTGATTCTTTGCTAAAATCTATGAATTATGCATATTTTCAGATAATTTCTCCGTTTCTCTGTTTATTAATAGAATTCAATGATTTCTACTTTTCGACTATAGGAAAGATAAAATTTAGTTCAATAATGACCGGATTTCACCTTGACTAATCGAGCTCTTTATGATCAGCATTAGCCTGCCACTATACTCAATGGTCCCATACGAGCCCATCAAACGACTGGGGTATTGGATTCCGGGGATTACTTATTGTTATTGCCGATGAGATTAATTTCTATTCATACTGATCAAAAAAAGCGCAAGATCATTTTACCGCCTTTTAGTTGATCGATAAGCAAAATTGTAATGAGATTTCAAAAAAAGTTGCAAAAAAGTGATATCTGGACAAAAATGAAAAACTAATAAAAATATTTATTTCAAAAGGTTATAAATTGCTAAATTCGATAAAACCCGCGTTTCGTTTGCGCGGAAAGTAAGTTAAAAAGGTGCCTCCTTCACATTTCATTAAGTTTAATAAGCAAAGGACGTTGCCTGAGTGTTATTGGTTTCTTAGTTTTGCGGCCAAAGAAAGTAAGACCGAAGTTGAGTTTATTGAAAAAATTGAGACTATTCTTTTATCAGCGGTAAAAAGAAGAATGGTCAGCGATGTTCCCCTTGGTGCATTTTTAAGCGGTGGAATTGATTCAAGTCTTGTCGTGGCGATGATGGCTACGGTCAGTGATTTCCCGGTTAAGACGTTTTCCATCGGCTATAAAGATGAGCACTTTGATGAGCTAAAGTACGCCCGGATGGTTGCCGAGAAATATTCCACCGATCATCATGAATTTATCGTTGCACCGGATGCAATCGGCATATTACCTGAAATCGTTTGGAGCTATGGCGAGCCGTTTTCCGATTCATCCCAGATACCGACTTATTATGTGGCCAAAATGACCAGGCAGAAGGTAACAGTGGCCCTTAGTGGCGATGGCGGCGATGAAGCCTTCGGCGGATATGGTCTGGCGAGGGCTCACTATATGGGCTACTATTATCGAAAATATCTGCCTTCCTATTTAGGCAACACCCTGTTGCCGTCCGTGGCTGATGCGCTTGTCACTATGGCTGGAAAAAGGGGCCGGGGGCTGATCAGCAAGATTAAAACCTTGACCGAATATGGTAAAGGCGAATTTTGCGATACATTTTATCTATTAATGGATGTATTTGGATTCGAACTGCGCGACTCTCTGTACACGGCTGAATTTAAACATCAGCTTTCAGGACATACCCCCATAGATCCGCTTAAAAAATGCATTTCTGATGCCGATGGGACCAATGAGGTCGATAAGTGGTTGTATATTGATATTAAAAATTATCTGCCGAATGATATTTTAACTAAGGTAGATGTGGCCACGATGATGAATTCGCTCGAGGCCCGATCTCCTTTTTTAGATTATCAACTGTTGGAATACGCGGCTCGGATTCCTTCCAAATTAAAATTGAAGTTTGGCATTCAAAAGTATCTTCTGAAAAAACTGGCTGAAAAATTGATCCCACACGACATTATTTATCGGCCGAAACAGGGTTTTTCAATACCTCTGAGATCATGGATCATGGATAATTTTAAGTTATTGATAGAAGCTATATTGTTTAGTGACAGGGCTCTAAAGCGAGGATACTTTAAAGTTGATTTTGTAAGACGGCTTGCGGAGGAGCATTCATCCGGCAAGCATGATCATAGCCAACGTATCTGGGCCTTGTTGTGACTTGAGTTATGGCATCTAATGTTCATCGACAAGGTGATTGACAAAGATTTTGATCTATCTGCCATTTAAATCGCGGTTTTTAATATAGTGATGAGATGAAAATCCCGAACTACAGGATGCTTGGCTCGAGAAACCTTTTTTCCAAAAAGTATGCAAGGATCTTACTATATTAAGTAGAACGTCCAACCGGGATAGTTCCTATCAAAATGAATAAAATTCGCATATTGGTTTTGACACATCAGTACCTAAGTGAATCTGATTATATGTCCGGATTTATACATGATCAGGTAAATCAGCTTATGTTGGAAGGCTGTGAACCCGTCGTCGTGGTACCGACGCCTTACAGTCCGAGATTTCTGTGGTTTAAAGAAAAGTGGAAAGACTATGGCCAACAGGTTCTATTTGATATTAAAGATGAGATCCCAATTTACTACCCTCGTTATATTTGCATGCCAGGAAAATGGTTTCACAGTATGTCAAGCTATGCGATGCGCTATGGATTAATTGGGAGTGTTGATGCAATTATAGGCAAAATTAAACCCAATATAATATATGCCTATACCGCAACTCCAGATGGATATATGGGCCTGTTGCTTAAGAAAAAATACAATATTCCGCTTGTTTGCAGTTTGCGTGGAAGCGACATAAATGTTTATCCAGAATACAACCGCTCAACCTATGATCAAACTAAAAAAGTTTTGCTTGAAGCAGATTTTATAACTTCAGTAAGTTATGCCCTTAAAAAATCCGCAGAATCGATATCTCATCCGCGAAGAGAAATTCAAGTCATTTACAACGGCTGTAATGTCCATGAATTTAAAAACAATCGGAACAGTCGTTATATACTCAGGAAAAAGCTAGGAATTTCAAAACAAGCACAAGCCTTAATCTTTGTCGGGGGTCTGCTTAAAGAAAAAGGCGTCCATGAATTGCTTGAGGCCTTTTTGGCTTACCTTAGTTCCATCCATCCAAATTTGCATCTTATTTATGTAGGTGATGGTCCTGAGTATCAGAACATAAGCAATACCATTTTATCAAAAAAACTTAGTCATAGAATTCATTTGGTCGGTGGCAAACCTAATAGTGAAATTAACCAATGGTTAAGCACGGCTGATATTTTTGTGTTCCCATCTTATTTTGAGGGATTACCCAATGCTATTTTGGAGGCAATGGCCTGTGGCCTTCCGGTAGTCGCCACAGACGTGGGTGGGATCCCAGAAATCGTCGAAAACGGTAAAAGCGGCATTTTAATAGGAACAAGAAGCGCTAACTCAATAGCAACCGCCATTCAGTTTCTACTAGAGAATACAGAAATGCGAGAAAGAATGGGGCAGGAGGGGAGAAATATTATAAAGAATAGGTTTACCTGGGATCGTGGGGCTAAAGAATTAAAAAAAATATATTTGAATATTCTAAAAGGGTAATGAGGATTATTATTTGATGCAGATGGAAAGAGAATACCAAATATGTAATCGCTGCATAATGGATACCAGCGATCCTGAAATAACATTTGATCGAAACGGTTTATGTAACCATTGCCGTGAATTTGAAGAAATAACAAAAAAGGAATGGTATCCCAATGCTGAGGGTAAAAAATTATTAAAAACAATCATAAAGGATATCAAGCAGTTTGGTAGGTATAAAGATTATGATTGTATCATCGGATTGAGTGGCGGTGTTGATAGTTCCTATTTGGCTATAAAAGTCAACGAAATGGGATTGAGACCTTTAGTTGTTCACGTGGATGCGGGCTGGAACAGTGAGTTAGCTGTAAATAATATTGAAAATATTGTCAAGTATTGTGAGTATGATCTGCACACCCACGTGGTCGATTGGGAAGAAATAAAAGATCTGCAGGTTGCCTATCTGCGTTCCGGCATTGCCAATCAAGACATACCACAGGACCACATATTTTTCTCCGCAATGTATCACTATGCCGTAAAAAATAGTATAAGATATGTCCTCACAGGAGGAAATTTAGCGTCAGAAGCAATATTTCCAAATGCATGGCATAATGATGCGATGGATGCCAGAAATATCAAAGCCATACATAAAAAATTCGGAACTAAAAAACTTAAGAATTACAAATTGATTGGGTATTTTGAGTATTATTTTTATTATCCGTTTATCAAAAAAATGAGGGTAATTCGGCCACTGAATTATATGCCTTATAATCGGCATGAGGCAATACAAGAGTTAAAGGAAAAAATAGGCTGGAAGGACTACGGAAGAAAGCATGGTGAATCACGTTTTACTAAATTTTTTCAAAACTATTATCTTCCTTTACGATTTGGCTATGATAAAAGAAGGCCGCACTATTCCAGTCTGATTGTTTCCGGCCAACTGACGAGAGAGGAGGCCGTGAAGGAGCTGGATATACCATTATATGATGAACGTGAGCTTCGAGAAGACAAGGAATACTTCGTAAAGAAGCTGGGATTGACCAATGTAGAATTTGAAGAATTGCTACATTTAAAAAAACATTCATTCGAAGAATTCCCTAATTGTCATTCTTACTTTAAAGCAATAAAGCGAATACAGGGGTTGATAGAAAGCAAGACACATAGGAAATGGGGAAGATATTCGTGATGCACCAACAATTCAAATAGTTAGGAATTTATGAAATGGGTTCGGAAAATAGAAAGAATCAGAAAAAAATTATCTAAGATCTTTATTCATTCCGGGTGAAAATAAGAATTTGTTTAGACCTTTAACAAATTGCCGTATGTTCTACTTATGATGTGTTCCAGAATGTCTAAAAAAGTAAACCTCCATGTCTATCCTACGAACTTCACTCATGAAAGCCGAATGCTCAAGGAGACAAAAAGTTTAGCTGAATCAGGATTGTTCAGCAAAATTTTTATTGGCGCCATTTGGGATCAAAATCTCGCAGAGCTGGAATATCTCGATAAAACGCGGAACGTCTGGAGAGTCAAGCTACTAAGTAGGAAGCTTCCGGGAGGTTCGTTGTGGAAAGCCCTTAAACTTCTAGAATGGCAGTTAAAAATATTCTTTAAATTCAGGAAGGAAAAGGTTTCCATTTTTAATTCTCATGCACTATCGGTTCTGCCGCTGGGGCTTCTTTTCAAGTCCTTTCATGGTTCGAAACTGGTTTATGATACCCATGAGCTTGAAACTGAGACCCAAATGTCCGGTTTTCGAAAAAGGATGTCCAAGCTACTGGAACGAATCACAATTCCCTATACTGACCTTTTAGTAGTCGTGAGCGATTCCATCGCAGGATGGTATAAAAATGAGTATGGATTGAATGACGTTCATGTTATCAGAAACATACCCTATCAAGTGAAGGAAGAAGACAGAAGCTGCAATGTGTTAAAAAAAGAGATAGGCATTCCGGATGAGGAAATGCTCTTTATATACCAGGGAAATCTGGGAAAAGATAGGGGAATTGAACTTATTTTAGAAGCGTTTTCCAGAGTTGACAGGCAAAAGCATATTGTTTTTATGGGATTCGGGGCGTTGGAAAATCGCGTGAAGGAGTATGAAAAAAAGTTTAACAATGTTCACTTCCATCCCCCGGTTATACCCGATGATGTAATCTATTATACCAATAGTGCCGATGTGGGCGTTCATCTAATTGAGAATACCTGTTTGAACCACTACTATTGCCTGCCTAATAAAGTGTTTGAATACATAATGAGCGGCTTGCCATTGATTGTGAGTGATTTTCCTGAAATGGGGCGTGTTGTTGACAGCGGAGGGTGCGGATGGAAAGTTGACGTGGAAATGAATACTCTGGTTTCGTTGATCGACCGCATATCATGGAATGATATATCCGTAAAGCGAATCAAGTGTCTGGATCTTCGAAAAAGGATTGGCTGGCATACGGAAGAGAAAGTTTTATTACATATTTATCGTAAACTTGTCGAGCAGACGATTAAGGTGAATTGAACAATGATATGCATTGTGAACTATGGAATGGGAAATTTAGGGGCAATACAGAACATGCTTCGAAAAATCGGTGCAGAGTCGGTGGTATCATCAAACGGGGATGATATTGAAAAAGCCGATATGATCATATTGCCGGGGGTGGGAGCTTTTGACAATGGGATGAAAAATCTTGAGCGACTAAATCTGTTAGATATTCTAAATGCCAAGGTTATAATAAAGAAAACCCCTGTTTTGGGCATATGCCTCGGTGCCCAGTTAATTACAAAAAGAAGCGAGGAAGGAAGCTTACCCGGATTGGGATGGCTCGATGCAGAAACAATCAGATTTAATTTCTTGGGTGATCACGTAAATCACAAAATACCACATATGGGATGGAACACCGTAACAGTACAAAAAGCAAGTCACATTTTCAACACAATGGATGAAGAATCAAGATTTTATTTTGTACATTCTTTTCATCTGGCGTGCAACAACCCCAAGGATATTCTTACAACTACGACTTATGGCTATGAGTTTGTCTCTTCTTTTCAAAAGGGCAATATCATTGGTGTCCAATTTCACCCTGAAAAGAGTCACAAGTTTGGCATGAAATTGCTAACCAAATTTGCGGGATTTTCGCATAATGCTTAAAACAAGAGTCATTCCCTGTCTGCTTTTAAAAAACGATGGGCTCGTTAAAACAGTAAAGTTTAAGGCACCCACATACCTGGGTGATCCGATAAACATTGTGAAAATTTTTAATGAAAAAGAAGTGGATGAACTGGTTTTTCTAGACATTACCGCTACGCTTGAAAATCGCAAGCCTCCTTTTAAAAAATTGTCCGAAATCGCCAGTGAATGTTTCATGCCGGTTGGTTATGGCGGAGGGATCAGGAGCCTGGACGACATAAGAGAAATACTCGCTCTGGGAATAGAAAAAGTTATCATAAATAGCTATGCATCTGAGAATCCGAATTTTATTGAAAACGCGTCGAAATTATTCGGCAGTCAGAGCATCGTTGTATCCATTGACGTGAAAAAGGACTATTTCGGCAAATATAAGGTGGTAACACACAGTTGCATAAAAAGAACAAAGGCGGATCCCGTAAAATACGCTATCGATATGCAGGATATGGGAGCAGGGGAGATCCTGTTAAATTCAGTCGACAGAGACGGCATGATGAAGGGATATGACATCGAATTGATAAGAACGGTTTCCAAGGCCGTAACGGTTCCGGTTATTGCCTGCGGAGGTGCCGGAAAAATTGACGATTTCAAAGAAGCCGTGAGAAATGGCGGGGCTTCAGCGGTGGCTGCCGGAAGTTTTTTTGTCTTTCAGGGTAGGCATCGGGCGGTGTTGATCAGTTACCCGTCATACGAGGAGCTGACAGAAGCTCTATGTTAGATGATTCTTAGGAGATCAAATGACACAGGAGTATAGAATTTGTACCAGATGTATTATGGATATATCAGATTCTGAAATAACGTTTGATGAAAATGGAATCTGCTGTCATTGTAAGACCTATGAAGCCAAGGCAAGGGCCGGGCTTTACCAAGGGAAAGCCGGTCGCGAAATGCTGAATAAATTGATTCGCGTTGTGAGAGAACGCGGAAAAAACAAGAAATATGATTGCATTATTGGATTGAGCGGGGGGGTAGACAGTTCAATGGTTGCATTCCAAGTTAAGAAGCTTGGGCTACGACCATTGGCGGTTCACCTCGACAACGGATGGGATTCCGAGTTGTCGGTATTTAATATTGAAAATATCGTCAAGAAACTCGATATCGATTTATATTCTTATGTGCTTAATTGGGAGGAATTCAAAGATTTGCAGCTTTCGTTCCTGAAGGCCTCTGTTATGAATTGCGAAGGGCCGACGGACCATGCCATCGTCGCCATCCTATACCACTTGGCTGCGGATAACGGTATCCGATACATATTTAGCGGCAGCAATATTATCTCGGAAGCCATTTTACCTGCAAGCTGGGGGTATGATTCCAAGGATTGGCGCCATATAAAGGCGGTTCACAAAAAACTCGGAAATGTTAAGCTAACGACTTTTCCTCGACTTACGCTCTTTCATTTTGCATACTATACTTTTGTAAAACAGATTGGTTTTATTCCCATTTTGAACTATATCGACTACAATAGAAAGGATGCGATCAACGTTTTAAAACACGAGTTGGGGTGGGAGGAATACGGAGCAAAACATTGTGAGTCGATCTACACTAGATTCTTTCAGACCTACATTCTTCCGAAAAAATTTAATATCGATAAGCGCAGAGCGCATTTGTCCACACTGGTTTGCTCCGGACAAATCACTCGCGAAGACGCCCTTAAGGAGATAGCAAGAGAACCTTCTTCCACCGATAGTTTGGAACAGGATCGGCAATACTTTATCAAGAAATTCGATTTCACCGAAGAAGAGTTTAATTCTATTATGTCCGCACCGACAAAATCATTTAAAGAATATCCAAATAATTACTTTTGGTTTGAAAAATTGAGTTTTATCGTTCATTTTGCCCACAGAAAAGCAACTCATAAAGCGCCCCTGACGTAAACTAAATGTGGAAATTGAAAGTATTGATACAATTTATCCTGGCTCTTTTGCCGGCCGGAGAGCGTATCAACCATTTGATGCAAATTATAAATAGAAGCCACTCAAATGACGAAACGCTCAAAAACACAGCCAACCTGGCGGAGAAAATAAGGATAATTGGTGAATTCGTAGATCTTGAGGGAAGTACGGTTGTGGAAGTCGGAACAGGCTGGGATGCGATTAGTGCCATTTTATTCTATCTTATGGGTACCAGAACCTGCTATACTTATGATCATTTGCCTCATGTTCGTTTTAAACTAGTTCGAAAAATAGTCAATCAAATCGAAGCGCACATCGATTCCATCCAACCAATAACTTCAGTACCTAAGTCAATCCTAACGGCTAGGCTGGCACGGTTGCAAGGTAAAAATACGTTAAAGGAGCTTTTGGCAGCCGGGAATATCAATTATCAGGCTCCAAATGATGCAACCCAAAGCGGCCTGCCCAATAATAGTGTTGATTTGTATTATGCTTATGCCGTTTTGGAACACGTGCCTGAGAATATTGTCGATGCAATCATAATTGAAGCCAAGAGAGTTTTAAAAGAACAAGGTCGGGTTTATTTTGCAATAGGTTTACATGATCACTATGCAGGTTTTGACGCGAATGTCAGCAAAATCAATTTTCTCAAATACCCTGAGTGGTTATGGTCTTTTTTTGTCAAAAATAAGATTAGCTATCACAATCGATTACGCGGCAAGCAATTTTTAGATCTTTTTAAATCACATGGTGCCAGGATAGAATGGATAAACAGTAAAATTGATCCTGCAGATCTTGAGGTTTTGAAAACAATGAAAATAGACAGGCGTTTTGACGGAATGACTCATGAAGAGCTTGCCGTAAACTACCTGGAGCTTATATTTTCGTTTTAATTCCAAATTTCCGCCTTACTCCGCAATAACCTGATATCTAAGATGGTTTTAATTTCAGCTAACACACTCTAATGGAGAAAAGGATATATTAATGGATATATCGTTTGTAGACTTGAAAGCGCAATATTTATCAATCAAAAAGGAAATTGATCAGGCAATCTTGGACGTTATACATGAATCTGCTTTTATCGGAGGAAGATTTGTAAAATCATTCGAAAAAAAATTCGCAAATTATGTCGGATCCAAACATTGTATTGGCGTTGGCAATGGTACGGATGCAATTTATCTGGCATTGAAGGCTCTTGGAATTTCAGCGGGGGATGAAATCATAACAGCAGCCAACTCTTTTATTGCAACATCAGAGGCCGTCACATTGACGGGTGCTAATGTGAAGTTTGTTGATTGTGACCGGAATACGTATAATATAGACCCGAAAAAGGTTGAACAAGCCATCAGCAAAAAAACGAAAGCGATTATTGCGGTACATCTTTATGGACAGCCTGCAGATATGATTATGCTGAAGAAAATAGCCGATTCCAATGGGATTTTTTTGCTGGAAGACGGAGCCCAAGCGCATGGCGCTCAAATCGAAGAACAAAGGGTCGGCACTTTTGGTGATTTGGCATGTTTTAGTTTTTATCCGGGCAAAAACCTTGGTGCCTACGGCGATGCCGGTGCCATCGTTACAGCAGATGAGAATTTGGCGGGTAAATGTCGTATGATTGCCAATCACGGCCGCGTGGAAAAATATGACCATGAATTTGAAGGCGTGAACAGTCGTTTGGACGGCTTACAGGCTGCGATTCTGTGTGTCAAGCTCGCGCACCTCGAAAAATGGACCGAAAAACGGCGAGCGGCAGCTGCCATTTACGGAGAACTGCTGGCGGAATCCAGGGCGATTACACCATTTGAAGGCCAAGGTTTTCGGCATGTTTATCATCTGTATGTTGTCAGGATAAAAAACCGCGATACCGTGCGGAGAACGTTAGAGAAGCAAGGTATTTCCACCGGGATTCACTATCCTATATCCTTGCCAATGCTGCGGGCTTACAGGTATCTTGGTCACTCCCCGAAGGACTTTCCAATTTCTAATAGATATTCGCAAGAAATTCTCAGCTTACCGATGTATCCTGAACTGAACCCAACACAAATCGAATATATCTGTGATCAGCTTAGAAATGTAACTCAATCATAAGGAGTAGTATTCATGTTGAATATTGCACAGATAGGCGTCGGCTATTGGGGACCGAATTTGCTCAGGAACCTGGTTGCAAGTAAGAGATGTGTTGTTAGCAGAGTCGCGGAGGTATCAAATGAGCGGCATGACTATGTGCGGGGGCTTTACCCGGGCATTAACGTTTCCAGTGAGGCTGACCGTGTTTTTGACGATACTGATATTGACGCAGTGGTGATTGCAACTCCGGTGGCTACGCACTTTGAGCTAGCTATGAAGGCCCTCCAGACAGGCAAACATGTCCTAGTTGAAAAGCCTTTGGCCAAGAGTGTTTCAGAGGTCAAGCAAATTGCCAAACTGGCAAATCAAAAAAATCGAATTGTCATGGTTGGACATACATTTCTGTTTAATGCTGCTGTGCGCTATATCAAGGATATGATTGATTCAGGAAAACTTGGCGATATCCGCTATATTTACAGCCAAAGGCTGAATTTAGGACGCATTCGTTCAGACGTAGATGCTCTGTGGAATTTTGCACCGCATGACATCAGTATTATTCAGTATTGGCTCGGGGATCCCTTTCCGCTGTCAGTGGTCAAGAGGGGGGTTGATTTCATTCAAAACGGTGTGAATGATGTGGTTTTCATGAACATAATGTACCCCGATAAAATTATGGCGAACATCCAGGTGAGTTGGCTGGATCCCAACAAAACCCGCCGCATGACCGTAGTCGGTTCAAAAAAAATGGTCGTATATGACGATTTGGCAGACAGTAAAGTTGCTATTTTTGATAAAGGGATAGACAAGATGGCGGTATTAGGTGAAAATATGGATTATGATAATCAGCATTTTCATAGCTTTAACCACCGCTCAGGTGATGTGATTTTACCGAAAATCAATTTTCAAGAACCACTGATGGTTGAAATCGACCATTTTATCGACTGCATCCAGAATGGCACTAAATGCCTCACCGGCCTTGATCATGCCCAAAAAGTGGTGGAGATTTTGGAATTATGAATCAACCACGAATATGTCGTGCTCACATCCGAGATGCTGAATTTGGTAATAATCTTACAGTTGTTGAACCAGTGAATATTTATGAATGTAAAATCGGTGATGACTGTTTCATAGGTCCATTTGTGGAAATTCAAAAAAACGTGGTTATCGGAAACAGATGTAAAATTCAGTCCCATGCTTTCATATGTGAGCTTGTTACAATTGGAGATGATTGCGTTGTTTCGCATGGCGCCAAGTTCATCAATGATAAATTTCAAACTGGTGGCCCCGCGGGAGGGAACAAGGAAATTTGGCAGCCAACTTTAATAGGGAACAATGTTTCCATTGGAACCAATGCCACCATATTGCCCGTGAAGATTTGTGATGATGTAGTTATTGGTGCCGGGGCCGTGGTAACGAAGGATATATGCAGTCCGGGGTTTTATGCTGGAAATCCAGCGAAATTGCTGCGCGAATTTTAATGCGCTGCTTAAATTTTTTTTAAATCTTCAAGTAAATTTTGAGCAATGAATATTTGGGTTTTACAAATAGGTGAGCCCTTGCCAATTGAAGCCGATATCCGCAAACTCAGGACAACAATTCTGTCCGAGAAGCTCACTGACAACGGTCATTCTGTCCTGTGGTGGGCGAGTGCTTTTGATCACTTTAAAAAAGACTGGGTTTTTCGTGAGGACAAGTCGCTGGAATTGAAACAGGGTATAAAAATAATTGCCTTGAAGGGAACCGGCTATCAAAAAAATATTTCTTTATCGCGTTATATTGACCATCGGATTATCGCCCGGAAATTTAGAAAAATGGCTCCCAAGTTGGAAAAACCGGATATTATAGTCGCATCCATGCCCTCTTACGACCTGGCCTATGAGGCGCTTAATTTTGCCGGGAAAAACAATATTCCCATTATGGTGGACATCAGGGATGAATGGCCTGATATCTTCCTCCGTCACGTTCCCCCTGCGATAAGAACACTAGTCCGATTGTTGCTTCATAAAGATTTTGCAATGTTTAAGAAATTAATGCAGAAGGCTGACGGGTTGCTGGCTATGATGGATTCTTTACTTGAATGGGGAATAAAACATGCTAGAAGAAAAAGGTCATGGAGAGATAGGATATTCTACTTAGGTTACCAAATCAACACAAACAACCTGTCAAATAAGATACTCAAATTAGTAGAGCCGCTAGGCGACAGCTTTATTGTTACTTTCATTGGAACTTTTGCTTCCTATCACAACCCATCTATTCTTTTAGATTGTGCTGCCAAATTAAAGGGTAACAATATCCATTTTATTTTGGCTGGAGATGGGGAACACTTTAAAAAAATTGAAAAGAGAGCCTCTAACGTTTCCAACATAATTTTACCAGGGTGGTTGAATCAGGGAGAAATTACAACTTTGCTTAAACACTCACACATTGGTGTTTGCACGACAACACAGGATGCGAATTTTTTACCCAACAAAGCATTCGCCTACCTATCGGCAGGGCTGCCGATTTTGTCTGCTTTTGGGGGAGAGCTAAAACTAATTATTGAAAAATACCAGATCGGCTTTTATTATCCTCCTCACGATTTGGCTACCTTAACTTCCCATATTAAGAGATTGTATGAAGATCGTATCCTTTATAAAAAAATGTCTATAAATGCTTCGCAAGTTTTCAATAACATGTTTGATGCCGATAAAATATATGAGGACTATTCAAGACATATAGAAAAAATCGTTGATGAATATAGACGAACACATTAAATTTTTATTTATAAAAATCAACCTGGGAGAGTTATCACAACTTATAATTTCTGAGCCTTTGAAAGACTCAATCAATGTACAGTTTAATTAAATCCACGCTTATTTCCTTCGTATTTCCTGTGCCTTTGTGTCTTGCGATTTTCTCAATTGGTCTGGTTTTTCTGTGGAGAACGAGAAAGCAAAAGGCAGGGAAAATTATAATTACAACGGGATATTTTATATTACTTTTATTTAGTTTCCCTTTTTTACCGAACCTACTTTTAGGCCATCTTGAGCAAAAATATCCTGCATTAATCAAAGAACAAAATAAAAAATATGATTTTTTGAACATCAAATTTATTGTCGTTTTAGCAGGTAATCATGTACTCGATCCGCGACTACCGATAACCAGCCAATTTTCACATGCAGGATTGGTGCGCTTAGTCGAGGGAATCAGATTGTACAATAATTTTCGGGGAACGCAATTAATCCTATCCGGCGGCGTTGGACGGGATCCCATATCTGATGCCGAGTTGATGGCTGCCCTATCGATTGCCTTAGGAATACCAGAGAATGATATTATTCTTGAATCGAAATCAAGGAATACCTATCAAGAAGCGATTTATATAAAGCCGATTGTCAAAGATCAAAAATTTATTTTGGTTACTTCGGCGAATCACATGCCAAGATCAATGGCGTTGTTTAAAAAATTGGCGATGAAGCCTATTCCTGCGCCAACGGGACACCTTGTAAAAAACTATGGAAAGAGTATTTCGGTTATACCAAGTGGCTTTCAATTGAGGAAAAGCTATATTATGATCTATGAATATTTGGCATTGGCAAAAGATAAGCTTTTGGGGAGAATTTGAGCAGTGGAAGCAGACTACGTTTCTGTGACCGAAGTGGCTGGGGATGAAGTTAGTCGGGAACAAGTTGATCGACTTTGCAGTCGCTACTATTGGGCAGGCCAATATTGCAAAGGCAAAGATGTGATTGAAGCAGCATGTGGATCAGGACAATCCTTGGGTTATTTAAACAATATCTCTCGAACTTTTGAGGCCGGAGATTATTCAGAAGAGCTATTATCAATAGCCAGACAGCATTATGGAGATCGTATCGAGCTGAATCAGTTTGATGCCGGTCAGATGCCCTTTGAAGATCACTGCAAGGATGTCATTATCCTATTTGAGGCGATTTATTATCTTCCTGATCCTGACCAATTTGCTAAAGAATGCACTCGGATCCTGCGGCAAAATGGTAAGGTTCTCATTGCCACAGCGAATAAAGATCTTTTTGATTTTAATCCAAGCCCGCACAGTTATAAATATTATGGTGTCGTAGAATTAAGGAATTTATTTTCCAGGTACGGATTTAAAACCGAATTTTTTGGCGATACCCCGTTGGATTCGTTATCCATTCGACAAATAATACTACGACCGGTTAAAAAAGCGGTTGTATCGTTAGGACTCATGCCCAAATCCATGGCCGGAAAAAAAATTTTTAAAAGATTGGTGTTCGGGAATTTAATCGCTATGCCGGCCGAAATAGATGACGGGACCACTCAGTATGTGGAGCCAAGTCCTATCCCTGCAGATAAGCCCGATACGAAACATAAGGTGATATACTGTACAGCCACCCTGGATTCAGTGAAATAAAGCTATTTTGTGGAAAGGAGTTTTTTGAGTTGACTGCCAAGAGGAACATACCATTTTTTAATTATCCGGCTTTATTTAAAGCGAACGAGAAGGAATTAATGGCCATCCTGCATGATGTTATGAGCAGGGGGGCCTATATTTTGCAAAAAGATCTGGAACAATTTGAGGCCAACTTGAAAAAATTTCTTGGTGTTAAACACGTTTTCGGCGTCGCTGACGGCACCAATGCTCTGATTTTAGGATTGCGCGCAGCGGGTATCGGCCAGGGGGATGAAGTAATATTGTGTTCGCACACCTACATCGCGACCGCGGCGGCTGTTCATTTTGCCGGTGCAAGACCCGTGCCGGTGGAATGTGGTGTAGATCATATGATTGATCCCGAGCAGGTTAAAAAGGCCGTTACTGATAAAACACGGGTAATTATGCCGACCCAGCTCAACGGGCGTACCTGCGACATGGATGCCCTGCAGGATATCGCTGAGCAGCACGGCCTGATAATAATTGAGGATGCCGCTCAGGCCCTGGGTTCCCGCTTTAAAGAAAAATTTGCGGGTACTTTTGGTCTAGCGGGAACATTCAGCTTTTATCCCGCGAAATTGCTGGGCAGTTTCGGTGATGGCGGCGCCATCATTACCAATGATGATGACATGGCTCGCAAACTTTATCTGTTACGTGATCATGGACGAAATGAGGAAGGGGAGGTAGTCACCTGGGGGACCAATTGCCGGCTGGACAACATTCAAGCGGCTATTCTGGACTGGAAGCTGAAAACCTTTGAAAAGGAGGTGGCCCGCAGGCGTGCAATCGCTGCCAGGTATCAGCAAGCCCTCGGAGAAATCGATGATCTGGTTTTACCGCCGGCACCCGGTGAAGATGACAGACACTTTGATGTTTACCAAAATTATGAACTGGAATCCGGACAAAGGGATGCGCTGAAGAAAAATCTTGCCGATCATGGTGTCGGGACCATTATCCAGTGGGGCGGTAAAGCTGTCCACCAATTGTCCGGATTGGGATTTGAAGAAATACGTTTGCCGGTTACAGAAAAGATGACCAGCAGGTTTTTAATGCTGCCGATGCATACGGCGCTTTCTGATGATGATGTTGAGTATATCTGTGAGTGTATTCATGACTTTCACAAATCCGCTCCGCAGATTTAGTGGGTAAAAATCATTGATCCGCAGATTACGCAGATTGACGCAGATTTAGTGGGTAAAAATCATTGATCCGCAGATTACACAGATTGACGCAGATTAAATAAGTAATGAAAGACCAGAGAACATACAAGATAATCGGCGCAGCGATGGAAGTTCACAAGGAATTGGGGTGCGGATTTCTTGAAGCTGTCTACCAAGAGGCTTTGGCAAGAGAGTTTGATAGTCAAAGGATTGAGTACCTATCACAACCTATTGTTCGAATAAAATATAAGGGACACTATTTGAAAAAAACGTATCAACCAGATTATATTTGTTTTGATAATGTGGTAGTCGAAATTAAGGCAATATCAGGTCTGACGAGTTACGAAGAAGGTTTGATTATTAATTATCTGAAGGCAACTGACTTTAACGTTGGGCTTCTGATAAACTTTGGATCCAAGTCACTTGGGTATAAAAGATTTGTTTCCAATCTATAGTCCGCAGATTACGCAGATTGCACAGATTAACTTCAAAATGAAAAATGCTTTGCCGGCAGGTTTATTATTTAACAGGCTATTTTATAAATCGACGTTTTTATTTTTAGTTTGTAATCTGCGGATAGTAGAGTTTTGAATCTGCGCAAATCGGCGTAATCTGCGGATAGTAGAGTTTTGAATCTGCACAAATCAGCGTAATCTGCGGATAGTAGAGTTTTGAATCTGCGCAAATCTGCGTAATCTGCGGATTGGAATTGTTATGAAACGCATACTGGATATAACAGCCGCTTTAACAGGACTACTTTTGTTGAGCCCGATTCTATTGATTGTTATGGTGCTGATCTGGCGTCAGGATTTTCATTCGCCCTTCTACATTGCACCCAGAGTCGGTAAGACTGAGAAAATTTTTAATATGGTGAAACTTCGCTCCATGATTGTTGGTGCCGACAAAAGTGGGGTTGATTCAACATCGGCGATGGATCCGCGAATCACGCCAATTGGAAACTTTGTTAGAAAATTTAAGCTGGATGAGTTCACCCAGCTGTGGAATGTCTTAAAAGGGGATATGAGCCTGGTCGGGCCGCGCCCGAATGTTAAGCGCGAAACGGATCTGTATACTGATATTGAGAAGAAATTGCTGAGCGCCAGGCCCGGTATTACAGATTTGGCATCGATCGTTTTTTCCGATGAAAATGAAATTTTGAAAGACTCCCGCGATCCTGATCTTGATTATAACCAGCTCATTCGCCCATGGAAAAGTCGGCTGGGCATCCTATATATTGATCAAAGATCGCTGTGGCTGGATATCCGGCTGATTCTATTAACCGCTGTGGCAGTCATCAACCGTGGGACAGCTCTTGAGGGAGTAAATAAAATTTTGACGGCAATGAATGCACCGGCTGACATAATCCGCGTCTCCCGCAGAAAAGATAAACTCGTGCCGTTTCCGCCGCCGGGATCAGATGCGGTGGTCAGGCTTCGATAAGCAGGGTCTATCAGAATGGATAGGGATTAATGAAAAATTATTCGAAAGTCTTCTTGTTGCAATTATACCGGACGATGTTGCAGATCCGACTCAGCGAAGAAAGTCTGGTGAAGCCGATATTAAACGGTGAGGTCAGGTGCCCGGTTCATCTTTATACCGGCCAGGAAGCCGTCGCCACAGGTGTTTGTGCCGCGCTGGCAAAATCTGATTATGTTTTTGGAAATCATCGTTCCCATGGGCACTATCTGGCCAAGGGAGGCGACCTGAACGCGCTTTTTGCCGAGATATTCGGTAAGCATACCGGTTGTGCAAGGGGCAGAGGCGGGTCCATGCACGTAATCGATCCGGAAAATGGCATGATGGGCGCAGCACCAATTGTCGGCGGTACCATTTCAATGGCTTTGGGCTCAGCGCTTGCTTCAAAAATCAGAAAGGACAAGCGTGTCGCCGTTAGTTTTTTTGGTGATGGCGCCACCGGCGAAGGTGTTTTGTACGAGTCGTTAAATTTTGCATCTTTAAATCGCCTGCCGATTTTGTTTATATGCGAAAACAATTTATATGCGACCCATATGCCGATCCGGGAATGCCGGGTCAACGATAACATTTTTGATATCGGCACACCCTTCGGCATTTCGTCTTTTAAGGTCGATGGTAACGATGTTTTATCGGTATATGATGTATCTAACAAAGCTGTCGCAGCCTGTCGGAATTCCGAAGGGCCCGCGTTTATTGAATGTCTTACCTATAGAATGCGCGGGCACGTTGGCCCGGATGACAATATTCAAGGAACCCGTACGGATATCAGACCGCAAGACGAAGTGCGGCAATGGCAAGAAAAAGATCCGATTGTCATTTTTCGATCGTACATTCTGAAAGAGTTTGCAATCAGCGTATCAGAGCTGGATCAGATTAAAACAGATATCGAATACGAAGTCAAAGAAGCCCTGGCTTTTGCGCACGACAGTCCCTATCCGAACCCGAGCGAACTTAACCGATATGTCTACAAACAATAGAAAATTACAATATAGTCTGGCAATTAATGAAGCCTTGCACCAGTTGATGGCCAGTGATGATTCCGTTTTTCTCATTGGTCAGGGAGTTAAGAGTCCCTGGTATGTTGGCAGTACGGCCGAAGGACTTCTTGAACGCTTTGGACCGGATCGAATTATCGATACTCCGGTTTCGGAAAATGCGATTACCGGAGCCGCCATAGGTGCGTCTTTAGTCGGGATGAGACCTGTCGTGGTTCATCCCCGGATGGATTTTATGATGTATGCCATGGATCCAATTATTAATGAAGCGGCAAACTGGCACTACATGTCTGGAGGAAAGGCATCGGCCTCGGTTGTGATATGGGGCATTATCAACCGGGGCGGTGAACAGGCTGCCCAGCACTCCCAGGCGTTGCATGCGTTGTTTGGCCATATACCCGGACTTAAAGTGGTGATGCCGTCAACTCCCTATGATGCGAAAGGGTTGATGGTATCAGCCATAAAAGATGATAATCCGGTAATATTTATTGATGACCGCTGGCTCCATAACACTGAAGGAACCGTTCCGCAAGAGCTGTATGAAATTCCTATTGGAAAGGGAATTATCAGGAAAAATGGTACTGATGTTACCTTGGTCGCATTGTCATATCTGATGCCGCATGCGATGGATGCCGCAGCCGAATTGGCCCGGGAAAATATCGACTGCGAGGTGATCGATTTAAGATCAGTTAAGCCGCTCGATAAAGCGCTTTTATTGGATTCTGTGAAAAAAACCGGGAGATTGGTTGTTGCTGATGTGGGGTGGAAAAGCTTTGGATTGGCTGCTGAACTTTCTGCCCTGGTTTTCGAGGAAGCCTTTGATTTTATCAAATCTCCTTTTGTCCGGGTGTCATTACCGGATGTTCCGGCTCCGGCCAGCGCTCCTTTAGAACAAATATATTATCCCAAAAAAGATGAAATCCGAGATGCTGTTGAACAGCTTTTTCGATAAAGCGGATCCATTTCTGTTTTTTTGAGGTGTATGTGTCTGGATCGAAAATACAAACATTAAAAACCATATTTACTAGTGAATACTGGTTGATTGTTTCGCTATGTGGTGCGTTTTTTACCTTTTTTGCCTTAAATCGTGGAGGCGTGGTCGTATTCATCGAAGCGAGTTTTTGTTTACTGGTTATAAATTTAATTGCCGGTGAATATCGCCTTAGAAAAATTCCACTTCGTTATTGGGCGACAATTGCTATAAGTGGTTATCTGATGCTGCAAAGTGTAATTTTTCATCCCGATATATCACACTACAGGTGGATGGCCAATCTGGTCCGAATGTTATGTGTCGTTTTAGCTATTCACTGCTTAGTCCAAAAAAGATTTAAGGATTGGGTTAAAATATTACTAATAGTTGTTTTTTGCTCGGCCGTTTACTGGCAACTTTGCACATACTATATTTTAAACATGCAGTTCGGCACATTTTCAAATCCTCATATAATCTCTAATTTTACCATGTTGGCCTTTCCTCTTATAATTTATTTTATATGGATAACTCCCAAATGGTATAAACTAATTTTTATACCAATTGGTATTTTAGATGCTGATTTTATAATAAGAACCGGATCTCGTCCGGCAATAATAGCTATAACACTGGCCGCTTTTTTTGCGTCTTTTTTTCTGACAAGGGGCCGCAAAAGGTGGATCGGTGTGCTGCTGATTTGCACTTTTTTTGCAGTTTTATATTCGACACATTATGCAGGTCTGGCTGATCGACTCGGCACGCTTGTAGTAGACCTTCCAACGGAAGATAGAATTCAGATCTGGTCCGCTACATCCGATATGCTTAAAGACAATAGCATACAAGCCTGGATAGTTGGTAATGGAATCGGCAGTTTTCGAAAAGTTTTTAAGGCATATGCTCCCCCTGAAGAAATGAATGAGATTTTTCCTCACTCGTTTTTTTTTGAGATTTTATACCAAAGTGGTTTAATCGGCGTCACCCTGGTTGCCGCAGGCTTGATTCTGTTATTTTTTGCTGCCTTTCGATCTCTCCAAAATACATCTAATAAGAGGATAAATCTTTTAATTAAATTTTTAGTTGTCACTTTGATCAGCTGGTTAATCCACTCCGGTTTAACCCTTCCCATTTATTCCAAGTATTCAATCTACTGTCTGGCCTTTATCCTGGGCACCTTACTGGCAATTTTAGACAAGAATGCCCATCAAAAAAATTACGTATTGACCGCTGGAGATGTAAGCAATAAAGAGAAAAGGGATGATTCCAATTGAATGGCGAAAACCTGGCGAGCGTCGAAGAAGCTGGGTGCGGGTTAACCGGTGGTGCAGTGTTTACCCTAAGGTTACATAAATAACACGGTGTGATTGCATAATACCTGAATATTACGTGCCAATGGATGAGCATTCGAAAGCCGCCAAATCGTGCAAAAGTCAGGTAAAAATTTAGAAAGCATAAAAGTCTTAGAAGGCAGGGGCAGTTCATACCCTGCCTTTATTTGTTATATAGGTCGCGAGAAAATTTCTAATCATAATAGAACAATTTTTGCCGTAGTCCAAACCATCTTTGACTTTAGTTTGGGGCCTGTAGGCAAAAAAACTGCCGAAAACAGCCCGAATTTCAATTCAGCACCAATAAAAATAGCCACTTAGCCGATTTGTGACTTTTGCGAACCTCCAAAATTGTAGGCACACGAAACACAAGGTTTTTATTGACTGTACATTAAATACATGCTACTGGTGTCAGCAATCATGTATCTGCGAACCACCAGAAGAAAAAATAAAGACGGCAGCATTGTCGAGTACTATCAGTTAGCTCACAATGAACGCCACCCGGATACCCGCAAGCCCGTTGCGCGGATCATCCACAGCTTCGGCCGCGCTGATGAACTTGATCGCAACCAGCTGGTTCGGCTGTGCAACTCCATCGCCCGGGTGTGCGGACTTAAAATTTTCGATCCCATCAATGACTGTTAGGACACACAGTCCAACGACCCGCTTCGTCTATCTGACAACGTCAAGCTAATCAGAACCGCCGCCTTCGGCTGTGGTAGTTTCGTAAACTTATGCATGTGGACTCCCCAAAGGAACACGCCCAGTACGATTTCCCGAACCTACCCCAGTACCATCTAATTGTCAGTGATATCGATCTGGAGCGATAACTCTAAATCATTCAACTTGCTGTTATTTAATATCATTTCAACTTTTCATTAATTTTCATGCAAGATTCAGGTATGAATTCTATAGAGACCTATCGGCCACTCTCTAAGCTGTTTGTTTTTTAAGATTTCACAGCAATTGACGTAAGTTTTTCCTTGACAGGCAATCGCATTAGTATATATTTACAGTATATATTGTTCATAGGAGAGGAAAAATGAAAACAGCAAAATTGTTTAAGAACGGGCAAAGCCAGGCTGTCAGAATACCAAAGGAATTCAGGATGACAGGCAGTGAAGTGTATATCAAAAAACAAGGCGAAGCTATTGTTCTTTTGCCTAAAGAAAACTCATGGGCCCCTCTTTTTGACAGTCTGAACAATTTTGCCAAAGATTTCAAAATGAAGCGTAATCAGCCCTCAGGAAGCCAAAAGCGTGAGACGATGTTCAAATGAGATACATCTTGGACACCAATATTTGCACACTCTTGTCCAAAAACGGGTTTAGAATGAGTCATAAAGTGAGTAATAATACGAGTCATTGAAAAAAATCCTCCTTATATGTAGGGTGGTTGTTAAT
>CACVKW010001235.1 GCA_902749685.1 Olavius sp. associated proteobacterium Delta 1 | reverse complement strand
TGTTGAATTCCGGATTTTCTTTACTTAAATTTTCTGATTATTTTCAAAGCTTGAGATATTCTCAGATTAATTTTATCCGGGGCATATATGTTACCTGAGCCCCGGATATATCAGCTAAAATGGCCAATCAACTTTTTGAGTATCTACTGGTGGATTGGATATGTTTTCTTCGGCCAACAGGTCCAGAAATTGATTATAGTAACGTTCCCATAAACGAGTTTCCAGTTGATCAAGCTTTTCAGTGAGTTTCAGGGCGTTTTTAATTTTTTCATGTTGATTCATTTTTACCTCCTGTAGGTAGCTGTTGATCTGATTTATAATTGTGGCAGGCGATGATCAGCCTGCCGCGGATTTCTTTTAAATTGTCATATCATCGGGCATGTTTTGGCTTGAGTTTTCTTCAAAGAGCTGGTGATAGTCGTCAAGGGTGTCTAAAGCGACTTTCATGGTATCGAGCATGAGATTTGCCAGCCGGAAAATGATGTCTTCAAACTGTTCTGTGTAGTTTAGCTTTTCGTTGAGTGTCATTTTATCCTCCTTTAGATGTTGATGGTTAAAAGATTTCCGTAGAAGCCAGTCTGACATGTTCGGCATTGACCACGGTGCACTGCTGCGCGGCGGCGGCGATCAGCGCCCCTCGGGCCAGGTGATTTGCTTTTCTAAACAATCCACCGGAGCCCTGTTGAATGGCGGTGATGGCGGTCTGATCAAAAAGATTTTGTTTCACCCCTGCGATTGACAAGTGATGTTTGAGATAATCTTCCATTCCGGCAAGATCGGTGCCCTGCAGATGGCTGCGGGCTACGATTCTCGACGCCAGCGGTTGAGAAGAACGGTAGGACAGTTTGTCGATGAGGTTGTTCTGGCCGGCCAGGATGATGGGCAGGTATGGTTTGGAGTCTTTTTCAAACTGACAGGTGGTATGCAGTTCGGCAAACACTTCCAGGCGCAACAGCGAGGCCTCATCGACGAGCAGCACCACTTTGACTTTTTTCTCACAGACCAGTGCGCTGATTTCTTTTTTGATCAGCCGTAGCATCATGGCTTTGGAATTGGATTTGATGTGGATGTCCAATTCATGGACCAGTTGGCGGTAAAATTCCATGATCGCCCCCGATGATGCGGTCATATACAGGCTTTTGTATTCGGAGGGATGCAGGTGCTCAGCCGCATATCGAATGGCGGTGGATTTGCCACTGCCGACTTCTCCAGTGATCAGACCGATGGCCCCGAGTCGGATGACATAGTCAAAGCGATCTTTGACATCGATGAGTTCGGCGGTTTTTAAAATATCATTTAGTCTGATGTCAGAGCCGAAGGGTTGTTTTTTCAGCCCGAAGAAGCTGCGGTAATTATTGTTCATCATCGTCTCTCCTTTTTGAAGACCACAGTTTTCCGCCCCCGTATTCATTGGGGTCGGTATTGGAGTGGATTTGGGGGTTATTGTTTTTATCGCGTTTGATGCGGCAATTGACATTGAGGTTGACCGGCACCAGCATGCCGAAAGACTTATTTTGATATTTGACTTCAACTTGTTGGTGTTGACTGTGATGGTAGAGCAGTTCCACGCGTTTTCCGATCAAAGCCACCGGGGCTTCATACAACCGTCCGTTGAGGGTGATGCTGCGGTCTTTGTTAACCTTTCTGCGGGCGACCTTGCGAAAGTAGTCATGCAGGTTATCCGGAGCCGCTCTGAGACACTGCAAGTTGGCCGCAAAGCGTTCAATGGGAGTTTGTTTGGTGCTGCTGTGTTTTCTTTGATGGTAAATGTTGCTCAGCCAGCCATCAAAGGCTTCATTGAGCTCATTTAACGTTTGGCCTCTAAAGCCGGTTAAAAACTGCCCACGCACGGTTCTAAAAAAGCGTTCGATTTTGCCACGCCCCTGGGGCTGGTAGGGTTTGGAATGAATCAGCGCGATGGCTAATGAGGCGCTGATATATTCCAGGTGCCGGCTGCGAAAGGCGGCGCCATTGTCCACATAAAGCTTTCTGGGCAACCCCCTTTTAGCCAGGGCATTTTCAAAAGCCTGCAGATAAGAGCGCAGGGCTTCTGACAGGTAAAATTGGCCATGGGTAATCAGCCGGCTGTGGTCATCGATGACGGCAATCAGATAGCTTTTTCGCATTTTACCGTTAACATCGACCTTAGGGCCGTGCATCACGTCGCTTTGCCACAGGTCGTTGGGCAACTCGGCTTCAAACTTGCGCCGATCCACAGGCCTTTTTAGCGGCAGATGCACCAGGTTTTGCTGGTGTAAAAATCGATAAACCGTGGAGTTGTTCAGTACGATGCTCGGATTAACCCGGTTTTGCCGGTTCATCTGTTCGATAAGCTGGGGCACGGTAAGCGCTGGGGTCTCTAATTTTAACTCGATTAGCGATAGGCAGGTGTCTTCATCCATGGCCCTGCTTTTGCCCTGATCGCATCGATCTTGGGGCTGCAGCGACTTTAAATCACCGTTGCTGTCTTTATAAAGACGACACCACCGGTTGATCGTGCCTATGCTGAGGCTGGTTTTCTCAGAGAACGGAATTTGCCATTTGCGGGCGCACTTATCGCGCATCAGACGCCTTTTTTCAGCTCGGCTCATTTGAGCTGCGGTGACAAAGTCGCTGATCACGGCGAATCGAAACACCGCAACCTGCATTTTTTCATCTTCAATCATAATTAACCTCCTTTTTGGGATTTTTCTGTGCCATATTCCAAAAAGGAGGCAATAAAAATGATACTGTTCGCTGGGGTGTATCCCAAATGAAGATGTGTGCAGATTAAATGGCGCGGCTGACCGGAATCTGGCCCAGTTGCAAAAGATAATCAAAGCCGGCCACGATACCTTCACGCCAGGTGTCGGTTAGATAAACTTTGATCCTTTGGCACAAAAATCTAAACCAGTGACACTGACGGGTGCGATCCACGCCGGCTATCCATCGATTTGTGGCTGCTTTGCAGGCGATGCTCGATCGGATCGTCTCAATGGAAGCCTGAAAGCCTTTAAAATACCCTTTGGGTCTGAGCCGAATCACACAACCACAATCCGGACAGCGATAAAGCTTAAGTAACAGCGGCCGGATGAACCCATCAAAAATTGCCTGTGCAAAACCATGGCCCCATAGTCGCCAGCTGTTACAGCGGGGACAGTTGTTGGGCTTTTGCCATGGATAATCGCGTTCTTTTTTGAAAAGATTCTTGAGTTTGACAGCAGAAAAGATTATCATTTTATCGTTCCTTGTGGGCCAGCCACGGCCCACTGTTTCGCAAGGGCGGCAGTAGGCCTCTTTCAATCCGCCGCCCTTGCTTATTAAAATAAAAAAGGCCTCAAATTTGAGACCCATTTATTCCGATAATCACTTACTGCTTGTCAATTGATTCTAAAAATACTCCTTCATTTAAAAACATTCAATCCGCATACCTACA
>CACVKW010001234.1 GCA_902749685.1 Olavius sp. associated proteobacterium Delta 1 | reverse complement strand
GTACAACCTGATTTCTAAATCACTAATTTCCCGTTTATAACTGCCTGTTTTTATTAAAGGCAGTATTTGATTTTCAAATTATTTTGGACAGCAATGATTT
>CACVKW010001233.1 GCA_902749685.1 Olavius sp. associated proteobacterium Delta 1 | reverse complement strand
GCAGCAGCGAAGTTGGATTTCAAAATTTTATGCAACTATAGGGTTAAAAGTCTATCCCAGTTGGTGGCGGGTTAATCCGCTCCCTGGGCGGTTGGTCGGCCGTTAAGGCAATGCGCCGCTCGGGGGAACGTGAATTAAGTGATGATCGGATATTAGGCAGTGGTGAATTCGTCGAGCGGATCATCAAAGAAGCTGAAGCCAAAATTAAATTTCAATTTCCGGTGAGCGAGAATCATCAGAAAATTAATGAATATATAAGCAAAATATGTAAAAATGGAAAAGTATCTATTGACGAATTAATAGGGGGCAGCCGTCGCAAGGAGGTAAGTGGAGTTCGAAACCGGATTGCGATTGAATTGGTAAAGGGGCGTGGGGTTGCGTTAGCCGAAGTTGCCAGGCGGGTGGGAGTTTCGACATCGGCCATATC
>CACVKW010001232.1 GCA_902749685.1 Olavius sp. associated proteobacterium Delta 1 | reverse complement strand
GGATCCAGAAACCAGAATCCAGGATCAGTCAATACTTTCAATGGTCTTCATTGCAGCAGCTAAGTTGGATTTCAAAATTTTATGCAACTATAGGGTTAACGATAAGCTACAAGAGAATATAGCATTTGCTCAGGGAGAATATGACTTTCTGATAAATGCCATTGAAGGTTGGATCTCCGAGTCCGGCAACGACTACCCACTACCTGTTGCTGAAACGGAGTGGGAACCGCATCAACCTCTTCTTGAATACAATGCCCCGACCACGCCAAACCTCAAAGAAAATAACATTACAGCAGTGCTTTGGGCGACAGGGTGGAATGCTGATCTGAGTTGGTTACAGATAGATTCAGTTCGTCAAGAGTTGGGACCACATGGTCGTCCTGAAGCATGTGATACTTCTGTCCCCGGATTCTTCAGGCTAGGCTTTCATTGGTTACGATTTTTCAACTCTGGAAATGGTGCTGGGTTTCACTATGATGCACCTTATATCGGATCTAAACTAAGATAGGATCGCGAAGGGTTCAGTCCGCGGCGAAGCAGTAGAACTTCCCTGCGCCCCCGGTCTTTCTCACCGCTTCCGGGGTGCAGCCGCGAGTGGGGTGCGCAGAATTCCAGGAAGTGTTGCCGCCTCCGTGGCGATCGTGATGACCGACCTGCGCGCTTCCCTCATTACTGCTCGTCCAATTGTTGCATGTGTGGTCCTTGTCGTCCGGGAAGTAGGGCGTGCCGTCGGCTTGGGTCCCAGTCAGAATGTCGTGCTCATTGGGCTTGTCATAGCGGCCTTTGATGCGCCCGCCTGCTTCGTCGAGTGCTGTCTCCAGTGTGATGGTCTTGTTGTAGAGGTGCAAGTCTGTCGGATTGGTAGCGATGAGGGCCCCCCGGGCGTTATACCAGGGTCCATTGCCGATTCGCGCGCGGGCAAAGACACCACGTTTGTCTGGTGCCTCTGTGCTCAGGTAGGCCCGCCACTCCCGGTTGCCGGCCCCGACTGCTGTCGCGAGTTTTTGACAATGGGCATCGGCGCCTTCCAGCCCGCCCAGATCGCCACCTTTACCCAGTCCCACGCTGGTGACGAAAAAACCCATTGGTCTTTCCTCGGCCAAGGCCGATAACGAGCCAAACAGCGCACTGATGCCCAACACGATTGCAATTGCTATATTTTTCATTTAATTGTCTCCTTAATTGTAAGCCTTAAGCACCTTCAATAGCTATATAAAAATACACTAATACCACAATGTAGACTGTCAATAAAAAAAAGTATGCATCTAAAGAAAAACGTCTATTTGAAGATTTGCGGCATGGTTTAATTTTGGGATCCAAACAATTTGTTGAAAAAATAAGAAAAAAATATACCCCCGCAAAGACGGAGTTGTCCATACCCCAACAGGGACAAGTTGCCAAGGCCTTTGATCCAGAAATATATTTGCGCAGGGGGGAACAAATTTTTGAATGTGACATCGAGCACTTTGTGCGCGCAAAAAGGCTTACCGGGGGCGAAAAAGAAATCCGGGATGTGTTGCTGTATGGTCTCTGGAGAACCGGTCAATTAAAAAATGAACACATCGGCAATCTATTTGGGCTGAGCTATTCAGGGGTCAGTCACGCGGTTAAATCGGTAAAACCCAAATTGGCAAAGAATCGAAAATTACGGGCAAAGTTCGATCATCTTAATTCACTGTTCAATCTTTGAACCTGATATTCATTCTGACGTTCTAAAGAATAGAAAAAATATCACATTCAAAGTAAATGCCACGGATTGCAATACCCTGCGCTTGGCTGCGGGTATTGCAACCGGTGATTTAGGCGTCGGAGCAAAAATATAATGAAATAAAGGAAACCCTAGCGGCCTTCCATCCTTTCCAGATCATTGTGCAGCCTTTCCGCGTTCTCCCGCACAAAATCCCGGACTTTTTCATCCAGTTCCCTGTATTCGTCCAATGTATTGGTGAAAGCGACAAGATCGAGCTCACACAGCGAATACATGGAGCGGTCTTCCGGATCCATCCAGCGATCGATCAACGTGGCGCCGTGCAGGGTGGTTTTGGTAAAGGTTTTCAGCGCCGTTTCCACATGCTGCTCCTCCGAGGACTTTGACATGTCACCGGCAGTGGTCGCTGCCATATAATCCTTGGTCAGGCTGGCCACGTAGATTTCAAGGATTTTCGCAATTTCCGCCCGGGCTCGATTATCGGATGTCTGACGTAAGAGCGCCTTGTTTTTGATACCGGCAGCCGCGCCGACCCCGTAAAATACTTTTGAGCCATCCACGTCAAACGCGCCGCTGCCCTTCGTCACCCAAGCAGGACCTTCGACTGCACTGTCAGCGCTCTTTCTGTGCCCCGAGCTACAACCGAGCATCAATAAAATGCTGACACTGACAATAATACCGTTAGTTGTTAAATGTCTTGCCTTCATAGAAACCTCCCTAGTTATATTTATTGGCTTTATATCGTTTGATCTTACCTCGCATGTCTTCCATCATATCTTCCATTTCCTGCATATCCCGCAGCAGTTGACTTATTGCATACGGCTTTTTGCGGGACAAGATCCTGTCTTTCACCGATCCGCCGGGTGCAGGTTTTGCCGGATTTGCTTCCGCAGTTGGAGGTTCAAGGTTCGGCCCGGGTTCCCTTATCTTATTGCCGGATCCATCCAAAGGGGCAGTATCCGTGGAATCCCGGGGTTGCGGCCGGGTATGGGGCGCTTCTTTCCGGTCGAATCGCGGAGGCTGGAGCCCTTCCAACGCCGTTGATTCCGGTGATGGGCGGCCCGGTTGATTCCGGGTATCCGGCGTCAGGCCTTTATCCGCCTCGGATGGGTCAGCCGTTCGCCTGTCCGGGTCCGAAGCGTCCGCCCGACTTACCGGAAACCGGTATCCCAATCCGGTCAACCAGGTGAGAGCCACATTCGACATAATCGAATAATTAACATCTGTAATCGTCAGTCCGTCCTCGGCTTTGCGGGCGATCAGAGCGTTGATGCCCACCATCTTGCCGTTTTCATCCAGCAGCGGCCCGCCGGAATTACCACGGTTTATACTGGCATCGGTCTGAAACAAATTTTTGCCGGGAACACCGCCGTGATCCTGACGGTAGGCACTGATAACACCGCTCGTCAAGGTCCAAAGGCCGCCCTGTTCCGGATGGCCGATGGCATAAACCTGATCACCGACTACAACTCGCTCCGAATCGGCAAACTCAATCCAGGCCAGTGACCGATCGAACTTCTCGATTTGAATGAGGGCCAGGTCCAGCGCAATGTCATAGGCCAGCAGCTGACCCCGGTGACGCCGGTTCAGGTCCTTTTTGTGATTCCCGCTGACCCGGCGCGGTTTTAAATATACTTTGATATTGTCTTTCAAACGCGAGGCGTCCGGTTCGGCCAAAATGTGGGCATTGGTAAGCACCAAGCCGTCATGGCGGATTATCGATCCGGTACCGATTTGGTTTGTTTTCGGGCTCCCCGGAGTCAGGATAAAAACAACCGCGGGACCTGCCTTTTGATAGATTTCCTGCGGGGTAGCCGCCCACCCCGCTAAGGCGATCGACCAGAGCCAAACTGCCAGCAGTCCGGCGAGTATTTCATTTTTCCGATGTCTGTTCACTATCTTCACCTCTTTTTCACGCCGTGTGCTTCACAGTGGCCGCCGCAGCCATAAAGCCGGTATGTTCCCAGCGATCAGTTGCCCTGCGTCATAATATAGCGGCTCAGGTTTTCCGATATTTCTGTTGCCAGAACTTTACGCATATATCCAACTGCGCGGTTCTCAGCATGAGTTAAAGTCAGATGGCCGGCTTTGCCGGATTTCTGCACACTCCCGAAAACCGCGCCACCGTTTCGATCAACCAGGTCAAAGTACGCCTCCCAGCGCACGAATACCCAGCCGGCTGCACCCCGGGGCAGGGCTTTGATTTGAATCAGTCCCCGGGTTACAATACTGGCTTCGTCAATCTCATCGCAGACGGAATAGCCTTTCCGGTTCAAAGCCTCGACAATTGACTGTCCCACTTCTTCGGCTCCCGGGCCTTCCAGTGACAAGGCGATAAAAAATTCCTTGAGCAGAACATTGTGCAAAAGACTTTTGATTTCCGTAATGTTGAACGGTGGCGAAATTCCTTTGGCGACCGGGTCGACGATTCTCAACTCGGTGTTGTAGGCCTGCCGCAGCGCGTGCTTCCGGATACCGTCCTGCAGCATCTTGACTCGACTGAGCGTGTCCTGCTGCCGCCGGACGGCGGAAAGAAGCTGTTGAATGTTTCCGTCCATCTCCTGAATTTTGTTCTTCAGCATCACCCGGCTTTGATTTCGGTCAAGCACCGCCAGGGCAAAAAACTCCGGCTGCGAGCCCGGATCACGATAAACTTGCACTACTCTAATACCCGAAAGTATCTTATGGGTGGATACCTTGATGATTTCTGCAAAATTGATATTTTCATCGGATGTCGATTTTCCGCCGACCGTGCTTTCCAGGATTTCCTGATAGATGCGGTTGCCGGCCTGGATGTCACTGTAAAATATTTTGGCAATTTCAGCCCGGGCTTTATCTTCGGCCGCCTGCCGTTCGGCCCCGTGTCCGACCCCGGTTAGATAAGAGGTGTAGGGAAATTGACGGCTGGCGCCATCGACCCAGTCGGGCCGCTGACCCATTTCAACGGGAGCGATATTTACAAGCACATCGCGTTGCGCTGCAGGATCTGCGATGTCAGAGTTTGCCGCTTTGGACGGGAAACGAGCCCCGGCACTGCCATCGGTCGCTTCCAGTTCGTTGAAAGCCCGATCCGCCCGGGAGCGGATTTTCTCTTGAGGCAGCGGCTGCGGCGCATGGGCAGTACATCCGGTCCATGCGGCCAAAATGATGATCGCGGCCGGAATCAACCACCTGCAGTCAGGAAATTTTCGCTTCACTCCCAATCCCTTAGCCATTTAATTCTTTGCCGGAGTGCGATAGGCCACATCATTGACAAGTTGCTTTACAGCAATATTTAATGCCGATCGAATGGCGGTTTCTTCATCCGTCATATTGCCGGATCTGGCAAATATTAAAGCCACGCTTTTATTTTGAGTGACATGGGCGGCAACCGTTGACGAAGAGAGAATTTCACTCGTATCCACACTAACCAATCGAGCAGATAATACGACCTCCGTTTTACGCTTGATTGTATAGGCTAGTCCTCCATGGTTTTTCTTCTCTCTATGGGTCACGGATTTCAGATTCCCAAACAACAGGGCGTCCACGCCAAGATGCTTTCCGAGCTGTTTTACGTATCGGTCATCCACAAACCCCGTCGCTTCGATTTCATACTCCGAAAGGATATCATTTCTTCTCTGCCTCTCGACTATCCGGAAACATCCGTATTGCAGCATCTCATCAACAACGGAATCGCTTAGGCCCTTCAGCAGGATGTCATATTTTGGATTGCCGGATTTATTTTCAAAGTCCATAACGGCTATGATTTGACGCTCTTGAAAAGAAAGATCGGGAATCGATTTGAATGATGGGCTTGTAGCAGACGCACACCCCACACAGAGAACGAGCAAAAGAATAAGTGATTTTCTCATTTCAACTCATTGAGCCTTTCAATAATTTTCGCAGATCAACTGTACAAATAAAAATTTGGGGGACATCCGTACCGTGGCGACATCGTGATAGATTGACGGATTCCCGAACGTTATTTTGCAAATATTGTGCCGAATAAGTTGCATATATAAAATTAGCAATAAATAAAGAGACCTATACAAGTGTCAGCCGGCCCAGCTTGCAGGAGCGACAATAAAATGACAGGCAAAATAAGATTATCGAAAAGATGCATTTAAGGGAAAAGGCAGCCTGTTCCACCGACCGCAATCATCCGGCACCTTATTCAATTTTTGTCCTTAATTCGGATGCTGAATTTTTTGGCTAAATTTTCCGATGGGGCTTAAGTTATTGAAAATCAAACCGATACATTATTGTAGACGATAGCAAAAAACCAAATGGTACAAATATTTCCAATAGAAAATTCAACGAAATCTCCAAAACTAATTTATTTAGCCCTTTTGGGGGTGATCATCGCTGGCGTTACTATGTATTTCAGGCCGTCCATTTTTGGACTAAATAAGGTTTTGAAATCTTCTTTCGCCCCTGTAACGATTAATAAAGCCGAGCTCGGAAAAAATGTGAGAGATCCGCTGCCGGAACTTAAGCCCACCGGCGAGCGGGAAATATACGAGGCAACACTTTATGAAGCAGTTGGACTTATAGATGAACTGGAGGAGAAAAAAAACGAAATAAACGAACTTATTCGATATTACCGAAACGGAATCAATGAACTGGAAGAACAGATTATTCAGGAAAGGCAGATAAAGAGGATAACCTCTTATTCACAGGCCGTGAAAAATAAGCGTGTTGAGCTAAAACTTCGCACAATCCGGCGGCGCCGAATCTACATCGGGAAACTCAAGCAGTCAAACCTTTGGATCAAAAGCGGAAGCGAAGAACTGCTCTATCTCATACGCAAAACCCAACTTGACTTGCAGCTGATCGATATCGCCGGCGGTTTAGAGTTTGGGCGGCATATGAGACACCTCGCTGCCGCTATCCAAAAATACCGGCCGACCGCCGAAAAACTTGCAATCAAATTGCAAGATGCAAATTTACTGCCCCTTGAGACCATTTGGCGCCGAATAGTAAACCCAAAAGAGAAAACCGGGCCGCCGCCGGTCAGGACGTCAGATCAAGATTTCTTTAAAGAAATAGGTGACGGAGACCTCGCTGACTTTGATCTGAGGGCTTTTCATCGCAAAATTTCTGACAGACTACCCCTTTATAGCCAGTCTATAAAATCCGCCGCCAATAAGTACGGTTTTGACTGGCACTTGATTGTCGCCCAGATTTACCAGGAATCCCGATTAAATCCTTTGGCCAAAAGCAGTGCCGGTGCAAAGGGATTGATGCAGATTCTTCCCGGTACGGCGAACAGCCTGGGGGTCAACGACATTTACAATCCAGTGGAAAATATTAATGCCGGCGTGCGGTATTTAAGAATCCTTTATGATCATTACGAAAGCATAGAAGGAAATGACCGTATGCTGATGGCTTTGGCTGCCTACAATGCCGGCCGGGGACATGTCGAAGATGCCCGCCGCCTGGCTGTCAAAAAAAATCTTGATCCGGATTCATGGGAATCTTTGAAAAAAACCCTGCCATTGTTGAAATTCCGCAAATATTATAAAAAATCCAAATACGGTTACTGCCGTGGTACAGAGCCCATTATTTATACCAAACGAATTATGATTTACTACAGAATTTTAAAAAGACAGGATACTGAATATAAAGAGGCTCAGGCAAAGCTATAGCCATCTATGACGAAATGACAATCTAAATACTTACCTTAACCCTAACATTGCATAAATTCTTGTCATCTAGCCAGGCCGTTATGTCTGAAATCGTAGCTTTTTCCGGGCAGATGCTGGATGCTTGATACTTGATGCTGGATATCTAACAGTACACTGTCGGTGAATTTCAACGACATCCAGGATCCAGAAACCAG
>CACVKW010001231.1 GCA_902749685.1 Olavius sp. associated proteobacterium Delta 1 | reverse complement strand
GATGCTGGATATCTAACAGTACACTATCGGTGAATTTCAACGACATCCAGTATCCAGAAACCAGAATCCAGGATCAGTCAATACTTTCAATGGTCTTCAT
>CACVKW010001230.1 GCA_902749685.1 Olavius sp. associated proteobacterium Delta 1 | reverse complement strand
GCTGCTGCTGTCCACATCACTGCGGCAGTAGATACCGTCGCTGCCGTTGGCAATCTCATTGTCACTTATGGTCACCGTCATCGGACCCCTGTAAGCGTAACAATAAATCCCGGTGCCGCTGGCCAGGATCCTGTTGTTGCTCACCGTAAAATAGGTGCGCACATCATAACCGGTCCAAGTGTAAAGATAGATGCCATAGTTTTGATTGGCCTCGATCAGATTACCGTCGATCACTAAGTCGATATTGGTTTTGTACCAGCCGTATACATAAAGACCATAACCGCCGTTATTCGATATTTCATTGTCTGTGATGCTGCCGTTTAGCTGGGTGGCAGGATTCCGCATCTCAAAATAAATCCCGTGCCCGTCATTATACATGACATTGTTTGCGGCAATATCTATGGTGGTCCGGGAGCCCATCTGCCCGGATACATGAATACCATGACTCGACGTTTGATGGATGGTGCAGTGGGCAATGTTGACGACGACATTGTGGGTGTCTGCCGCCACTGCCGCTGCAACGCCGACAGCGGCATACGCTACCGTACAGTGGTCCAGACTAATGGACGCATCATTGGCATCAGCCACCAGCCGGATACCGTACCAGTCACCTTTATTCGGATCCGATGAAGAGGAGGTAAACACAATCGGCTGTTCGGCCGTACCTTCTGCCACCAGCGCCCCCCTGACGATCAACTCGGCCCGCGAACCGTTGCTGCCGGACCCCTGATCGTCATTTAAGGCCAAAAACCGTGCCGTTGTCCCCGGCTCTATGGTCAAGGTCACGCCGGCGGGCACGGTCACATCCCCTGTCAGCAGGATTTCACCCGACCAGGCTTCGTCTCCTGTTAAAAGCCCCGTGGTGGTGGGCAAACTGCTGTCCACCGTCACCGTAACCTGTGCGGTCGGAACCTCGATCAAATCACCGTCAGCCCCAGTGTACACTGCACGGGAATCGAAGGTGTATGTCCCATCTGCCGGCACCTCCCAGTCATAGTGCCAATTTCGCGCCCCGGTGGCCCGATACCAGCTATCACCCCCATCAATGCTAACCTCCACATAACTGACTCCCGCCGGAGATACCGCAATGCCTTCAATCTGCAATACCCGGCTTTTCTGGGCACTGCCATCCACCGGCGCGATGATGTTGGAGACAATCGTCTCCGGTAACACCACCGGCTCAGTCAGCCACTGGCTGTAGTAGACCGTTCCTTGGTCGTTATCATCGTAAATATCAAACAGACGGGTGATGTTCTTGGGATTAACCCCGGCCTGCATCTCAGCGCCGGCCGCAT
>CACVKW010001229.1 GCA_902749685.1 Olavius sp. associated proteobacterium Delta 1 | reverse complement strand
ATTCTGGTTTCTGGATCCTGGATGTCGTTGAAATTCACCGATAGTGTCCTGTTAGATATCCAGCATCGAGTATCAAGCATCCAGCATCTGCCCGGAAAAGCAACGATCTCAGACATAACGGCCAGGCTAGATGACAAGAATTTATGCAATGTTAGGGTTAAGTATTGGCGGATAGGCTTTTCATAAAGAAATGTCATCACCGTAACGAAAGAAAATGCAAATGGACTAAAAAGTGCATTCGTCAAATGGGCGATAGGAGATTCCAAAATATCTTTCGCAAACGTCTCCTGGATATGTAACATCAACGTTTTTACCAATAAAACACCGATGAAGTTGGCAATGCTGTTAGAAACGAGCATTTGGTTTTTGAGATAGAGTAGTTTTATTTTTTTCACGAGTCGATTTCCTCTAAACAGAGAATTCAAAGCCTTTCTTGCGCTCCTTGTCAAGAACCTTGTCCTCGATGACCTTGACGTTGCCTTTCTCGGGCGGGTTTAAAGATCCGGCTTCATAGACATATCGCCGGTACCTTCTGATGCGCTCTTTTTTGTTTTTGAGACACTTGTCCGCCGGAGCGGTGCGCTCGAATTGCGTTTAGAACTCTGCGGTCACCCGGATGCTGCCGATAACCCCCTCGATTTCATCTTCATCGGTGTCGAATTCGTCCTTCATGTATTGAAAATCCGCCGTGGCGGCAAAATAATCATTGAATACCACCCGCCAGTAAATTTCGGCCACCTGGCTGTATTCAAACTCGTTTTCGCCGTTCAGATAGGCGTAACCGATGCCGAAGTTGTCCTGTTCACGTCCGTACCATTTTCCGGTGATGTTGACGCCGCCGGAATACAGCGCATTGTAAGTGATGGCGGGATCATTATCCTGCCAGCCGATGCGGATGAAGGCGCCGAAGATATCTCCCAACTGCTGATCAAATGACAGAATTGCGGCCAACCGACTTTCATCGTCCTTGCCGTCTTCGTCTAAGAAATCCTCGCTGGTTGTATCGACTATCAGCCGGTAATTCCCCTCTCCCAAAGACGTGTTCAGTTTATAACCGATCTGGCCGGCAAAATAGTTGTAGTTGTTGCCATCATCGTTTTCACCGATGTTCATGCCCATGGCGGTGATGTCAAAGTTGCCGATTTCCCATTCGATGGCCCCGCCGCCGTCAAAGGATGGGAAAAAACCGTTGGGGCCGTTTACCAGGGCTTCGTTCATGAAATGGGTAAACTCATCATTGGCGTATGCATTTTCGTCCACATAATCCGTGGCATCGATAATGCCGCCGGTCAGCCCCAGGGAATTGTTTTCTCCAAACTTAAATGTGTACTTGTACCAGGCGGTCAGCAGATAGTCCCGATTGCGGCCATTGATGTCTTTATAATCGTCTTCCAGGTTGGCGGCCCAGGGGGCCAGATTGAAGTTGGTTTCCGCGTTCAAACCATTGCCGGCCCCAAAACCAAATTTTGCAAAAAATTCATTTTGTTCGTTGGGCCGAAAGCTGATCTCCGGTTCGAAATTAAAAGCGCCGCGGCCCTTATTCTCATCACCATCCACCCACTGGTACTGGTAGACGCCTGCCATGATACCTCCGAATGAAAACTTGTCCGTCAAATCATATGCCTGACCGGGGACTGCAAGGGCCAGACACAAAGCTATGGTTAATAAACCTCCCAAATTCAATTTCATCATTCTCTTCATCTATAAATTCCTCCAAAATATTAATATTATTTGATACATCTTTTGAAATACTGTTTATTCAATAATATATGCTTTTAATATTACATTGTTTCCCGTCTACCACCTCTCTTTTTTATGATGACCTAGCGAACCAAATCATCAATAGTCCTTACAACCGTGTTTTTGACCCTGAAAAGTGCAGCCTAAGCCCGAAAAACGACCAGATTTGGAAGGTATCTTAAATAATAACAGACGCATAGTTTGGCCCGACAAGAGATAAAAAGAGTCGATTAAGACCGTTTCAGAGACGTTTTTATCCCATTTCATTTGCAACGTCAATTTCTTAGCGTGGCCCGACCCCAATCCCCTGCAACCCGGGACACATTGTCCCCTGCAGTTTAATAATTTTGCTATTTTTCTCTTGACAGGGGGACCTATGGATGTCACCGGTTTTTCATAAAGAAAAAATTGAAGGCACAATCACCGTCCATTTTTATAGCTTGCCTTGTGAACGAAAGGAGGTAGAAAATGTTTATAGTTCATGTTTTTGTTCATGTAAGACTTCAAAATATTGAGGATTTCAAAGCTGCCAGCATACAAAACGCGCGTGAGAGCGTTAAGGAACCAGGTGTCGCCAGATTTGATGTTATTCAGCAAAAAGATGAGCCAACCCGCTTTGTTTTGGTAGAGGTATACCGTACATCTGATGATCCGGCCCGTCACAAAAAAACCGCCCATTATCAGAAATGGCGCGATACGGTGGCTGACATGATGGCCGAACCCCGCGGAGCCATCAAGTACACCAACATATTTCCCGATGAGCAGGGATGGGATTAAGGTATCGGAATCCTATGCAAACTTTCAAATAAAACAAAGGGGTCGCGTATTCATTCTTCACTGTATGTCAAGAATGAATACGCGACCCCTTTGTTCTCTTAAAAGCAGCAGAGCTCATTGCCTGCCCGCCGTCTTTTTGGAGGGACAAGCCCTTTAATGGGCGGCCCCATTATTTGCCCTATTGACAATTGCCCAGATGGTCGAGTAAATTTACTTATTGCATTCTTTCAACTTGGTCTTTCCGGATAACCATAAAAAAGAATAACTGCTGATCAGCATCCCGTCATTCCCGCAAAGCATGTGCCGGACTAAATCGGGTAGCGGGAATACGGTAATACCGGCACTATTGCCGGATTCCGGCTCTCCGCTTCCCTGCGGCCGGAATGGCAAAATAGATTGCCGGATTATTGGAATTAATGGCGTTTTATGGAAAAAAATGAAAATCCCTCGGCCCATCTCCGGTGGTCTGATGCTGTCTTACAAGTGCCCGGTCGAGTGCAGGCATTGCATGTATGCCTGTTCTCCGAAATGGGCCGGGAATTGGATCACGGTCGACCAGCTGGAAAAATATCTGCCGCAGCTGGCAAAGGTGATAAAGCCCAGCCCGTATGGCCGTCAATATATGAGCCTGAACCACGGATTGCATTTCAGCGGCGGGGAACCTTTTTTGAATTTCAAATTGTTGCTGAAGGCCGTTGAGATCGCAGATACGCTGGATGTCCCCTCTACCTTTGTCGAAACCAACTGCTTTTGGTGCAAAAATGACGAGTTCACCAGGCAGCGCCTCCAGGTTCTCAAGGAAAACGGATTGAAATGGATCGGCTCTTAAAAGAAGGGATCGATTTGGCAAATCGGCCGGTGCTAAGATATTTGATAGATGAAGATATGAAGGGGCTTTTAAATTTTGCTTTAGATTTGGGCTATCAGGAGCTGGACGAAGGTTATGTGTCGAAATGTCACCTCTGTCTGGATATCCGACAATATCTAGTTTCCAATGATGACTATGACGAACTCAAACCCACTGAATTTTATGAGCAGCTGAAATAATTGGGGCTCATAAATCAAACCTCAAATCGTATGACTGCACAAAGGGGGGAAAATCATGGAAATCAAAGAATTCGCTGGACTATATTATGCTGACGGAGCAATGGACGAAAAGACCCGTCAACTTGTGGCTTTGGCTGCCATGCTGGCATCAGGGTGCACCACCTGAGCACCGGCGCGCTTCGCGGCCGCGAAGCAAGCCGGTGCCACCAGGGAAGAAATATCCGAGACGCTCTACCTTGCAATGCGAGCCGGCTCTCGAGCGGTTTGGACTACAATCAAAAATAGCATCGACGGCATAGAAGACGAAGTAAATGCATTCAAACAACGCCGCGAGGCAGAGAAATGATACCATCAGGGCTTACTCTTTTTTCGAAACTTTGCTCGGGAAAAGTGGCCCCTGGGGGGCAGCAATAGCGCGGGCTATGCAGTGACGCAAAGTTTAGGTAGTCGGGTGGCAGGATATCGAATAACCGGGCAACGGTCATGAATATATGCCTTCCATTTCTATTGCACCATACAAATGCATAATAACATGACTGTCCCCAAGTTCCTTTAAACCCTAACATTGCATAAATTCTTGTCATCTAGCCTGGTCGTTATGCCTGAGATCGTTGCTTTTTCCGGGCTGATGCTGGATGCTTGATACTCGATGCTGGATAT
>CACVKW010001228.1 GCA_902749685.1 Olavius sp. associated proteobacterium Delta 1 | reverse complement strand
ATTTCAACGACATCCAGTATCCAGCAACCAGAATCCAGGATCAGTCAATACTTTCAATGGTCTTCATTGCAGCAGCGAAGTTGGATTTCAAAATTTTATGCAACTAT
>CACVKW010001227.1 GCA_902749685.1 Olavius sp. associated proteobacterium Delta 1 | reverse complement strand
TTTTGATCACATCACCGGTTGCCAGATTCAGGATATAGAGCACCGCATGGCTTTTTTGGCTGTCATAGCCGTTGCCGAAGATCACCAGCCATTCGGCCTGCGAAGTATCATTGGACTTGGCGATCACCGGCCGGCTGTAGCTGTAGCCCATCGTTGAATCATAGAGCCGGCCGGTGACCTCGGCAACTTTTGTCGGGCTGGAGATTGCGCCGACATACAAATTTTCACCGTCCCGAAATGTTCCGCTGACATTGATCAATTCAAAAATTCCGACACCGTCCGCCAAGCTCATATATGGAATCGCGGCAATCTCTGCGCTGGCCGTGATGCCCCCCATACCCAGGGTATAGATAACATCACCCACCGACCTGGGCGGACCTTGCATTTTAAACGCAAGGCTGCCTTCGCTTCGCGGGTCGGGAAACTCCCACAGGGCCCGGGCCGCCAGATCGTCTTCATCACCGATATCACCCGGGTCGGTCACATCCAGCGCATAATAGCCCTTGCCGCCTTTACCCAAGCCGCCCACCAAATACGTCTTGGCCAGACCGCCGATGGTGATGTCCCT
>CACVKW010001226.1 GCA_902749685.1 Olavius sp. associated proteobacterium Delta 1 | reverse complement strand
GGTCGGTCACATCCAGCGCATAATAGCCCTTGCCGCCTTTACCCAAGCCGCCCACCAAATACGTCTTGGCCAGACCGCCGATGGTGATGTCCCTGATCGCCGGGCTTAAATCCACGTAATACTTGTGGCTGTATTCCGGATCGATCAGGGACGTCAGATTACCGAAAACCAGGTTGGGCACATAGGCAAACCGTTCATCGCCGCTGGCGGCGTCAAAGGCGTGCAGCATGCCGTCATTGCCCCCCGCATACAGCATGCCGTGGCTGTACACCGGCGAGGAGTGCACGATGTCGCCCAGCACCTGGAAGCGGTTTCTGTAGGCACCGCCGTACAGCGCTTCGTTGCTGCGCTCACCGCGC
>CACVKW010001225.1 GCA_902749685.1 Olavius sp. associated proteobacterium Delta 1 | reverse complement strand
TAACAACCACCCTACATATAAGGAGGATTTTTTTCAATGACTCGTATTATTACTCACTTTATGACTCATTCTAAACCCGTTTTTGGACAAGAGTGATCTT
>CACVKW010001224.1 GCA_902749685.1 Olavius sp. associated proteobacterium Delta 1 | reverse complement strand
CTGCGCCAGGCTTGCGTAGACAACTGCCAGTGCGCTTGGCGGAATGAGCATCGCGAGTCCGCCGACCCCCACGATCGGGCCCAGAATCATCGGGTTCTTATATCCGCGATTCTGCATTTCCGGCACCATGATCTGCCCCAGCATCGCGGTATTGGCAATGGTGGACCCGCTCAATGTTGAAAACAGGGCGCCTCCGGTGATGACAATCAGGCTCAGTCGGCCCGGCAGTTTTCCGATTAACTTATCAAACACATCAAGGGTGCGCTTGGCCATGCCTGAATGGAGCATCAACTCACCCATGAAAACGAAAAGAGGTATGGGGGCCAATGAGAAACTTACCAGGGATGTTAATATCTGCTGCACGGAAAGACTCAGGCCATCCAACCCTCCCATAAAGAAATAAGCTCCGATGAAATTAATCAGCAGAAATGCAAAAGCGATGGGCAGCCCCAGGACAAGGAAAAATATCAAGCCCCCGATCAAAAACAACAATATCACCCACCACTCCATATCTAACAGTACCTCCCAGACCCCTCAATTATTTATCTTCATGG
>CACVKW010001223.1 GCA_902749685.1 Olavius sp. associated proteobacterium Delta 1 | reverse complement strand
TGTCGTTGAAATTCACCGATAGTGTCCTGTTAGATATCCAGCATCGAGTATCAAGCATCCAGCATCAGCCCGGAAAAAGCAACGATCTCAGGCATAACGACC
>CACVKW010001222.1 GCA_902749685.1 Olavius sp. associated proteobacterium Delta 1 | reverse complement strand
TGGTTGGTCATAATCGCCCAGCCATAACAACCAGTTTTGCTTTCAGATACAAGGGCGCTTAGTCGATCCAAAAAATTATCTCGATCAGAATCATCCTTATAAATGGCTTTGCGCTCAATACCTCTTATGATGATATGTTGCGAATTAGTCGGGCGCCACAAAGCCTTGACCCATAAAATTCCTCAAATTAATAAGTTAATGATTTAACACAACAATTTTAACATAATTCCAGGCCATCCATTGTCAACGTTACAAGTGGTCTTTTTGGAATGCTTTTCTGTAAACCTGTATGCGGGAATGAACGTATAAGTTTGCTGCCTTTAATTGGTGAGTAAGAAAATAAGGTTTCAAACTAGTAATAGTGATGAAAAAATTCTTTAACCGCTTTGCATTCAGGTGCCGAAGCGGCGCCGGCGCCACTGATCGAAGACCACGACGACGACAATTACAATCCCCATAATGACGCGCTGCCAAAAGGCCGAGACATTCAGCAAATTGAGACCATTGCCCAGCGCTCCCATAATGATGGCGCCGATCAACGTGCCGATAATGGTCCCCTCGCCGCCGAAGAGGTTGCTCCCCCCGATCACCACCGCCGCAATGCATTTCAACTCGACCCCGGTGGCCATCAGGGCGTTGGCCGAATTCATCCGGCCGGTGAGCACGATGCCCGCGATGGCCGCCATCAGCCCCATCAGGGTGTAGGTGGCGATTTTGATGCGATCCACCTTGATGCCCGACACCCTGGCGGCCTCTTTGTTGCCCCCGACGGCGAAGATGGCCCGTCCCAATCCGGTTTGACTCATGATGATCCATCCGATGACGACAACGGCCAGGGCAATCAGCGGCCCGGTCGGCAGGCCGAATATCTCGCTGCCCCCCATCCAGATTATCGGCTGGGGCAAATAGCCTTTGAGCTCGGTCGCGGTCAGATGGGAGGGCACGGGCAATCCGCCGGTGACCAGCAGGGCCGCGCCGCGAGCCGCTTCCATCATCCCGAGGGTCGCCACAAAATCGGGAATTCGGCCTTTGGCGATGACCACCCCGGTCAAAGCGCCCGCCAGGGTGCCGACTGCCAGCCCGATCAGCATGGCCAGCCAGACGTTGATAGGACCGATGGCCATCCCCAGGATGATAAATTTCTGGGTGGCCAGAACCGCCATGACCGAGGCGGAGACCGCCATGACGGCCCCCACCGACAAATCAATCCCGGCCCCGGTAATCACCAGGGTTTGTCCGATGGCCAGAATGACCAGATACGCATTTTGCTGGGCAATATTTTTGAAGTTGCTCAAAGTGCCGAAATGGGGGCTGGCAATCGAAAAATAGATCAGCAAAAACAACAATGCGATGATGGGGCCGCCGCGCAGCAATCTCGACCACCCCGTCCCGTCCAGGCCAAACTGCCGGGGCGACACAAAAGTGGAAGCAGAACTCGAATTGGTTCCCTCCGTCACTTTTTCTATTTGAGCCATTTTCATTCTCCACCGATTACAGCATATTTGAGGATGTCTTCCTGGGTGGCTTCCCCCCGCTGAAACTCCGCTGATAAAGATCCGCGGCACATGACCAGAATCCGGTCCGCCATCGCCATGATTTCAGGCAGCTCGGATGAAATCATGATAATCCCCACGCCTTTTTTAACCAGCTGATTCATCAACCGGAAGACTTCAATTTTAGCCCCCACATCAATGCCCCGGGTAGGCTCGTCAAAAATCATGATTTTAGCGTGACTGCACATCCATTTGGCCAGCGCCACCTTCTGCTGGTTGCCGCCGCTGAGCAACTCAACTTTCTGTTTAAAGCCGGCGGCATGGATATTTAACTCCCTGATATATCGTTCGGATAAGTTCTTTTCCTTGGGCCACCGCAGAAACCCCATGGTGCACAGCCGCTTCAGACTGGCCAAAATGATGTTGGCCGTCACGGACAGACGCGCGATCAAGCCATCGTTGCGGTTTTCGGTAAGATATCCCAAACCGGCTTCAATGGCTTGCCAGGCTGAGGATATGTTGACCTGCCGGCCGTTGACAAAGATCGTCCCGCTGTCGATTTTATCGATACCAAACAGGGCGCGCGCCAGCTCGGTTCTGCCGGCCCCCATGAGGCCGGCCAGGCCTAATATCTCGCCTTCCCGCAACGTGAGATCAAGGTTGAAAAGCTTCTTTCTAACCGTCAGGCCTTCAACCCTGAGAATCTCCCGTCCCAGGTCGACCGCTTCTTTCGGGAAATGCCCTTTCAACTCCCGGCCCACCATCAGGTGGATCAGGCGGTTCTGGTCAGCGGCGGCTACCGGCAGGGTATCGATTTTCCTGCCGTCCCTGAGAACCGTCACCCGCTGGCCGATCTGGGGCACTTCATCCAGCCGGTGGGAGACATAAACAATGCCCACGCCTTTTTCCTGCAAGCGTTGAATCGTATCGAAAAGCCGCCGGCGCTCTTCGTCGGACAACGCCGATGTGGGCTCGTCCAACAGCAGGATCCGGACCTTCATGGAAAGCGCTTTGGCAATTTCAACCAGCTGTCTTTCCGCCATACCAAGGGTGCCCACCCGCTGGCGGGGGTCAATCCGGACGCCGAATTCATCGAGCAGTTGATGGGTGGCTTTAAACAGGCGGGACCAGTGCAATGTACCGAGGGATCGTTTGGGGAAATTGCCCAGAAAGATGTTTTCCGCCACGCTCAGGCTCGGCAAAAGGCTGAGCTCCTGATAGACCATGCCGATGCCCAGATTGCGCGCCTCGTAGGGATTGATCAGATCAATTTCTTGGTCGCGGAAAAAAATTCGGCCGCTATCTTTGGACAGGGTTCCGCTGATAATTTTCATCAAGGTCGATTTGCCGGCACCATTCTCACCCAAAAGAACATGCACTTCGCCCGGCTGCAGGTCGAAATCGACCTTGTCAAGGGCGTGCACCCCGGGAAAGCGTTTGTCGACGGCTTCTGCTCGTAGGAGAAATGGTGAAGATTCCATCTGCCAAGTCGCTGCGATTTTTGATCAGATCCAGAAATAAACGTCCCCCAGGCCTGAATTTTTTACAAATTCAGGGGACGGTGTAACCGCCGTCCACCGCGAGGACGGCGCCAAGCGTATAGGGCGCGTCGTCTGACGCCAAAAATAGTATTGCGGCGGCGATCTCCTCCGGTGCTCCCATGCGCATCAACGGCCGATCCTCGGAAAGATTGCGCCGGGTGGCCACAGGGTCCTGCGAACCGGCGATAACTTCTTCTACCAGAGGGGTTAAGACTCGGCCCGGGCAGATGCAGTTCACCCGGATATTGTCGGCCGCAAAATCAAGGGCCGTGCTTTTGCTCAGGGCGATGACCCCGCTTTTGGAAACATTGTAAGCCACCTGATTTTTGATTCCTACCAGGCCGGCTTCAGAGCTGACGTTGACAATCACGCCCCCGCCCCCCTTAATCATTTCGGCTATGCAATGCTTCATACAAAGGAAGACACCGGTTAAATTTGTTGCCAATACCGATTGCCAATCCGCTTCGGTGAGGTTCAGCACATCCCCTTCCTGGTAGATACCGGCATTGTTCACCAGGATATCAAGACCGCCGTACTGCGCCACGGTTTTTTTGACCAGGCGCTGGACCTGCGAATCCTGCGCAACATCGCCCAGAACCAGGCTGGCTTGACCGTGGTTCGCTTCAATGCGCTTGACCGTCTCGATCCCTTTTTCGGGATGGCGGCAGACGACCACGACTTTGGCCCCACTGTCGGCAAAGAGCATCGCGGTCGCCCGGCCAATGCCCGAACTGGCACCGGTGATGACGGCCACCTTATTCGTTAAATTCCCGTTCATTTTTCGCCTCGCGTTGAGGGGCAGTTGCGTCCGGCAACCGCCCCCGGTCCGGATAAACCTGCGGTTTACTTTACCCGCGGTGATCCCCCGCCTTTGATGACATCCCAATTGATGGGCTCGAGGGCCGGGGTCGGGTAGAACAGGTCGGCGTTGTCTTGGTACATCGTCCGCGGCCGGATATCGAAGATGTAGGGAACTTTCCCGCCGCGGGCGATGGTCACGGCAAATTCGGTACCATACCAGCCCCACTCGGGGAACCCGTGGTGAGTTTCGGCAATCATCTTGCCTTCCCGGATCCGATTGGCGGATTCGGGCGTCACGTCATTGGTAAAAATAGCGACTTTACCGCCAGCGGGTCCGGCCCCCTTGCCGCTGATTTCCAACCGGCCGGCCCGGTCACAAGCCAGCATGGCGCCGAGGCCCATCTCATTCGAGGCGGCCCAGATAGCGTCCAGGCTTCCAGGCGCATTCACCGTGAGGAAGTCCTCGGCGGCTTGAATTCCTTTTTCGCGGTTCCAATCAGCAGGCAACGTACCGACGACCTTAATTCCCGGGTAGGCATCCACGACCTCGTGAAATCCGTTCAGCCGGGCGGTTGAAAAGAAGCCCCCGGCGATGCCCTCAATAACCGCGACGTTGGCCGTGATATCGGCTGTTTTAGGATCAACCTTCAGATACAGCTGTCGCCACCAGGCCAGATCCAGATATGCTCCCGGGGCGAGCTTGACCTGGTCACCTTTGCCGAGCACACCGGGCCCACCGAAATAGTCCAGCAGGGTGTAAGCCGAAATCCGGCCGGCGTCCGTATTGTCAAACCCGATATAAGAGGCGACCTCGACCCCCTCGATGGGCTCAAGCAGGTTGACGATAATGACCGGAATGCCGGCCAGGTTGGCCTTTTTAATCACCGGTTTGATGACCTCCACTTCGATCGGAGAAATCGCAATCACATCCACTTTGCGCTGGACATAGTCTTCAATGATGGCCACCTGATCGGCAAAGGCCACATGGGTGGCCGGTGACTGAGAAATGATCTGCACCTCGATACCGTGCGCCTTGGCATCTTGGGCCGCCTTTTCGAAGTAGTCAGTCGCAGTTTTAAAAACACCGGTAATATCGGGCGGTGTCCAGCCAATGACGATCTTGTCGCCGGCCTGAACGCCGGCGCCAATGCCGATGATGCCCAAAAACAAGATCGTGACCAATAAGAAATGACTCGAAAACTTAAGCTTGCGTCCCATGATTGACCTCCTTTCTAAAAAAAGTTAATTGGTAATTGGGGCATTCCCCCGTTAAAAGATGGACAAGCTTTTTTCAGGCTCAAAACCAAAGGTCAGAGATAAGCCGCCGTGCGCATCAATATTCCGAAGGTCGGCATCGGGTAGGGTTTCAGATTCGGTCCGTCAATCAGAGACATCGATCATCGGCTGTTGTTTGGCTCACACCGGCCGATGATAAATGATCCGCAGCAGTATTCGGGCTCGAAGTCGGCGACTTGCCGGTTCAATGTGAGAAAAATATCAATAAGATAAAATCTTAATTCTTTGGCATGATCAATAAAATCAGGTTACTATTGACCTCCAACCGCCGTCCGGCGACGCTGTGCCCAGTGTCTTGCCATGTGGCCATGACGATACCGCCAGGCGGCTTGAAAGTGATCGCATCGTTTTTGAAGTTTTTTAAAGAAGGGTTACGCCCGGCTTTCCCCTAAATCCGGACAGCCAAGCAAATACGGACAATAAAGACCGGATGGCCGCAATTTGTCAAGATTTTTTTTGAATTCAAATAAGCACGGAGCGAAGCGACATCCACAAATATTCAATTTGCAATCTTCAATCTTCACTTCCGGCTTGTCCGGGTTAGGGGCTTGTATTCACAATTCAGGGTTTGACACCTTTAATCCCTCTGATTCGGCTCTTACTTAAAAAAGCAGCCTAGGAAGCCTCCCTTGACCGGGGAAGCCACCGATCCTATCTTTTTTTTATTGTTGCATGGTTTTGCACAGACGACAATGTTAGCTTGTGCCCACGGCAAGCGAGATGTCTTCAGAAACTGGCCGGTTAAGACTCTTCACATCGATGGAGACTGAGGGTAATTTTTCGAGCTCGATAGCGTCTGATTCTTTGATTTCGGTATAAAATCCGCGCTGACATTGACCGGATAAAAACAGGAAGGCTCAAGACCATGGTTATCTGCGAGAATTGGACGGGATATATTAGAAAACGTTTGGAAAGCTTCTCCCTCGACTAGCGGCTCGGCTTACCGTCGCTGGACTGATTTTCAACTTTCGGGCAACATCCGCACAACTGATCTGCAGCTCACACAAAAACGATTTGTACCG
>CACVKW010001221.1 GCA_902749685.1 Olavius sp. associated proteobacterium Delta 1 | reverse complement strand
GGGGGGGTAAAATATGAGATTTAACTGTGAAATAGGGAAAAAATCGGATTTAAAAGTTTAATTTCAGTGGGTTATAAATATTCTAATTATTTCTCCGCGCTAG
>CACVKW010001220.1 GCA_902749685.1 Olavius sp. associated proteobacterium Delta 1 | reverse complement strand
GATGGGGTGCATCATATCGCTGTCCAGCATACCAACGGCAGCGATCCTATTATTGAGATCGACGGAGTCGCGGCGCCCTTTACGGCGGAGTGGTCGCTAAACAATAAAACGCGAACGACTTCG
>CACVKW010001219.1 GCA_902749685.1 Olavius sp. associated proteobacterium Delta 1 | reverse complement strand
TACAACCTGATTTCTAAATCACTAATTTCCCGTTTATAACTGCCTGTTTTTATTAAAGGCAGTATTTGATTTTCAAATTATTTTGGACAGCAATGATTTC
>CACVKW010001218.1 GCA_902749685.1 Olavius sp. associated proteobacterium Delta 1 | reverse complement strand
TTAACAACCACCCTACATATAAGGAGGATTTTTTTCAATGACTCGTATTATTACTCACTTTATGACTCATTCTAAACCCGTTTTTGGACAAGAGTGACTT
>CACVKW010001217.1 GCA_902749685.1 Olavius sp. associated proteobacterium Delta 1 | reverse complement strand
ACCGGGCCGACGGTAACGGCAGCTTCAATCGCGGCGGCCGGTGAGTGGCATTCCTACGCGGTGACCCTGGCGGACCCGGCCTGGCTCAAGGTTTACAGCACCGGGACGACGGACACCTACGGGCATCTGTATGACGCCAACTGTGTCGAGATCGCCCAGGATGACACGGTCGACGGCAACTTCGACATTTCCCAGACGGTGGCGGCCGGCACCTATTATGTGCAGGTGCGCCACGCTTCAGCCGCCGGCACCGGCAGCTATGACCTGCATGTGGAGTGCGGCGATGATGATCACGGTGACGAAATGGAAGAGGCCACTGCCGTTGATTGCGGCAGCAGCACCGACGGCAAGATCGGATCCAGCGGCGATGAGGACTATTTCAAGGTCGTGTTCTGGGGCACCGGGATCCTGACGGCTTACACCGACGTCACCGGCACCACTGATACCGAGGGCACGTTGCTGGATGAATCCGGCAACGTCATCGCCTCCGATAATGACAGCGGGGGCAACAAGCAATTTCAGATCGTTTCTACGGTCAGCCCGGGGGTGTACTATATTGCGGTCAAAGGCCATGCTACCGCGACAACCGGGACCTATATCCTGCATGTGGAATGCGAGTACACGCCGGTGATCATCGCCACGGCCGAATACGGGGGCTCGATCAGCCCGGCCGGGGCGGTGGGGGTGACCTATGACGGCTCCCAGACATTT
>CACVKW010001216.1 GCA_902749685.1 Olavius sp. associated proteobacterium Delta 1 | reverse complement strand
GCTTAGTCGATCCAAAAAATTATCTCGATCAGAATCATCCTTAAAAATGGCTTTGCGCTCAATACCTCTTATGATGATATGTTGTAGTGCGCCAGGCGCGTCTATGCGGGCTTTACGCGGCATACAGGATCAATATCACAGCTGCTTTTATATGTAATTATATAACGGACGTCCCTCTTTTTC
>CACVKW010001215.1 GCA_902749685.1 Olavius sp. associated proteobacterium Delta 1 | reverse complement strand
GGAGGCGCAACGGATTCATTACCGTTAATGCCGTATTTATCTTTGACTTCATTGTAAATAAAGTCAAAGTCAATTGTAGGTTTAATTTTCCTCAAGATGTGATTTTGACGAACGCGCTGCTCCAGATTGATTGCGGTGTAAAAAAGTTTGTTTTGAACTTTTGGCTGCCGACCCATCATGATGACAATGCTCCGCTAAAGTTATATTTAACGGTACTTTAGCAGATACAATGACTCTAATCAACTATTATTCGAGGGTTTATGCTTATTTGCTAATGCAGAATGCCATTTAATTTAAAAGTTCATCAATCACACTAAGCCTGGGTTTGTTGCTAACAACTCGATT
>CACVKW010001214.1 GCA_902749685.1 Olavius sp. associated proteobacterium Delta 1 | reverse complement strand
GCGATGAAGCATGTTTGCACCTCTGCTGAATCATGCTTCATCATGAAATGCCCGTTAATAAAAGGCAAATTGCGCTAACTGCGGGGTTTGTTGGTTAGCCGGAATTCACGCACACAGCCTCGAGAACCTGCCTGCGAACACTGTGCTCGTCGCGCGTCGGTTGCTTCCTTCGGACACGGTGTTCCTATCGCGTTCTTCCACCGTCGCTGTCCTTGCAGAGTTCGCTGGCCCCTCAGCGCATGCGGCTCTTCTCGCTCGCGAACTCGGCATTCCCTGTGTGGGTGGGATTCCTGAGCTACTTGAAACTGTCCACACGGGAGACGTTGTGCTTTTGAATGGGGCCGAAGGAACGGCGGTGATCAATCCAGACTCTCAAGCCCTGCAAAAGTACGAAAGATCTCTTGACGAAGTGCGAAAGCGCAAGGAAACGATGGCGCAAGTTAGCCTTACTGAGCGCACGGTCACCTTGGACGGAATTGAGGTTTCTGTCATGGCCAACGTCCGCAGTCGCGAAGATGTGGAGCTTGCGATGGAAAGCGGCGCTGATGGGATCGGGTTGTTTCGGACAGAGCCTTTCTTTCTGTCAGCTAAGCACTTTCCCTCATAGATTGGCTGCTGAAATGGGCATTCGCGAGTTGCCACGGATCGGTGCCATGATCGAGACACCGGCAGCGGCCTTGTCAATCCCTTCGCTGAAGAAGCATGTGGACTTTTTAAGCATCGGCTCTAATGACCTCACTCAATACACCATGGCCGCTGGGCGAGAGAATCCTCTGGTTACTGAGTATTTCATTGACGACCATCCGACTATCCTACGGCTCATCGAGTTGGTGGTCAGGGAATCCGGGAACACTCCCGTGTCTCTTTGTGGGGAGCTTGCGGGCCGGATCGATGTTATCCAAAGGTTGCTGAGAACCGGGATCAAGTCTCTCAGTGTGGCCGCCGCATTGGTTCCAGACGTGAAGAATGCCATAAGAAATTCAAGCTTTTGAGGATTTCTCATACCAGGCGTCACGGATAAAGGACCTAATCTCTATATGGTCCACCTAACCGGTGATCCTCTGCGCTTATCACAGGCAGGTGGGATACTACTGGCATATCTGTAATCTCATTGTGTGATATTTCCCCATCAATTATTTTTTTTCGAAGATTGGAAGATTGTATATTAGGTATGTGCAATCGCCAAATTAGCGAAAGGTGCGATTTCGGCAATCCACAATTCCAAGTTATCTATGTGGAGTTTTGATTTTGTTTACAAAGATAAAATTTGCTAGCCTACGGGCCGGTCGTGTTTGACTGCTATCAGTTCTGTAGTCTCAAAGCCCCAATCTGCGGCCTTTCCTTTTAAATGCGATAAGATAGTTTCATCCAGTGAAGCTGATCTCGACAGAATCCAAAGATAGGAACGATTTGGGCCGGCGACCATTGCGTATCCGTAATTTATTTTATCAAGTTCGAGAACGTGGTAGCCGCCATAAAACGGGCCGAAAAACGAACCTTAAGGCTGCCAACCGTTTCATCCTCAATGAAACGCGCCCGGCCTTCTATCTCTTTCCACTCGCCGGTTTTCTCGTTATAGCCACTATTAACTACCGATATCCCCCTGTTTCCATCGCTAGCATAAGTGGCACTGACATTACTCAGGTTTTGAGCTCCTTGAGGATACGATTTACATCTTGTGATTAATTTGCTATCCACATTGACAGGTATACATAATATACATTGTGGTTTTGATCGATAAAGTAAGATTAAGCACTGGCAATCTCATGTAAGCTTTGAAAATTCTATCGAAGAATCCATTATTTCTCAATTCAAACGCTGGGAAGGTATCAGGATGAATAAAAAAATGCGTGTGATGACAGAAAGACCCCTGAACGCAGAAACCCCCACCGCATCTTTGCGTTCATGGATAACGGACAATGAGGTCTTCTTCAAGCGCAATCAGGGGCAGTTCCCGGACGCACCGATCAACCTATCGCAATGGGTGCTGCGAGTCGATGGACTGGTAGCAAAGGCGCTCTCGTTGTCCTTCGAGGACATCCGGCGCCTACCCAAAGTGGAGGTGGCCGATACCCTGGAATGTTCCGGCAACAGTCGTTCTTTGCTTAAAAATAAGGCATCCGGCAACCCCTGGACCATCGGCGGTGTCGGCAATGCCATCTGGGGGGGAATATGGCTGAAGGATCTACTTGAAGCAGCAGGCCTTCAGGACAATGCCCGCCATGTGGGCTTTGAAGGATTTGACAAACCAATGGGATCAGCCGGCATCAAATTTATTCGCAGTATTCCGCTTGGAAAAGCCATGTCCTCGACTTTGCTGGCCTATGAAATGAACGGGCAGCCCTTGCCGCTAAAACATGGATACCCCCTGCGGGCCCTGGCGTTAGGGTGGACGGGAGCAAATTGTGTGAAGTGGCTCAGTAAGATCACCGTTCAGGAAAAGTCCTCGGAGGGTTTTTTTATGGACAAGGTCTACCGCGTATTCCAAAAAGGCGAAGATCCGAAATCCGGTGAGGTGGTCACAGACATCGACATTAAATCAATCATTGTCGAGCCTGTCATGGATCAAACGCTTTCTGCCGGTGTCGTGCCGGTCCGGGGAGCGGCCTATGCCGGAGAAGCCGGGATCAAAAAAGTTGAAGTGTCTGTCGACCATGGCGCAACCTGGCATCCGGCTAAGTTGATTGGACTGGAGCAGCCATACGCCTGGCGTCACTGGGAGTACTTATGGCAAGCTAGAACCGGGGGTGACTATACAATTATGGCACGGGCAACCGACGCTAACGGCATCCGGCAGCCTGAGACCGCCCACTGGAATGCCCTTGGCTATGGAAACAATGGTGTTCGGGAGCATGCCCTTAAGATCCGCATCAATGCCTAATGGATCAGAAACAAATCTGGCTAAATTTGAACAGCGCGGTTCACCATAAATAGAGCATTGATAAATTACCAGGTTTCAAAGGGATATCGCAAGGGTTTTTAGTGGATATTATGAAAAGGCCTGATACAGGTGTCTTGATTTGATATCAGATAACGGGTCGTGGAATACTGGGCAGATCATTCATGTGGATGGCGGTATGGGGTCGTTGCGGGTCTTTAAGCAGCAATGATGGTGTCAGCCGGACTCCTCAGCTTATCCGAAGCCATCGAGACCGGTCAAGAATGTATTTGGTAAGGCGCTTGCGTAACTGGCGCAAAACAATTCTAAGTTTATCGGAAAAAGTCAACCACATATCGCCGTCAGCTTTTCGTACCCAAATTTATCCGTGGTATTTCTAGCCTTTTAAGGGCTTTGGAACTCTTGATCAAGTAGTAAACAACGTAAAGCATTCCTACGAACAACCAGATTTTATTCTTTTGCCAGACAAAAATCATGGGCCCCCCAGATTGCCAATCATTTAACGGTGTGAAAAAATTATTTGGAGTGGGAGCGAGATTTGACTCCCTGGATTGACTTTCCCCAAGCCAAGCTCTATCATGAGCATCTCCCACTCATTGCAAGTTAATATGGTTATGGCGATATAGGGGGTAGGGGTTTAAAACTTGTCCGGATAAGAGAATTAAGCCTTAAACCCGCCCCCCTGATCTATAGACAAACAGCAAATCGCATGCCACTTTACAAAAAATATTAAATCTGGAATTATTTTTATAGGTTATGGTAATGAGGGTCAAAAACAAATAGCTGATATTGTGGAAGCTATTTCATAGAAATAGGAAGAAAATTTCATAGCCCGGCACTCTGGGCTAGGGATCTCTACTCTGTAGACCGACAAACCGGTAAGCGTTTTCAACCAACCTCAGTGTCTGCAAATTATCGGCAGTGCCGGTTTCAAACGGCATGTCTCGTTCCAAGGCCTGAACGAAATGTGCAATGGCGTTGTCATAGGATTGCTGGTAGACCTGCTCGAAATCAAATTCAAGGGTTTTCTGGGATTCGCCGCACAAACGCAGAATATTATTTTCAAATAGGATGCTTGCCTTACTGCCAATTAACACTAATCGATCAGTCGGCAACGGTGGAAAACCGGCAGCGGAAAAATTACCGCTGACCGTCCCTAAGGCCCCGCTATCTGCCTTCAGACTGATCAGGGCCAAATCTTCCCCGACGACATCCTGACTGACCCGCCCGGCGCTGGCATTCATGACTTGAACTGGGCCGATCAGATAACGGATGGTGTCCAGATGATGAATCAGCAATTCCATGATGATGAAGCGTTTAAGATCGGCAAGAAAGGGCTGGCGATCCAGGGCAAAGGGTTTGCCGGTTTCGGTCCGGGTGACGAGCCCCGAGCTGCGGACTGTCAACTGAAACTCATTTACAGAGCCAATCTGACCTTCATTCAACCATCTGGCCGCCTGACGGTATTGGGGCCTGAAACGCCAGTTTTCATGGACCATGAATCGTACGCGGTCACCAACCTCGCTAACCAGCCGTTCGGAATCAGCCAGATCAGCTGTCATGGGCTTCTGGCACAGGATATCAATTCCTCTGTCGGCCGCCAGGTTGGCCAGTTCGCGATGGACTTCAGGGGGAGTGGCAATATCCAGGGCATCGGGTTTTTCGCGGTCCAGCATGACAGCGACATCATCATAGGCCGTCGGGATGTTGAATTCTGCCGCCCGTGCTTTAGCATTTTTCATATGCCGGGCACAAATCGCCACCACTTCAACTTGAGGCAGTCTGGCCCAGGCCCGAAGATGATGCCGCGTGACCATTCCGGCACCGGCAATGGCTACCCTTATTTTGGTCCTGGTCGTGATAGTCAAGCTTCCACCTTAAATGATTGTAAACAAAATGGGATTGGTTTTTACGTTTTAGATTTCACAAAAAAGATCTAAAAAGAGTTGAAAAATGAACGTCCAACATCGAACGTCCAACGTTGAATAGCCCATAGTGATGTCGCTGCGCTGCGCCTATTCTAAATCAGACATTTATCGCAATATGATGTCAGGGGGCCAAGCCCACCAGATCGACTAAGCTAAAGTTTTACCCGGTTCTCCAATTCATCACCGTTAAAAAAGCGTTGAACGTTTTGAAACAAGGCCCGCATTTTTGTTTTGAGGGCATCCCGGGTGCCGGCCGAGATATGAGGGGTTAATACGACATTGGGCATGGCTGCCAGCGGGTTGTCCGGCTGGAAGGGTTCTGTTTCAAAAACGTCCAGGCCGGCGCCGGCGATGCGGCCTTCCTGCAAGGCCTTGCAGAGTGCCGCTTCATCGATCACTGTTCCACGGGCGGTATTTATTACAATGGCATTGGGCTTCATTTGCTTCAGCGCATCCTCATCGATCATGTGGTAGGTGTCGTCACCGGAAGGCACGTGCAGCGTAAGGATATCCGCTGCGGCCAGCAATTCATTGAATTCTACGCGGCTCAAACCCAGCGCTTCTTCACGTCCTGGAGATAGCGCCGCGTGCGGGTCGTAATAAATACCGGCCGTGCCGAAGGCTTTAAAGCGGGCGGCGGTTTCCTGCCCGATGCGCCCCATACCGACATATCCCACCGTGCGGCCATTCAATTCGAAGGAATAGGGGCGCAGGCTGTTGATGTGCCAGCGCCCCTGCCGCAATTCACTGTCGGCATAGGGCAAACGCTTGCAGACCGCCAGGGACAGCAGCAGGGTGTGTTCGGCCACACCAATGGACGTGCCGGCCGGCGTCAGGGCTAGCGCGATCTGGCGCTCCTTCAATGCTGCCACATCCACCGTATCCTGGTAGCCGACGCCCTGATGGTGCAAAAGTTTTAATCCGGGGGCCGCCTCTATAAATTCACGGGTCATCGGGCGGGCCGCCACAATGACTGCCGCGCATTCCGCCAATTTTTTTTTGCGTTCGTCGTCGGAATCTTCATTGAGTGATATCAGCTCGAATCCCGGCGGCACTTCTTCACGAATGATTTCGTAAACACTCTGGGGCGCGTGGCTGAAGTAAAACACCTTATGAGTGGACATTTAGCTCTCCTATCCCGGATAATTCAGATTTATGGTCTCGTATGAGACTCCGCAATTTGAAAAGCGAACCGCAGAATTCCGAAGGGCGGTAGCGCTGTGCTCTTTCTTAATAATAGACCGTTCGGCACAGAGGTTCACGACGGGCAGAATACATTCCTTCGACATTCGACATTCAGTATTCGATATTTATCCGCCTCGGGAGGATTCGCATTTTCCCTCGCAAGCCCCTAATCCAAATACCGAACCCCCTTGGCTTTATAGGCCTCTTTGAGCCAACCCGGTACCGTCATTCCGGCCTTAACGTTGGCCTCCATTTTTTTCTCTTTGGCCAACACCGCCTTTAGCCCATCGGCCACAGCGGCTGCTGTCCGGCGCGCCACGATAACCACCCCGTCCTGATCGCCCACCACGATATCACCGGCGTTAACGTCTACGCCTCCGATGACGATCGGTAAGCCAACCCGGCCCGGCCCGTTTTTCCAGGGAGAATTGGCACAAATACCACGGGCAAATACCGGGATACCGACGTCATTTATGCCCGCTAGATCCCTTACGGCGCCGTCTGTTACGATTGCGGCGACACCGGCATTTTTAGCCATTCCGACATAAAGATCACCGGCCACGGAGCTTGCCAGATGTCCACCGGTGGTTATGAGGATGATATCTCCCGGTTTGGCAATTTCCAGCGCCGCCCAGGCTGCCAGATTATCCCGTGGCCCGCTGTCGACGGTCAGGGCGGTTCCGTAAAATCGCGACATCTCGCTGACCGGTTTAATGCGGTAGTCCAATGCTCCGACACGTCCCTGGGCATCACAAACATTACCGATGGGCAGATTCATGAATTGTTTAACAAATTTTTGGGCCGTTCGTGTGAAATTGCGCTTGATCGTTACCGCCGTTTCTTTGTCTGCCATGTTTTCTCCTTTCAATCTTCAATTTTTCCCTTTATTACCTGTTTGCTGTGCGGGTCGAAAAGGCGAGCAGCGGACAAGTCGGCCTTGACACGAATTCGATCGCCCCGACGGGCTTCGGCAAAGCGATCGGCTTTGACAAAGATGGTCTGATCCAGTCCGGCAACTTTAAAAATCAACACCGTTTCTGCACCGAGCGCTTCAACACCGCTGACCTCCATGTTCAATTCAGCGACAGCATTGCCGCTTTGAGCCTGACCGGGTAAAAACAGATCCTCGGGTCTGATCCCGAAAATAACTTCTCCCGAACGACCCGCCAGCAAGTTGTCCCACTCCGGAGGAGCGTTGATGGTCTGGCTTCCGATACCCAGCAACGATCGGCCCGCATTGCCCGGTTCTAAATTGGCCGGCAGCAGATTCATGGGCGGGCTGCCTAAAAAGCCGGCCACGAATGTGTTTGCCGGTCGGCGATAGACCTCCATGGGCGGTCCGATTTGAACCAGCTGGCCTTCATTTATAATGCAGATGCGTGATCCCATGGTCATGGCTTCGACCTGGTCATGGGTCACATAAATGGTTGTGGCACCCAGCCGGTCGTGGAGACTCACCAACTCGTTGCGGGTGCTCACCCGCAGGGAAGCATCAAGATTGGAAAGCGGTTCGTCAAACAAAAATACTTTGGGGTCGCGCACGATCGCCCGTCCGACCGCCACTCGCTGGCGCTGCCCCCCTGAAAGGGCATGGGGCCTGCGGTTTAAAAACGGCGTCAAACCCAGCGATTCGGCAACCTGATTCACCCGGTGTTTGATCTGTGCTTTGGGTATCCCCCGCCGCCGCAGGCCGAAAGCGAGATTATCTCTGACTTTCATATGGGGATAAAGTGCATAGGATTGGAAAACCATTGCGATGTCGCGGTCTTTGGCAGGGATATCATTTATCATCTTCCCATCGATGCTGAGTCGGCCGCCGGAAATGTTTTCCAATCCGGCAATCATTCGCAAAATGGTTGACTTGCCGCAGCCCGATGGACCGAGCAGGACCATGAATTCTCCATCATCAACCTGAAAGTTGATGTCTTTAACGGCCGATTCTTTTGAACCTTCGTAGACTTTCGTGATCCCTTCCAGTTTCACAACCGCCATCGCCCAACCTCCTATTTTACAGCTCCTGCCGTCATCCCCTGAATCAGCTTTTCCGAAAAAAATATGTAGATGATGACCACCGGTATGATGGCGATCATCAGTCCCGTTGCAATCATACCGATATCTTCCAACTGGTCCCCCATAAATTTTTGGATGCCGAGGGGCAGGGTACGTTTGGTCTCATCGGTGATGAGAACCACGGCGTACAGGAATTCATTCCACAGCAGTATCGTATTGAGAATGATGGTTGTCGACAGCGCCGGCAAGGCCACCGGCATGCTGACTTTCCAGAAAATTCGCCACTCGGAATATCCGTCCATGCGGGCGGCGTCATACAGATCGGATGGAATCCTGGCGAAAAAACTTTCCAGCACGTACACCGTTATGGGCAGTTGAAATGCGACATAGGTCAGTGTCAGCCCTGTCAGGGTGTTGTACAGACCGTATTCCACCAGAATTTGAAACAGAGCGATGATCGTAATCTGGGGTGGAAAGATTATGGTGCTGAAAAGGGTAAAATAGAGGACTTTGCGCAACGGAAAACGGTAGCGGGCAAAACAGTGGGCCGCCATCCCGCCGATTAACGTGACAATGGCCACTGCTGTCAGCACCACCTTGACGCTGTTGGTAAAATAGACGTTGTAATTTGAATTTACCCAGGCTTCGGCAAACTTGCCGACATGGAATTTTTGCGGGAAAGCATAGGGGGCATGGGCAATTTCCGACGTGGTGCGCAGGGACATCATCGAGACCCAGAAAAGGGGACCGGCGGCATAGGCGGTGTAAACCGACAGAACAATAATTAAAACCGCATGTTTCCATTTTCTGAGAAAAATCGACATTCGCTAATACTCCAATTTACCACGCTGCCGAAACAATACGGTCAGCAGCAGCACACCGGCCAGCACAATCACAAACCAGACACTGGCGATGGAGCAGGGATAACCCAGATCAAATGTGCTCCACTCAAAGGCGCGCTTATAGACATAGGTGGAGACCGTTTCTGTCGACCACAGTGGCCCCCCCCTAGTCATAATCCAGACCAGGTCAAAGACTTTCATTTTGCCGACAAAGGATAGCACAACCAGATTTAAAATGGTCGGTCTGATCAATGGTATAATCACGAACCAGAGTTTTTTCATCCAGCTGCAATTGTCCAGTTCGGCGGCTTCAAGCACTTCAGAGGGCAGTGAATGCAGGGCCGCCAGCAACACCACCATGTTAAAGCCCGTCCACATCCAGGTGGTCACAAAAATCAGGGATGGCAGGGCAGTCGATGGATCGCCGAGCCACGAGCGCGTCCAACTGTCCAGGCTCAGTGCCCGCAGGATGACGTTAACCGCCCCCCAGTCGTAATTAAAAATCCACATCCAGATAATGCCGACCACCACAAAGGACATCAGCACCGGGGTAAACCAGACGATGCGGAAAAATCTGGCCCCCGGAATCCTGGCATACAGGGCCAGGGCCAGCAATATCGCCAGAACCTGCTCCAGCAGCGGGGCGGTGCAGGCCCAGATCAGGGTGTTTTTGACGGCCTGCCAGAAAAATTCATCGTTGAAAAGCTCGATATAATTTTCAGAGCCGATAAATACGTTGGGACGACCCGGCAGCACCTGGTGGACGCTGTTAAATAGGGTCCGGATTACCGGGTAGGCAGTAAAGGCTAGATAAATCATCATGGCCGGCAGCAAGAAACTGATAATCGCACCGGTCGGCCGCGACAGATCACGCTGTATGCCGAATGAAAGCCTTCCCTTATTTAGAACCGTATCGCTCATTGAAAGTTTAATACTTCGATATTAAGTCGGAATCAGCTTTTCAGGCGCAGGACCCTAACATGCTCGTAAAATACCGCCCTTGGTTCATCTTCACCGCGGGCGGTATTTTTTAGCAACGATCAACGTACGGCGTTCATTTTATCAATTACTTGATCAACACTCAGCAGACCGGCTGGAAATGCCTGGTTGACTACCTGGATAAACGTTTCTTTGGTTTTACCTTGCATGGCGCCCAGCGGAAGGTTAGGGTAGAATTTGCACGGTGCATCGGCTGCTGCCAGATCCTGGAAATAAGATGCATAGGGCCCGGTAATTTTGCTGGGATCAGCCTTGATGCCGGTCTGTACCAGGACCGTTTCGAGCCATTTATTGCCCATCTCCGGTGTGGCCAGTGAATTCAGGAATTTGATGGCCGTGTCCGGGTGTTTGGAAGCCGCGTTGACGACATAGCTGCCGCCGATGGTGATGGTCTTGCAATTGTTGCAGGCGCCTTTATCCAACGCCGGATACTGCATGATGCCCAGGTTAAAGTCCGGCGGCTGTCCGCCTTTGTCGGTGGGGTTAAAGGCCCGCGATGGATAGAAACTGCCCATTAGAAACATCAGTGCGCCCGGTTTGGTGTGGAAGTAAAAATGGGACTCACCCAGCTTCAAGGTCGAAAAACTGCTCGGCAGCGCCTTGGCGTCGATCACCGCTTTGACAAATTCCAATGCTTCTCGAACCCGTGTATCACTCCAGTCCAGCTGGCCTTTAAGCAGTTTGTCATAATCGGCGGTGTCCAGGTTTTTCAGCAGTGCTTCATGGACCAGGAATGCGCCTGGGTAGGGTCGGTCGCCAACCCCCAGGGCAAGGGGCGTGATGCCGGCGGCGCGGGTTTTTTTGACGACCTCCAAAAAATCAGACTGGTTGAATTGACTGTCGGCCGGCAGTTTGAAACCAAGCTCGGCCAGCATCTTTGTATTGTAGTAAAGCTCGACCGTCCAGGCCTCCAGCGGGAACCCGTAAACACCGCCCTTGTAGGTCCAGCCCTCTTTGGCCCAGCTTTCGATGTTGTTCCAGTTGAGCCCTTTGGATAGATCGTAGAGCATATTGTTTTCCAAATACTCGATCTGGTTGGTTTCGCCGTAGAAAATATCCGGTGCCTGTCCGGCCCGCAAAGCGGTCTTCAGTGCAGCATAAAGCGCTTTTTTTTCATACCAGGTTACCTTGACTTTCACTCCCGGGTTGGCGCCCTCAAATGCCCGGGCGGCACCTTCGACAAAGTTGCGTTTACTGTCGTGGTCCGCCCAGTGACTCCAGAGCGTGATGACTGTTTCAGCCTTAAGCGGTGCGGCATTCAAGACAAAGACTGCCGCAAATAAAACCAATGCCAGTTTTAACCACATACTTTTTGCTTTCATACACTACCTCCTCTTTGAATTTTTTGTTGCAGGTTAAACACCGCTTCGGGTTGGGTTGCGTCTAACCGCCCTAACCCGGACGAACTGGGATTGAAGATTGCAGATTGAATATTTGTGGATGTCGCTTTGCTCCGTCCGTTTTAATATCGATTCGCCGGAGGCGGAGAATTGAAAAATGTACAATTCCAGTTAAATCCGCAATCCGCAATCCGCAATCCAAAATCCGAAATCATTTTAATTCTTTACCTATCCTTCTTGGCAGTCGTTTCGCTGATATCGTGGTAGTGCTGCTCAATTTGGATGTCATAGTGCTTTTCGATGAGTTTTATCGCATTTTCTGAATCGCGATTTTCGATTGCCTTAACGATGTCGTCATGCAGTTTTATCATCGGTTCAAGCCGGCTGTTATCCTGCCGGTAATACTGCTCCCGCATGTGGACCCATAAAGATTGGTGGGTCATTTTCAATAAACCCTCGGTCAGGCTCACGATCGACCGACTGCCGGTGGCCTCGGCGATGGTACGATGAAACTCCCGGCCGTGACGAATGAATTCTGCATAATTGCCTTGGCGGGCATTATCGCGTTTATGCTTCCAGGCCGCTTTTATCCGCTGGATATCTTCTTCCGTCGCGTTTTTGATGGCCAAATGAATCACACCGATTTCCATGGCTTTACGGGCCTGAAGAATTTCAAAGGGACTATCGCTTTCCTCCAACACCGACAGGGTATTATCCACCGGAAAGTCGATCGGTGGACTAACGGCAACATAGGTACCGTCCCCCGGCCGACTTTCCAGAATGCCGGCAATGTGAAGGGCACTGATGGCTTCCCGGACGGATGGCCGGCCGACTTTCATCCGTTCGGCAATAATTCGTTCAGGTGGCAATTTAGCCGCAGGTTCATAGACACCGGTCTTGATCAGTTGTAGGATCTGATCGGCGATCAGGGAGCTCTTCTTTTTAAAACCGGCTTGGGTGACCCGGGTAAAGGGAGAATCTGAGTTATTTTTCACGGTAGTACATCCGTCCAGAAAAATAGTACATTCAGGGATGTCAATCATTATGCCACAATTCCGACAGTCCCGATTGAACGAAGAGAGTTGGGATCTAAAGTCGTGGCCAGAGTTACCGGCTTGACCGGTAAGACCAATTATCGGATATCAACCAGCCTGTCAAGCGAAAATTTAGAAAAGCCGGATACCGTTTTGTCGCGTACGGATATTCCCGCCTGATGAACCGTAGCGGGGTCGCCGGTTTTCAGCGGATGCCACCACTCCAACTCCCTGCCTTCAGCCAGCCGGCGGTAGGCACAGCTGTCCGGCAGCCATTTTAACTGCCTGATATTGTGCCTGGTCAGGGCAACGCAATCCGGGTTGGCGAAATGGCGATTTTCATACACCAGACATTCACACTTCTCAATATCCAAAAATTCGCATGCAATACCGATATATTTAACTTTGCCTGTATTTTCATCTTCAAGCTTCTGAAGACAGCAAAGACCGCAATGATCACACAGGGATTCCCATTCAGCAGGCGTTAGTTCATCTATTGCTTTATTTTTCATCAGTTTATGGCTTGAATGCCGCATAGTCTCCGTAGATCCATTTACGGGCCTCTGCAATGGCTTCCAGAATAACCGGATGCTCCGGTGTTAGCCCGTCGTAAAGATAATTGTTTTGAAAATTTCCCAGAGTGCGGGCTAAAATTTCCGCGCCAAAGTGGATTTGAAAATCGCGCTCATCTTCCGCGCTGATGAGTTCCGGCTTTTGCCTCGCGACCTCATTAAAGTAGCTCGCCAGAAATGTTTGTCTGAATCGGCCGATTCGATCTTTTTGTGACGGCCGGGAGGTCCGATGGAACATCATCCATAAATGAGCTGAGAGATGGGCCACGTCCTGGGCCGGGCGGCCAAAGTGTGTCAACTCCCAGTCAATCAGTCGAATTTCTTCGCGGCCCAACAGTATCGAATAAGGCCAAAGATCGCCCATAATTAGACATTTTCCCACCGTATTGAATTTTTCGCCGAGTTGACGACACAATTTTCCGATCTTTTCAGCATCCGGCAGGTGCGCTCGGCGACAAAATTCCAGGCAGCCATTATATTGGACCTGCAGCCGGGTTCGTTGGACCGGCAAATTGGCAAAATTATCGGCAAACCATTTGTTTTGATAAGTTTGCAGATGCAGTTGAGCAATATATGCTCCCAGATTACTGCCCAAGGAAGCAAAGTTGTAACCGGTAAACCGAACGGCCTGCAGTAAATCCGGCCAGGCGCCGATGTCCTCCATAAGCAGGAGATGGCGGCGGTTGTCACTTCCCAGAAATTCAGGCGGCCGAACACTGATTCCGATTAGTTGATTGAGCTCATTTCGAAACTGAAATGCCTTGAGAATGTTTACCTCAAATACAATGCGGCTGTCATCGAATGCAATGTCCGGCACTGATGCAATATACGGCGGCGCATGCTTAATAATAAATGATTTACCGGATGGGCTGTGTATGCGCCAGACAAAATTCAGACTGCCCCCCCTCAGCTGCTCCAAGGGAGACCTATCGCTTACACCGGAAGCGTATCTGCGGGCAAATGCGATCAGTTCATTGCGATCCGGCCGGGTGCTATTCATGGTTGAACCGGTAAATCCGGTTGCCGAACGAAACCGGTTCGCCATCTTCAAGGAATCGCAAGACCAAGGTTTCCATTGCGTATTTGGAAGATTCCAGTGAATCGGACATTGATTTTGGGTCGGCAATGTTTTTAATTTCCGGGGCCGAATACTTGTGGCCGACCACCAATCCCGTACAGGGGATTTTCAATTCATTGGCCAAAATTACTTCAGGTGCCAGGGTCATGGAATTTACCTGGGCGCCCAGTTCGTGCCAGATTTTGTTTTCCACCGGTGTTTTGGTGCGCGGTCCGGGAACATAAGCAAAAATAATTTGTTGCCTTGCTACATGAATCAGGTCTCCAGCCAGCCTGTGAATTTGCCGATTTAATTCCCCCGAAAACAATCCTTCCGTTACAACCAGATGCCCCTGCTTTGAAGACGGCTCGGTAAACATGGTACAGGTCGAACCATCCGGCAGTCGGTTGTCCAGCATCATCAGATCCGTCACGAGCATCGGTTTGAACAGGGGCAGATCGGAGGCCATCACGCCCACTGAGCTGGTTACCAGCAAGGCCCCGCAGTCCACCTGTTTTAAGGCCTGAGCCTGGGACCGAAAGTTGATTTGATTGGGCAGCAACCGATGGGGTAAACCGTGGCGGAACAATAAATAAGCCGGGCGCTGGAAATTTTTGGCGTGATAAAGCACCTGCATTCCCCAGGCGGTCTGAATCTCAATTCGTTCCAGATTCAATGCCTGCGGCATGCTGTCCTGAAAAGCGCTGCCCAGTATACCAGCCACTGATTTCATCGTATTACTATAAGGATCTCCAGTATATGATTTTGCGAGATCAAACTTCTCATTATTGCCGGCATCTCTGATCGCTTCCAGTACATCTGCTTTGCCCTGGGGCTTTGGAACGGGCAAGACCCCATATTAAAGGAGCGGATGTTCGGACTGACCGGATCCGAAGGCAATCATGGTGAAGACGCCAAAGAATACTGGTTTTACCTGGACAGCACGCCCACCCACAGCTACATGAAAGTGCGATCCCTGGTCGGCCTGATGCCCTTGTTGGCTGTTGAAACGCTTGAATATGAGCTGCTTGAAAACCTGCCGGTATTTAAGTGGAGATTGAACTGGTTTTTTGAAAACCATCTTTATCTGCCTGACGGCGGCAATTCCAACTGGCGAGACCTCATTCTGTTTAACGAGTACTTCAACGGCGACAATGGCGCCGGGCTGGGGTCTGCCCATCAAACCGGTTGGACGGGGTTGGTGGCCAAGGTAATTCAGCAGTCGGGGGGTGGCAAGACAACTGCTTAGTTGGTCTCAATACCTGTCAGCCGCTCCATGGTTTCAAGCTGCGTTTTACAATCGATACAATATCGGGCTGTTGGTCGGGCCTTCAGCCGCTTAACCGAAATATCTTCTTCACAGTGCTGACAGCGTCCGTAGGTTCCGTTTTCGATATCCTGCAGGGAGCGCTCGATTTTTCTGATAAGGAGTTTCTCCCGGCTGCAAAGATGGTGAGAAAAATTTCGCTCGGCAATTAATGCGGCCCGATCAAGAACATCGGACAAATTTTCGTTGGATTCCCCAACCCCATCCAGACTGCAGTCGGCCCTGCTTAAAAACTCTGAAAGTTGCTGGGTTAATATCTTCTTTATCTGATTGAGATCTCTTTTTTTCATTTCGAATTCCGTCGATGGGTTGTAAGATATTTAGTACTTCTAAATTGGTTCAAGATAATCATCAACTTTCTTTTGGCAACATATTTTCTCCATTAAAGAATCGGAAATAAATGCCGATATTAAGACCGATAGTATACTCTGAGGGAGGGAGATATGGAAGCTGTCTGCGATGGTTGTCAAAATAAGCATAAATCGAAGGATGAATTGTTAAGCGGGATCAGCAAACACGTATGTAATTGCCGATCTCGCGATGAAAATGTAAAAATTGACACGGAATTAGATCAAATTGCGGCGACTTCCCGGGATGAAAGAGAATCTTCCACCAGGGCCTGCCAGTCTGAAACCGCGCAAAATCAAGAAGAGTTGAAATACAGGATTATTCAGAGCATCAAAGATTTGCCCCCGATGCCTCAAGTTGTGATTGACCTCCAGCACATAATATCTGATCCCAATTCAGACATCTCGCACCTCACCGGTGTCATTGAAACAGATCAGGCCATTGCAGCTAAGGTTCTAAAAATGGCCAATTCGGCCTTTTACGGGATGAGCGGCAAGATTTCATCCATCCACCAGGCCTCAATTTTGTTGGGCTATCATACTCTGGGCGAAATCGTTACCATGGCCGGTACCGCTGATATCCTGTCCGGGAGTATGCCGGGATATGGTTACGACTCGCAGGAACTTTGGAAACATTCACTCTCGGTAGCCTTCACCGCCAAAATGATAGCGGAAATAAAAAATAAAGACTTAATCCACGAGGCTCACACAGCCGGGTTAATCCATGATGTGGGTAAAATCATCCTTGACAGACATATCCGGCAAAATATGGACCAAATCTCCGTTTATATGGTGCAAGAGGAAAAAACCTTTCTCGAAGCTGAACGATATATTTTCGGATTCGATCATGCAGAAATTGCATCTGAGGTTTGCCAGACATGGAATATTCCTGAAAATATCAGTCTGGCGATCGGGAGTCATCATCAACCATCGATTTCAAACGGCGATGAACTGTCCTATGTAATCCATATGGCGGACTATGTTGCAACGATGGGTGGCATCTCCTACGACGACGATGAGACCTTCTCTGAGCTTGAAACAGGCACCATGGATTTTATCGGGGTACGGCAGGACGAAATCAGCGGCATCATGCTGAAGGTCCTTGAGGCGGTTGACCAATTTTAATCCGGGATTCCAAACTCCGCCTGAGCATATTCACGCGGCTGTGGCGGCCTGTCATGCCTATGGCCGGCTTCCGATCCGCGAGAATTTAAACGACGTTCATTTCGAAATTCCGCAACGGGAAAGCTTTGCGGACTTTCTGCGCAAAAAAGGGGTTGCGCTTTAATTAATCCGCCCTGATAAATACCCCGTCCAGGATTCTCGATGGTTTTTTAAAACAGGACATAGCCATAATCAGCAAAAAAAATCCTGTTGGTCCTGTTAATCCCGTCTAAATCAATGCAGTTTCACACAAATCTTCAATCTTCAATCGTCAATATTCAATTCCGGCTTGTCCGGGTTGGGATCTAGCACCTCAACTCCCTGACACATGAAACCCATAAATTGCGCCTAAGCAGCATCAGCATCCTTGGGGGCAACTTTACCGTTAAAAAAATCATTTTATTTGCGATCTTCCATGGTGGAAAAGTTGTGGACTTCGCCAAACGGATTTTATAAGCTCTGTGAGACTAAGGATTGGGGACGAAATAAATTGAACAAAGATTGCGACGGATTTTGGTTCGTATTCAAGGCGCGTTGAGGGTCGCATACTTACCGTACGTGGGCTTTAACGCAACGCAGAAGACGGGCCAAAAGACGAGCAATATGGTTCAAGTTATTGAGTTCGCAATCCTAATACATGGAGCACAGAAAATTATGATCATTAATCCCAGAATACGACAGAATATATGCATCAATGCACACCCGGTGGGATGCGCGGCCCAGGTCAAAACGCAGATAAATTATGTCAGGGAACGCGGAAAAATTGAGGGCCCTCAAAAAGTACTGGTTATCGGCGCATCCAACGGCTATGGCCTGGCGGCCAGAATTGTGTCGGCTTTTGCATCTGATGCGGCAACGATCGGACTGGCCTTTGAAAAGCCCGGCAGTGCCAGCCGGACCGCAACGGCCGGATGGTATAACATCGAGGCCTTCAGGCATGCAGCGGAAACTGCGGGGCGGTCGGCCTGGAATGTCAATGGCGATGCGTTTTCCGAGGAAACGAAATCAGAAACCATGGCCATCATCAAAGACCGGCTGGGCCAGGTTGATTTTTTAATTTACAGCATTGCAGCTCCCAGGCGGATCGATCCGGCCACCGGTGAAATTTATTCTTCGGTCATCAAACCCATCGACAATCCGTTTACGGCAAAAACAGTTGATTTTCTGAGCGGTGTTGTCAGTGAGGTTACCGCCGCGCCGGCATCCGAGGAGCAGATTGCGCACACCATCAAAGTGATGGGTGGCGAAGATTGGATGCTGTGGATCGACCGGTTGCTTGCCAAAAATCTTCTCGCCCGGGGCTTTCAGACCGTTGCGTTTTCTTATATCGGCTCGGAGCAAACCCGTCCCTTATATCGTGACGGGACCATTGGTGCCGCCAAAAAAGATCTGGAACAAAAGGCCGCGGATATCAACAGCATGCTGGCAGCCATAGAAGGACATGCGCTGATCAGCGTCAACAAAGCCCTGATCACCCGCGCCAGTGCCGTCATACCGGCGGTTCCACTTTATATTGCCCTGCTGTACCGGGTCATGAAAGCGAAAAACCTGCATGAAGGCTGCATCCAGCAAATCCATCGCCTTTATCAGGATTTTCTGTTCAGCGGAGATGTTCCCAAGCTGGATGCCAGAAGTCGAGTTCGTCTCGATGACTGGGAAATGCGTCCGGATGTTCAGGATGAGGTTCGAAATCTCTGGCAGCAGGTCGATCAGGACAACCTCAGCGAGCTTGCCGACATTGAGGGATTAAGGGCGGAATTTTTAAGGCACCACGGATTCGGCATGGCGGGTGTCGACTATTCACTGGATTTGAAACCGGACATGTTCTAACTTGAAGAACGGTGCATGATTGGAAGTAAAAAGGGGCGGGTCCTGGATCAAGATCTTTCGCACGGCAGGATGCCTTTTAAATTCTTTAGCCAGAAATTGCCTGACGGATCCACGGTCCCACCCTTTGGGATGACGAAACCCGGTGTAAATCGATTGGTCACCCTCATAAAGGCTTTTGGTCTCCAGCTGCTGAGCCTGCGGTGCACATATTGGCAAATTGAAAATGGCCAGGTTCAGAAAATCGATCGAGTCGCTGTGTCTGACAGTAAATTCCAGGGTCGTGCGCGCTTCGGTTAGGGTTTCCGAAGGCGTTCCGAAGAGCAGATAGACATATGCGGCGATGCCTGCTTTTTTGAGGTTTCGCAACGCCTGGGTGGCCAATGCCAGGTCGATTCCCTTTTGCTCCGCATCCAGTACGGTTTGAGCCCCGGATTCCAGGCCGACTTTTAACATCGCGCAGCCGGATCGTTTCAGTGCCCTGCAAAAATCCAGATCTGCCAGACGGCGGCTGATCCGGGCAAATCCATACCAAGCAACTCCCGGAGGCTGCATCACCAGGGCCTCCATCAGGGCTGGGCTGACGGCATTGTCCAGCAGATGGATCAGAGACGGCCGGGTCTGTTCCACCAGCACTTTGAGATCCCCGATGACGCGGTCGACCGGTACGGCTGCATAAGGGTTGCCTTCGGCCTTTTCGGGACAAAATGCGCACCGGTTCCAGTAGCAGCCCGTCGATGCGCTGTAGGGCAAAATCGTGCCGGGTGCCAGATAATCCGCCAGGGGGAATAGATCGTAGTCGGGCTGGTAATGTTTCGCTGGGGATGTCCGTACCCCGGGAGTCCCGAGTAAAGTGAGCAGGGCCGCTTCCCCCGGACCACCTACCAGGTGATCCACCAGATCTTGGAAGGGGTTTTGCCAGCCCGGCCGCTGCATCCACGAAGTGAGCAGCCCGCCGCCCAGAACCAGGGTCAGCTCCGGCCACTGTCGACGGATAAAGCCCAGCATGGCAAATGTGCACAGGGCCTGGCTCAGATAATTCATGGAAACCCCGAGAACACGCGGCTGCTCTTTTTCAAAAAGCGTCTCCAGGCGGTTTTTAAAATACACGAAAAATGGATTGTCCTCCGGATAGCGGGCCGCCCGGCGAAGATCGGAACTTCTGAGCGCAGAAAGCTCGGGATGCTGGTAGTTTGCCAGGCTCAGGTGAACCGACTTCTGGCGGGCAGCCATTTCAGCCAGCCGGTTGAGGTCTGCTACTGCTCGTCGATAGCGATCGGGCGTGCGATATAGCGGCGGTTTCCTGAGCGCTTCAAGGTGGTGACGCCGGCTGCGAAATGCCCGCACGGTCCACCGGTCGGATGCGGCCGACGGCCCCAGGATGAGGTTCAACAACCCCTCCAGATTGGCGTCTAAAACCGAATGTTTCACCCCGTGGCGTTTAAGCGCCCCGGCAAGTTTTGCAATGCCGCCGGGAGGCTCACAGGGTTTGGCCACCGGCGGGTGAATTAAGAGCATGGATACCTTCTATTCGGGGGGGATGGTCCGCCGTCCGACAGCTTAATTCCCAATCTTTTTACGTTCATTATAGATTTTTAAGATAAGGGAATTCCAAATCGCATGCACCAAACTACAAATAAATCCCAAATCTCAATATTCAATGACCAGAATAATAATTAGGGTTATAGCATATCACCCCATAAATCGCACGACCCAATCACGAACAACAAATAACCAAATAACGCTTTATTTTTTTTGACCCTTGACAATTGGAAAAAGGTCTTTATGTTTAACCTTAAGGTTAATTAAGCGAAAGGTTAATTAATGATCACTAAGGACCTCACCTCAATATTTGCTGCTTTGGCCGACCCGACGCGCAGGGCGATTATAGAAAGACTTGCCATCGGAGAAGCTTCTGCGGGTCAATTGGCCGAACCGTTTGGGATCTCCAAGCCGGCCATCAGCAAGCATTTAAAGGTGTTGGAAAACGCCAATCTGATCGTACGTAAAAAAGATGCCCAATGGCACCGTTTTCAACTGCAATCAGATTCACTCAAGCTGGCATCGGACTGGATCGCCCGCTACCGGCAATTCTGGGAAGATCAATTCGATGCATTAGCGGAATATCTTAACAAAAACATATGAAGGAGACCTAAAATGAGCTTACCGGCTGCTGATATTCAAAGTTACACCTTATCACTGACACGTGATTTCAACGCACCGCGCGAAAAAGTATTTCAAGCCTGGACCGATCCGGAAATATTAATGAAATGGTTTGGACCCAAGGGCGTTACCACTGAATCCGCCCAGATCGATTTGAAGGTCGGCGGAAAATACCAGTACACGTTGAAGCTGCCGGACGGGCAAATCGCCACCCATCAAGGTGAATACCGCGAAATCGACCCGCCCAACAAACTGGTATTTACCGGGATTTTGGATGGACAGGGCTGTGAGGGAAGTGCCGGCCTATACGCCGAAACCGTGATTACCATTGAGTTTGAGGACATGGGGTCCTCCACGCGCTTAACTCTGACCCATGATTTCTTGCCGACGGAAGCGTCGAAAGAAAGCCACGCTTTCGGATGGAACGGATCGTTCGATTGTCTCGCCGAAGTGTTGGCTTAATTTTTGTCCTGTTGCTGCAAAAGCCGTGAAGTGTTGAGGTATGGATTCGATTCAATTTCCGTTCAGCGGATTGCATATACCCGGTTTCATCTGGAAACCGGGTATTTTAAAAATCCAAAAACTCCGGTAAATCCTGTCTAATTAAATCCTTTCCCATACATACACAGCGTTCTGCATGATTGACTCGATATAATAATTAAAAAATCAACTCTCCAAATGGCAAATGCGTAATTTAGAACGACGCTGTGTATTGTTAGACGGCTACACCGTACTCCTTCTCAACAAATCCCAAGTTGCCCACTGCATTCTCATATTTAACCTTGCCGTAATTGTAATAGTCGAACTCGATTTTTGAAATATTGAGCTGAATCAGACTCCACAAAAACCAGTAAATATCTGGAAATGGTTTGAACAGATCGATAAAGAATAGGGTCCGATCGGAGTTGTCGCCTTCACAATATTCCGCAACAATGCATTTTTCCGATGCACGCGGAACCAGAATCTCCTGGAACATATCCGCCATATCATAATATTTGGGTGCCATGCCGCCATATTCCCAGTCGATGATATACATGGGTTCTGCGTACCGGTCACGGGCATCGTCATTGATCAGGATAAAATTATCAGCCAGCAGGTCATTGTGGCAGGGGGTATATTCACTTTCGGGCAGGTTAATGATGCTCGACAGCTTGATCAGGCGTTGGATAGTGCCTGATATATCAAATTCCTTATATTCCGCATCGAGTCCCTTAAGGATGGCTGACATTTTCATCACTTCCACGAGCGGGTTGAAAATCTTTTTCAGCCGCACCCCGCTCGTATGGATTTTCCGGATCGGCGCCACGATTTTCGAATGCAGCGACGGGTCCTGAAAATGATCGTTGGTGAGAACGATGGAATCGCCGATAAATTCCACAATGGTCACCCCGATCTCGGGCATGTATTTGATCATGCTGGAGGCGACGCCGACCTTGGCCATTTCCTGGATCGTGTGGGCCTCGTGGTCACGGTTAATGAACAGATCTGTTTTATCGCCATAAATCCGAACCGTGTAATCTCCCTTTTCCGATCGGATCCGAAACAGCTTGTTGGTTATGCCGCCGCTCAGCTCGATGATCTGGATATCGAGGCCTTTCCATTCCGGTAAAAGTCGATGGCATACTTCCGTTGTAAATTCCTGGTCCAAAAGGCGCGTTGTGTTGCTCATTTCAGTTTCCTCTTTTTCGATCTAAATCGGTTCATACTTCTTTTATAAAATGCTAATTTTCAGGGCGGATTAATTAAACGGAATAAATATAACGGCTGTATATATTGAGTCAATCTCTTTTATTGATGAGAATGTTTTGATGTCATCTGGGCGGGTTAATTACTGAACTCTAAAAATGGGATTTCCAATTTACCATAAATTTCTTGACAAAGCTCCAATATTTAGTCAAAAAATAATGACCCTAACGCAAGTGTTAGGTTAAGCTTTGCTCGAGCTTTAAAAAGAGGGCTTTTTTTTATCACAAAAATTGTATAGACAGGTAGTCCGTTTTGCATCACAGCAGGGATATATCGACGCTGTGGCGCATTAAATCCTTGACGATGGGCCATCATCTTGACACCTTAAGGATTCCACGATTTATTCATCTGTATTCTGTCAATTTGATTTCGACGTTCGTTAACCATAACACCATGAAAGGAGCCAGTTAGAATGAAAAGACGCGATTTTCTCAAAAAAGCAGGCGTAGGGGCCGCTGCAATAGCTGCCACAGCGGTAAATGCACCCTTTGTACATGCGGCCAAGAAAACCACCATCAAGTGGAGAATGCAAACCTATGCCGGTGCAGCCCTTGCCGCGCATGTCTGCAAACCGGCAATCGATGCGTTTAACAAGGTCGCCGATGGCGAGATGGTGATCGAGCTGTACAATTCCGATCAGCTGGTGCCCGGGGGTGAGTTGTTTAGAGCCATGCAAAAGGGAACCATTGAAGCCGTCCAGTATGATGATGACTCCATCGCGGCACCTGTGGACGTGTCCATATTTGGCGCCTACTTCCCCTTTGCTTCCCGCTATTCACTGGATGTTCCGGTGCTGTTTAACTGGTACGGGCTGAACGAAATCTGGCAGGAAGCCTTCTCTGAAATCAAAGGCGTCACCTGGCTCAGTGCCGGGGCCTGGGACCCCTGCAATTTTGCTACCACCAAGCCGATCCGACACCTTAAAGACCTCAAGGGACTGAGAATGTTCATGTTTCCCACCGGCGGCAGGTTCATGCAGCAATTCGGCGTCATCCCGGTAACCCTGCCCTGGGAGGACATCGAGATGGCCGTTCAAACCGGTGAATTGGACGGGGTGGCCTGGTCCGGCATCACCGAGGACTATACGGTCGGATGGGCGGATGTCACCAATTATTATCTGACCAATCCCATCTCCGGCGCCTGGGCGGGTTCGTATTATGCCAACTCCGATGCATGGAATGCCCTGCCGGAGCGCCTGCAAACGTTGTTTAAACTTCAAATGGACAGTTCGCATTACTATCGGCAACACTGGTACTGGTGGGGTGAGGCGCATTACCGCACCAAGGGCGGGAAACTGAAGCTCACCTCCATCCCCCCAGAAGAGTGGAAGCAGGTGGAAGATGCCGCCCTTAAATTCTGGGACGAGACTGCCAAAAAGAGCCCCAGAAGTGCCAAGGTCGTCAAAATACTCAAAGAATACGCCCAAACCATGAAAGACGCCGGTCCTCCCTACCGGTACTAGGTTATTGGGTATTAAACGTATAATATAGAGCAAGCCTTTCCTGGCTCGCGTTTTATACCGACCAGGGAAGGCAAACCTCTAAAACCAAGATTAAAATTCAGGCTGAGCGATTTGTTACCGGTAAATGTGCTGAAATACTGATGCATAATTCTGCCACTGGCGGGAATATGAAATAGATCGGTGCAATTCGGGTAAAAAGTCGCTCAATTTGATTCCGGGTAACGGCACCAAAGGAAAGGGGCAAAAATGCCTACAGCAGTAAAAAAATTCGTGCACGCTGTTGATGCAGTTAACAAGGTGGTCGGCACGTTCTCCATGTATCTTGTCTTCCTTATGATCGGGATTCTGCTATACGAACCGGTAGCCAGAAACCTCTTTGGCAAGTCAAGCATATGGTCTGTCGAGATGGCACAGTTCACGATGGCCGCTTATTATCTGCTTGGCGGCGGGTTCTCCATGATGCTCAAAGGGCATGTCAGAATGGATCTGCTCTATGGCCGCTGGTCGGACAAGAGAAAGGCTACGGTTGACGTTTTTAGCGGTCTCTTTATGATTTTCTACCTGGTGTTTCTCCTCTACGGCGCCTATTCCAGTATAGAATACGCGGTCATGTACGGGCAAAAAAATCGATCCGCCTGGGCACCGTATATGGCTCCCATCAAAATTATCATGGGAACCGGCGTGCTGCTGATGCTGTTGCAGGCAATCGCCACATTTTTCAAGGATTTAGCAAAGGCGAGAGGGGAGAAGCTTTAACATGAGTTATGAACTTATCGCGGTACTGATTTTTTCTTCCATGATGCTGATGCTGCTCACCGGGCAGCGTGTCTTCGGTGCCATCGGTGGGGTCGCTACACTGTTTGCGCTAATGTTGTGGGGCAAGGGTGCGGCCGAAATGCCCTTTAACGCGGCGTTCGCCTTACTGAACTGGTATCCCCTCCTGACCCTGCCGTTGTTCATCTATATGGGCTATATGTTTTCGGAATCCGGCATAGCCAGCGACCTCTACCGAATGTTTCATGTCTGGATGGGATCGGTCAGTGGTGGATTGGCCATCGGAACCATGGGGCTGATGGTCGCCGTATCTGCTATGAACGGCTTGAGTGTGGCCGGCATGGCCATTGGCGCGAGCCTCGCCCTGCCGGAAATGCTTAAGCGCAACTATAACAAGGTCATGGTTACCGGTGTCATCCAGGCCGGCAGTTCCCTGGGGATTATGGTTCCGCCCAGTGTGGTGCTGGTTCTCTACGGCATGATCGCCAGACAACCCGTCGGCCAGCTATGGCTGGCCGGTGTTTTTCCCGGATTCCTCTTGGCAGGCCTGTTTATGGCATACATTTATATCAGGTGCCGACTTCAGCCCCAGCTGGGACCCGCATTATCTAAGCAAGAACTGGAGACCATCACCTGGGGGCAGAAATTGCGACTGCTGCGGGCCGGAATCGTTCCCCTGGTCATTATTTTCGCCATGACCGGACTTTTTCTGATGGGGATCACCAGTCTCGTTCAATGTTCGGCCGCCGGAGCGACCGCAACCACCATTGCCGCTCTCGTCAAGGGCCGCTTAAACCGGCGGGTGCTCGATGAGACCTTAAAAAATACGCTGAGCGTCAGCTGCATGTTCATGTGGGTGATTCTGGCAGCCCTCTGTTTTGGTGCGGTTTTTGACGGTCTGGGTGCCGTGCATGCCATCAAGTCTCTATTTATCGAAAGATGGGGGCTCAGCCCGTTCGGCGTCCTCGTGATGATGCAGTTGTCCTACATCCTGATGGGTATGTTTTTGGACGATACGGCCATGCTGATTATTGTAGCGCCCCTTTATGTGCCCCTGGTAATCAGTCTGGGCTATAATCCGATCTGGTACGGTGTTCTCTATACGATCACCTGCCAGATTGCCTACATGACGCCGCCCTTCGGCTATAACCTGTTTTTGATGAAGGCCATGGCGCCCAAGGAGGTATCGCTGGCGGATATCTACCGCTCGATCATACCCTTCGTGCTGGTTATGATGGTCGGTTTGGCCATTGTCATGCTGTTTCCCGGGATTGCCCTGTGGCTGCCCAATTTATATTTCGGGAGATAAACGTGAACCTACCCAACATCCAGATCAAAAAAATCCTGTATGCAACCGACCTGTCGGAAAGTGCAGTTCACGCCTTTTCCTATGCGGTCAGCCTGGCCAATATGTATGGCGCCGGCATCACGATCCTGCATGTGCTCGCTGAATTTCCCGGGGAAGAATTTATAACGAACATGATCAATGCCGACACCTGGCAAGAGATTAAAAACCGAAATTATTCCGAAGCCCGGAATCAGTTGATCGGCAAAAAGAGGGGGCCGGTTGCCCTGAAAGAAGTTTTGCAGGCATTTTCCGAGGAGGCCAAGGCCGATGGGGAAGATCAGGCCTTTATTACTGACGAAATTTTGATCCAAAGCGGTTCACCCGCCGAAGTTATCGTTGAAACCGCCAAGAAACTGAGTTGTGATCTCATCGTCATGGGCACCCACGGCCAGAGCGCCATCGCCGATGTCCTGATCGGCAGCACCGCCAAATGGGTGGTCAGGCAATCCCCGATCCCGGTTTTGGTTATACGATTACCTTTGTAATCTTCTTTAATGTTTCAATCATATCTATTATTTTGTATGGCTTGGGCAAAGCCCCTCTAAAACCATACTCCCTGAATCTTGCCATCACAGGATCATTTGAATAACCGCTTGAAACAATCACCTTAGCATGCGGATTTATTTTCAATATTTTTTTAACGGCGTCTTTGCCCCCAAGACCACCTTTCACGGTTAGGTCCAGTATGACAATCTCAAAAGGCTTACCTGAGTCCATTGCTTCTTGATACATCGCTATCGCTTCATTACCATCAGCAGCAAGTTCGGTTTCGTACCCCAGTCGACTTAATATCCGATGGCCAATATCCCTGATCATTTCTTCATCATCCATTAAAAGAACCCGCCCGGTCCGGACACCCGGCTCTTCTGGTTGGATTACCCCTAGGGGCTCTGATTGACTGATATCCTTTTCATGTGCAGGAAGATATAAAGTAAACGTCGTTCCGACACCCATCTCGGATTCAACGGTTATGTAACCGTCATGTCGGTTGACAATGGAGTAGGTTGTTGTGAGTCCCAAGCCAAGTCCTTTCTGAAGTCCCAACTCCTTGGTAGAAAAGTAGGGATCAAATATCAGGGATAGATGCTTTTCTGGTATTCCAACACCATGGTCACGGATTGAAATCTTGACATACCTTCCTTCTGGAAACTGCAAATCCTTCTCGGCAGCAAGATTGAAATTTTGCGCCAGCACATTGATTGTTCCACCAGCAGGCATGGATTCCACAGCATTAGCAATCATATTGTTGATTGCATGTTTCAGCTGACCTTCATCAAATTCAACAGCCCAAAGGTCGGGAGCGAGGGTAAATTCACACATAATGTTCGAACCTAAATTTGGAGATTTTTTTATTTGCTTGACAAGCTCTTTTATGGAGCTGACATGTTTAACGGGTGCGCCGCCTTTTGAAAATGTAATAAGCTGCTGGGTCAGCTCTTGTGCCTGCAAGGTTGCTTTTTCAGTTTCTGCCAATAGAGCAGAAATATCGGCTCCAGGCTTAAATTCGTTTTTTACCAGATCAATATTGCCCATGATGATGGATAAAAGATTGTTAAAGTCATGGGCAATACCGCCGGCGAGAATACCAATGGAATCGAGTTTCTGGGCTCTAAGCAGTTCATCCTGCATTTTTTTGCGGTCAGTAATATCACGGGCAAATGCGCAATTGAACTCCCTGTCGCCGAATTTTACAAAATTGACAACGGTTTCAACCGGAAATAATCGACCGTCCTTGGCACGGTGATTGGACTCCATCGTAAAAGAGCCTCGACGTTGCAGATCTGACCAATGCTCAAGCCAGACCTCCCGGGGGATACCCGGATCGATGTCATGAAGCGTCAGCGACAGGAGTTCTTCGCGTGAATAACCAAGCGCCCGACAGGCAGCATCATTTACATATATAAAGCGTGCATCGGATCCCATCCAAAAGCAAGCATCAGAGGATCGATCTATCGCAAACTGGGTCAGTTGCAAGGCCTCCTTAGCTTTTCGGCGGTCTGTTTTATCCGTGAATACAGTGGCAAACTGTCCTTTCCGGGTACTGTAAGCCATTACTTCAAAGAATTTGTCAAAAGCCCGCGAATAATTTTCAATCTGGACAGATTTCCCCGTCAAGGCAACCTTGCCGAAATTATCAATCCAGTATGATTCTGTTTGCGGCAAGATTTCAAGCACTGATTTTCCAACGATCTCTTCGGCTTTTAATCCCGTCATTTCTTCAAAAGCGGAGTTGACCTCTATAAATCGATAATCACACGGTTTGCCGGCCTCATCACATATGATTTCGTGAAGTGCAAAGCCATTGATCATTTTGGCAATTAACGTTCGGTAACGCTTCTCACTCTCCCGCAACGCCTCCTTGGTTCGATTAAGATCGGCGATATAATTATTCAACGTTCGCGCAACCAGCAGCCAGATAATTGATAGGACCGGCACGACGACCACTACCGATATTACAGCAAATAGCCCCCGGCGGAGGTGACTCTCAATCGAAGATAAGATGCGATTATCCAGGCCGGACGAAATCTGCTCAATCCCTTTGCGGTAAAGCATTTTTTCTTTTTCGTAATTCTCACTGGATAGCAAAACACTGGCAGCTTGACGATTTCCTGTTTGTATCAGTTCAAAGCTTCTTCTTTCCATGGCAACCAGCTTAGCATTGGCAGCGTCTGTCATGGCCGCGGCTCTAGTCATGAAGGTTTTGGGTGCCATTTTCTTAGCTTCCTTGATGGCATCATCCAGAAGCGGTTCAAAATGCCGATAACGCTCTGCCCACTGCATGTTTCCCGTAGCCGCCGCCATGCGGGCCGACATAGTCAGAACTTCGTCGAAATGAAGAATGATGCCGTTTAGTTCGCGGCATCTGAGATTGGCCAGTTCAGTCGATTTATAATCTTTGTAAGTGGCCCAAATGAGATAGCCGAAGACGACGAACAGAACAATTGTGAAAACCAGGGAAACAGTCAGGGCCTTCATGGGAAATGGACTTTTTGATTTGAAATTACGATTTGCCATGGTTTCCCCCAATACTTCTTTAGGCCCATAGGGCATTTCTTCAGAGTGCAGTCTCAGAAGAAGTTTCGTACCTTAATAGATGTTATATTGCCTTTTGTTCCAGATCATAGACGCCACCAAAACAAAAAGCCTCCGAAGGGCGATTAACCCTTGGAGGCTGCAATCTGGTGCTTTCTGGATACCCCTAATCATGGCTATTTATGATTATGGTTTAAGGGTTATCAATCTTTGAATGTATGAGTTATGAAGTCGTTATCATTCCGGATACCTCATATCTTTAGCAGGTGTCAAGTTTATATTTATAATTATAACAATTAGATACTGAACTAGAATTAAATGCTGATTTTATAAAAACCGGTGATTCTTCAAAATTGACTTAAATTGCTTCAGAAATATAATCTGTCAAACAAAATGAAAATTTTACCTTGAGCATAAACTATCCTGGTGCTTATTACCGGGTGATGAACCGTGGTAATCGTCAAGAGGACAGCCTTATCTTGACAAAACGCTTGTTTTAGCTTACCTTAGAGGCACAATTGCTCTTTCACATAACCCCTTGTCCACCCACCTCAACGTTGAGCTATGCCTGCCCCGTGAAATTCCGCATAGCGGACCTCCTCTGGAGGATTTCACTGGGAAGCGATCCGCTTTGAGCTGCAGACGAAGTTTGTATTTGGGGGCGAAACGGCTTCGACGGGGACAAAGAAGCTCCGGCTGCATACCGAGCTCCTGTCAGCTCGTAAAAACGATGGGACCTAAAACATAATCGCAGATGATTATGAATATGCTCTGGCTGCATAAATAGCCAGTGTCCTGTCAGGTTAATCCTGCGGACCTGATAAGGGCATCGACTAGCGGGATAGTTGATTCTGGGCGCCTGTAACGGAATCGGCGAAACTTCAGCAGGCTAGCCCTTCAGGAATCCAGCCTGAAGGAGTCTTGCAGGGCGAAATTTAAATTTCAGGATAAGTATGTAGATGCCCGAGTGGAATGTTTTCGGACGCGGGTTCGACTCCCGCCGCCTCCACCACGCTTCGCCGTAAAGGCTACGCGTGGCAGGCCACGATTAATATTGTTTTAACCAAAGAACTATAGAATCACTCCGAATGCGAAGCGTGCCCAGCGTAGTTCGATAGAACGAAG
>CACVKW010001213.1 GCA_902749685.1 Olavius sp. associated proteobacterium Delta 1 | reverse complement strand
CGGCAAGGATCCGGGAACCGGCAAGATGAAAACCGAGGAATACACGGTCAACGGCCCGGTGGCGGTGATGATCACCACCACGGCAGCCGAGCTGGAAGGTGAGACCGCCTCACGGTTTTTGTTTTTAACCATCGATGAATCCACAAAGATGACCGAAGCCATTCATCGCATGCAGCGGGAAGCAGAGACCCTGCAAGGTCTGATCCGCAGGAAAAAACAGGACCGCATCATCAATAAGCACCACAATGCCCAGAGACTGCTTAAACCAATGGCGGTGGTCAACCCCTTCACCAAGTATCTCTCCTATCCTAATCAGTCTCTAAGGACCCGCAGAGACCATAAAAAGTATTTGGGGCTGATCCGGGCGATCACGTTTTTATACCAGTATCAGCGCAAGATCAAAACTGTGGATGTCGAGGGGGAGCCGGTCCAGTACATCGAGGTTACATTGGATGATATCGATCGGGCCAACCGGCTTGCCAATGAAGTGCTGGGCCAAAGCCTGGATGAACTTGCCAGACCTTCACGGACGCTGCTTTCCTCGATTTACAAGATGGTCAAAGAAATCGCCGACAAGTCAAAGACTTGCCTTGATGAGGTTTTTTTTACCCGCCGCATGATCCGGGAGTTCACCGGCTGGAGTGACTGGCAGATCAAGGCCCACATCAAACAGCTCGAAGAGATGGAATACCTGCATGTTCGCGTTGGCGCCCAGGGCAAGCAGTACGCCTATGCGCTCAACTACCGCGGCCAGGGCATTGAGGGCGGCAAATGTTATCTGAACCTGACGCCGGTGGCTGAAATAAAGAAGCTGATGGGGCTTCGCCAGGCTACGCCCTCACAGGTGAAAAAGGATCAGGCTCCTGACAAGTAGGGTGATTGACCCCACTAGTAGGGTATTTTGACAGCTTGTAGGCTACTTGGTGGTTTTAAAAATAAGGGTTATCTGTCTGCAATTAAGAGAAAAACTTAACTACGTGGTGGTTGAGGGGCAAGAACAAGCAGGGGGGAGGGAGAGGGGCCTGTTGATTGCGGATTGCGGATTTTGGAATGCGGAATGATAAAAGGATTAAACCCGATTTAATATTTTATTCGGAGGGGAAAATGGCATTGGACGTGGGGGTAACGATAACCGAGTACAAGCAGCAGCTCAAATCCCTGGGGTATGCCGCATCCACTATTGAGGGGTACAGAAAGAATCTGGATTTATTCAAGCGCTATCTTCAGAGCCATGATATCGCTGGTTTGCGGGAGGTAACCCACCAGGTAATCTGTGATTACCAGGAAAAGGTAATGGCCGAACCCATTGCCATGGAAAGCAAGGCGCTGAAGATCCGGCCGGTGAAGCGGCTATTTGAATACCTCGTTAGCACTCACAGACTGTTGATTAATCCCACCGAAGGCATTGTGGAGACCAGCCGCCGAAACCGCAAAATCGGCACGGTGCTGACTGTTGCTGAAGTCAGAAGACTTTTTAAACAACCCAACCTGTCTTTAAGAACCGGCATCCGGGACCGGGCTATCATGGAGGTACTGTATTCTTGTGGCATCCGATTGGATGAGTTGCTGAACCTGCAAGTCTATCATGTCGACTTTAAAGATAAGGTGCTTTATATCCGCAAAGGCAAAGGTAAAAAGCAGCGAGTGGTTCCGTTGGGGAAAAATGCTCGCAAGTATCTCAAAGAGTACCTGGAAAAGATACGACCCTGGTATGCTAGAAAGAACCCCAAAGAACGCAAGCTGTTTTTGAACCAATCCGGGCTTCCCATGACTGCAGTCAACGTGCGGGTGAACCTGCGCAAATACCGTGATGAGGCCGGCATCAAGAAATCCGCGTCGCCGCACACCTTCCGCAGAAGCTGCGCCACCCATCTTTTGCAAAACGGTGCTGACATCCGCTACATTCAGCAATTGCTGGGACATCGGCATTTAAAGACCACCCAGGCCTACACCAAGGTGATGCCGCTTGAGGTCAAACAAACCCACAATAAAACACACCCGGGAATCAGAGGACCCTCCTTCGCCGCAAGGGCTACGGAGGGCAAGCAGAAAAAGGATAAAAGCG
>CACVKW010001212.1 GCA_902749685.1 Olavius sp. associated proteobacterium Delta 1 | reverse complement strand
ATGATACATTTCAGTGGCAAAAGCGTGTCTTAAGACACGCGGCGTCACCCTGGATTTGATGCCCGCCTTTCGGGCATGCTCTTTGACAATGTTTTGCAGACGGTTATTTGATATGGCGGTATCGGGTTGAGCGGGGAAAAGCGGAGCACGTTTTTTATTAGGAGACCGGGGGTGCGCCAGGTAGCGCGTGAGGTCATCGAACAAGCGGTCGACGACAAACAGGGCGCGCTGTTTTTTATTTTTGCCGCGAATGCGCAGTAATCCGATTTTTTTGCCATGACCGGTTTCAAAGTTTTTTACCTTCAAAGAGGTCAGTTCACTGGTTCTTAAGCCCAGTGCCCAAAGCACGGCCACCATGGTATAATTTCGCAACCCATGCCAAGTGCTTTGATCGAAGGAATCAAGCAGTTTGAGAGCGCTGTGGGCTGAAATGGGTTTTGTGACCTGCCGTCTGCGGGTGATCAACAGCGGCAGGGCGTGAGCCGGATTTGACGGGATGTCACCGGATCTTTTCAAGAACGCAAAAAAGCTTTTCAATGCATAATGATGATTTTCGATGCGGCTGTGGCCGATACCGGTGTTTTTCAGATACAGGATATATTTTAGCAGTTGAGGGCCGCTGACGTTGGGCGGATCGGTTTTAAGTTCAGTTATGGCAAACTGACAGAAAGCCTTGATACTGAGGGTATAAGTCTCAACGGTAGAAGGCGAGAATCCGTTGACCTTTAAAAGTTCTTTGCGATACAAATCAATTAGTGCGATCATTGTGGTTCCTTTCTCATAAAGGGATGTTTTTTCATATAAGCGGCATATTGATCCGGATTGAGGTGTGCGTATTTTAGAGTGTTCGCCCTGCGGCTGTGGCCGAGCACGTGCTGTGTAATTTCAATGCCGGTCACGCCTTAGGCGTGATTAAGATGAGTTGCAGCGGTGTGACGGAACAGCCGGGCGTGCAGCTTTTTATCGATCCCGAGTTGATCGGCCGCTGATCGGAAGATATCCTGCAATGTGCGCGGGGAGATGCGTTTTTTGCGTTTGGATATGAGCAGCGGACCTTTTTTGCGACGCTGGGGTTGCAAATAGTCGCGGATGATTTTACAAATACAGTGGGGCAATACCATGCTACGTTGCCTTCGTCCTTTTTCCCTGATCCACAACAGGCCGCATGTGAGGTCGATATGCTCAATATTCAAGGCGGTCAGTGTACCGGTTCGAAGGCCCAAGGTGCCCAGCAACATGATGATAATGAGATTTCTCAGGCCCATGGGTAAGTCTGCCCGGTCGGTGAAGCGGCCCAGTAAGCGTATATATTCCTCGATAGTAAGAAACTGTGGTACGGTCTTTTCGATTTTCGGATAAAGCAGGCCAGTTGCGATATTTTCAGGGACGATTTGGTGAAGGGTCAAAAAGTGGTAAAAGTGTCTGATAGCCCAAACCCTGGATTTTGTGACATGAATGGAAGGGACATTGTGGTCGGCTGCAAACTCGATCAGATGCCGGTAACGAACCCTTTTGATAGAGCGGATTGTTTGGGTTTTCAGAAAAATTTCAAATTCGTTGAGCCTGGCGGATAAAGCTTGGATGGAGCGGATTGAGAAATCTGCCAGCCTGCAATAGTCCAGGAATTGATTAATTTGGCGATGAAGCATGTTGTCACCTCTGCTGAATCATGCTTCATCATGAAATGCCCGTCAATAAAAGGCAAATTGCGCTAACTGCGGGGTTTGTTGGTTAGGAAAATTATAGCTGTGCTAGTTTCGTGTTTTTGGTTTCCAATATGCAGTCGAAAAATTCAATCATGTAATGTTGAGCCGGAATAGAAACGATCAAGTATAAATCGACTTTGGGGGGGAGTACACCGTGTTTTACAAAACCAGTGAACACCATGGCCTGCCGCACAATCCGTTCAAGAGTTGTGTGGTGCCGCGACCAATCGCCTGGGTTAGTTCAATTCATCCTAACGGCACGTTGAACCTGGCGCCATTCAGCTTTTTCAATGCGCTTGCCGTTGATCCACCGATGGTCATGATAGCGTTTAACGGTTACCACGAGCATGGCGGTGAAAAGGACACATTGCACAATATTAAAGCTACCGGCGATTTCGTGGTTAACATGGTGCCGCTGGCGCTAAAGGATGCGATGAATAGGACAAGCGCGGCGGTTGCGCATGAAGTGAATGAAATTGATCTGGCCGGTCTCGAAACCCAAGCCTCGGTACTGGTCAAGCCGCCGCGGGTTGCGGCGGCCCCGATCCACCTCGAATGCGAGCTATACCAGGAAATCGAACTACCCTGTACGCGGGAGGACAGCACCAACAAAACCATCATTGGTATGGTGCTCGGCGTGCACATCCACGATGAAGTGTTGGCTGACGGGCTGATCGATTTGACTAAAGTGAACCCACTCGCACGCCTGGGTTATAGTCAGTATACCTCGGTACAGGATATTTTCGACATGTTGCGCCCAAACGCGTAAACATCATGCCTACCAGCGCGTGTCTGAGCAGCTTGCCTCGCTGGCGATTTCGAAACGATTAAAACCGTGCTTTCGCAGGTACGAGATTAAATGCCTCCACTAATTTACACTGGGATCCCTGTGTTCTATGATCAACGACAATTAAAATTCCCGAATTTTACCACGGATGTTAATACCGCCACAGGCAGGGAAACGGAGTTTCCCTGCCTGTGGGCAACCAGTTGTCCTAAGTCGCCAGGTACATTTTTTTCAATTCCAACGCTTTGCTTATGTCATCATTAATATCGGATCTTGATATATCATAAACAAAAATTGGATAATCATGATTGAGACCGCCAATTATCAAGCCTCCTTTAAAATCAGTTATCGTATAAATTTCTTCAATTTTTTCATGATCGTCAAACCAAGTTGTGTTTTTATCGCTAAAATCGATATTAATGGTTTCCAGCCTGCCTTTTTGCGGGTTGTAAACGGTTTGTTCCATATTTCTTCTCCTATTCTTGATTTGCCGGAAAAAGGGCTTGCCAGAATGCCCTACAATCAACGATCTGTGACCGGCCCATAGGTTACCATTACTCAAAATCCACTCACTTAGAGCCCTTTGCTGTGCCATCAGGTTTTTTGCTCTTATTTTTCTTGGCCACTTCCATCCGGTAACTTTCAATATTGAGCTCCAGAATCACACTGCGATGTACCAGGCGATCAATAGCAGCTGCGGCAGTCATCGGATCTTTGGAAATCTGCTCCCATTTGGAAAAAGGTAAATTGCTGGTAATCATCAGGCTGCCGCGTTCGTAACGATCAGCCAGGAAGGTAAACAGCACCTCCATCTCCTGACGGCTGTGCTGAACGTATCCGATGTCATCTATGATAATAGCATCATAGCGTGACAACTTTTTAGGAAATAGGGGACGTCTCTCGGATTTACGGTTTACCAAATTGGATTTATTTGATACATGCCGGACACGCCTCGAAAAGCCCGCATAGACCTGTGCGGCGTAGCTTCAGCGAAGACTTACGCCCCTGGAGCGCTGCACCATATCATAGTGAGGGGGATTAATCGAAGAAAGATTTTTTTCGATGATTGCGACCGTGATGATTTTTTGGATCGGCTTGGCGGTATCCTGTCAGACAGTAAAACTGCCTGT
>CACVKW010001211.1 GCA_902749685.1 Olavius sp. associated proteobacterium Delta 1 | reverse complement strand
TTAACAACCACCCTACATATAAGGAGGATTTTTTTCAATGACTCGTATTATTACTCACTTTATGACTCATTCTAAACCCGTTTTTGGACAAGAGTGATCA
>CACVKW010001210.1 GCA_902749685.1 Olavius sp. associated proteobacterium Delta 1 | reverse complement strand
TAAACCCTATAGTTGCATAAAATTTTGAAATCCAACTTCGCTGCTGCAATGAAGACCATTGAAAGTATTGACTGATCCTGGATTCTGGTTTCTGGATACTG
>CACVKW010001209.1 GCA_902749685.1 Olavius sp. associated proteobacterium Delta 1 | reverse complement strand
TACATGACCAATGGTGGTTGTTTGAAGGTACCTAACTGATATTTTTACAAATATTGCTTGAATGAAAATTAAAATATTTTAAACATACGAAATGTAAGTTATAAAGCCGTCTGATTCAATAGCGTCTCTCATACACTTAACTTATCCTAACTTCACGGAGGTCAAAATGGCATACGAAAACATCGTATATGAAGTCAAAGAGGGAATTGCAACCATTACCTTTAACCGGCCCAAAGCACTGAACGCTCTCAATGGGGCACTGTTGGCGGAACTGTCCCAGGCCCTGGACGTAATTGCTGCCGATGAGGATATTCGTGTTTTGATCCTGACCGGCGCCGGCGACAAGTCATTTGTGGCCGGCGCCGACATATCTGAGCTTGCCACATTCGATTCGCTTAAAGCGAAGGCGTTTGCCTTAAAGGGACACGGTATCATCAACAAGTTGCAACAATTGCCAATCGCCGTGATCGCTGCTGTAAACGGTTTTGCGTTGGGTGGAGGGACTGAAATCTCCATTGCCTGTGATTTTATCTATGCTTCGGAAAACGCTAAATTCGGTCAACCGGAAATCAATCTGGGAGTGATTCCGGGGTTTGGGGGTACTCAGAGACTTCCGCGATTAATCGGCACCAATATGGCTAAAGAGCTGATCTATACGGGTAAAATGATATCGGCTGCAGAAGCCCTGCAACTTGGTTTGGCCAACAACGTTGTGCCGCATGACAGCCTGATGGATGAAGTGATGAAAACAGCCGAGGTAATTGCATCCAAAGGAAAAGTTTCACTGCGCGAAGCCAAACAGGCGGTTAACAAAGGCATGGATGTGGACCTGGCCAGCGGCTGCGGAATTGAAATCGATGCATTTGCCCTCTGCTACGCCAGCCCCGATGCCAAGGAAGGCACCAGCGCTTTTCTCGATAAGCGTCAGGCGGAATTCAAAGGCGGCCTTTCGGTATGAATATTTTAGATTGAAGATTGAAGATTTAAGGAATTCTATCTATTATTATCTGAATTTTGCACGTATTCTTACCAATATTGCTTCCATGGATAAAAACAAAATACATATTCAGCTGGTGTGGGGCGCATTGCTTGTCCTTATGGGCATAGCCTTTTTTTTTCAAATTCCTCAGGCAATGGCAAGAATTGTATCGATCGAGTCTTCGACCTTGGAGATAGGATTTGTTTATTTCTGTCTCTATCTTATTGACCTTGGGTTATTGGTCGGGGGAGTCAAAAAACTATACGCCAATTACATGTTGTTGAAAAAAACAGATGCTGCTGATGATAATATCACTTGATGGGCAATTTAATGCGTGAGAGTCGGGTAACCTAACCCGGATCCGCCTGAGGCGGAGAACCAAACAGGTTGGAATAACCATTTTGATTCTGATTAACTGCTTAGGTTCTCTAGCAAATGCCTAAAATGCCAAAAGTGCCTAAAATTTAGGATCCGAGCGCTCTTTCAAATTTCTTGATCTGATCCTCGTAATAGGACCGATTTTTTGCGGCTCGTTTCAGGGCCTGATTGCCGGCTTCGACCGCATCCCGGTACATGCTGTTGACATAATAGCTTTCTGCCAGGGTGTCCCATATATGAGGTGACTTTTCAAGTCTGATGGCCAGTTTAGCCAGTGCCAGCGCCCGGTAATGATCTTGATAACTTTGGTCCTCACAGGTAGCGTAGTGCCAGGCCAGATTATTGAGAACCAGCGCATTGTCCGGTTTCAGGGCCAATGAATTTTCCCAGGCATCCTGGGTACCGGACCAATTTTTTGCGTTGTAATAAATATTGCCGAGCATGCTGTATAAATCCGGATTGTCAGGATCGTCTTCGATTTCACTCAGTATAATTTTCTCGAAAAAATGACTGTTAATCCGCTCTCCCACCGTACCGATATTCAATTGATATCCCAAAACTCCCAGCATGCATAAGCAAATCAGGTAAATCCCGATGCTCTTCTTAACTTTGTTATCCTGCCGCGTTATCCAGGATGAATTGGTTTCGCATTTTCTCAGGTAATCGATGCGTTGACGGATACTGAAATGATGCCAATTCGGTTTGTCGGCCGATTGCCCGCTGGTGGCGGCTATTTTTTCCAGGGTGGAGATCAGCGGTTGGGCATTGTCAAACAGCGCGTATACATATGTGTCGGCCTGGCGTTCAAAGTTGCGCATGAAAAAGCCGAAAATAAATCGGAAATAGATTAAAAACAGACAAATGATCACCACACTGGATATGCCCGATACGACGGTTGTCTGACTGAAGCCGCCTTTATTGATAAGCCAGTATACCGGCTTGGCATAAATGATGGTAAAAATAATCATATCAACCGTGACATAGGACATCAGCATATAGCCGACGAAAAAGGCCAGATAAAATATCAGATGCTTCTTTTTGATATGACCGATTTCATGGGCAATCACGGCGTCGACCTCTGCGGGCTCCAGCAGCTGCAGCAGAGACGGTGTTACGAGGATATAGCGAAAATTTTTGATGAGCCCCATGACACCGGCCGTGATCATTTTGCCGCCGAAAATTGGCCAGTATAAAATGTCGGCATATTCCAAACCCGCGCGCTCGCATAATTCTACAATCCGGCTGCGATTGTCGCCGTTTTCAAGAGGTTTGCAGCGCCAGAATTTCTGAATCAGCAGGGGGCCGATGATTGCCACTGCCACCAGAAAAAATAAAAAATAGGTGATCTCGCCTTCGGTGGTGCTTAAAAACCGCTTCGGGGCCTCGAATGGTAAGGCATTGATAATATCAGCAATTCCTGAAAGAAACAGCCAGGGCAGCAATACGGGAACTGAAAAAGAAATATTAGAAAAAACATATGTCTTTCTTGAAATATCGGTTTTGTACAGCCTTTGATAGGTGGTATAGGCGTATGTCCACACGATTGCCAAATAGAAAATGAAAAGCAAAAGAAAAAGAAGCGCCAGCAGCGTCGGAATCGTCCTGAAAGGCGCGATGCTCGTTAAAAAAGATGATAGATTCAACCCGTATATGTTGACGGCAAACAGTAATATCGCCAATACAGATTGATGGAGCAGGGTGGTGTTGAACTGATGATCTATCCGCAGATACTGTCCCTGCGCCAGCCGCCTTTCGATTTTTTGAAATTGAAATCGCGTAAAAAAAGTAAATGCGAAAACCAGGCCCAAAAACAGCGCGAATGATTCGAACGCCGTAAAGTTGGTCTCCTCGGAAGGCTGGTAGGTGAGATATATCAGCAGAACCAGAATGAAATATATAAAGTTTCCGAACATAGAATACCGCTTGGATTTGCCTCTAAGGCAAATTTATTTTGTTTCAATTTGTAAGCAGCGTGAAGAATTGGCACTTTGGAATATTGGAATGTTGGAACAATGGGTTTGAAATGGATTTATTGTCTTTATGAAAATATAAAATCGAAGTCAATTCCTATTGATTGACCCAATTTTCCAGTTTTCCATCATTCCATTATTCCAACTTTTTCCCCGGGCGATAATACCTTTCCTTTTCACTGTATATACAGCCGCAGTAGGGCTGGCGATACATCTCAAGGTCCTTGGATGTTTTAACCCCTTCTTTCCATCCACTGCGAAAATCCTCATAAAAAAACGGCACCCCCGCAGCTCTGCCGACAGATTCGCCGATTGATTTGACCCTGTCATGCTTTTGGAATTTGCTGTAAAGCAAAGTCGTCGAGAAATAATCGAATTTGCCCCGCTTGGCCATCAGGGCGGTGGTTCGCAGTCGATCGTGATAACAGTAGTTGCAGCGATCCGCTTCCCGGTAGACGACATTTTGAATAAACCCCTCCAGGTCGTAGCCTTCCTGGTAGATCACGCGCAGATCGACCTGCTGAGCGTATGATTGCACGGTTTCCTGGCGTTTTAGACATTCGGTATAGGGATGAATATTGTGCCGGTAAAAGAAACCCATGACGTCCAAATTCCCGGATCTCAACGTTTCGATCGGGTAAATGGAGCAGGGTGCGCAGCATAAGTGCAATAATACTTTCAAAATCTTTCTCCAAAAATGGCGGTACCGATGCGCACCATTGTCGCGCCTTCCTCAATGGCCGCCTCAAAATCCCCGGTCATCCCCATGGACAATTCTTCCATGGCAATGTTGGGGATACCTTCGGCTTTGATCTGGTCACGCAGCTTGCGCAATGCAGCAAAAAAAGGCCGGACTCTTTCCGGCGCATTAAAATATGGCGGCATGGTCATCAAGCCTTTCACCGAAACATTATCAAGCTGACCGATGTTTTTTAAAAGCTCAATCGTATTTTCGGCATAGACACCGGATTTTGATTCCTCCTTGGCGACATTGACCTGAACCAGTATCGATTGGATCTTATCATTTTTTTGGGCATATTTATTGAGCTCTTTGGCCAGCTTCAGGGAGTCAACCGAGTGAATGAGATCAAACAATCGGACCGCATATTTGGCTTTATTTGACTGTAGATGCCCGATATAATGCCAATTGACATTGAAAGTCGCCAGGGTGTTAACTTTTTCCCGAGCCTCCTGAATATAATTTTCTGCCAGATCGGTCACACCGGCCGCAATGGCTTCTTTGACGACTTCTGCCGGCATGGTTTTACTGACGGCAATCAAATGAATTAAATCCACCGACCGATTACAGTGATCGGCGGCTTTTTGAATACGCTCCAGTACACGTTCCAGTCGATCTTTCAAATCAGTGTCCTTTCTTAATACCCTTTAAATTTACTTGAGTCCTGTCCCCGCCCTCGTCCCCGATAAAGTTCTAATTTGGCGGACGAGCATGAGGACGAGTACGAAAAGAATCAGATTAATTCGCATGTCCACGCCCTGCGCCTCAACCGTATACTATATCGATAGTCCCGCATGGTGTTTAGAAGCTTTTTCTGCCAAGTCCACCACACCCTCCTTAATTAAATATTCGAGGACCTCACAGATCGGAAGACCAACCACATTGGTATAAGATCCGTTGATGCCCTTGACCAGAAATGTTCCAATGCCCTGTATTGCATAAGCGCCGGCTTTGTCAAATGGTTCTCCTGAATTGATGTACCACTCGATTTCTTTTTCTGACAGGGTCTTAAAGCGAACATCCGTTGTAACACAATCCGAAATAAGATGGTCTGTCGCCTTGCGGCAGATACAGTACCCCGTATGCACCTGGTGCGTTTTCGCGCTCAGGCTTTTGAGCATTGCGCGAGCTTCATCACGTGAAGCCGGTTTTCCCAGGATCGTATTGTCGATAAATACAATCGTGTCCGCCCCAATAATCCAGCTGTCGGGATACCGGATGGAAATATTCCTGGCTTTGGCTTCGGCTAAGCTTTTGACATAGGAGTCGGGAGCTGACAGGATTACCGAGTTTTCATTCACCTTGCTGGGGATGACCGTGAATTCTAGGCCGGCCTTTTCCAGGAGGTAGCGCCGACGGGGTGATTTTGAGGCCAGAATCAGTTCCGGACAATTAACGGCATTTTTCATAAAAACTTAATATCAAATGAAATATACTTTGACAAGGGTTACCATGGCGCTAATTACCCCGCAGTTTATGCAGTTATAAATGGTTGCATCTAAACTGGAGGCGCTGTATAATGAGCAAATCGATTTATTCCGCAATTACAATTAATTGTCACAATTCAGGCCAACACCCTACAGTAAAATCCATCGGCCAGGCGCTTGAGTATTTGTTTGGGAGAAAATGAAAGATCTTAACTATAAATCGTTTCGCATTCTTGCGGTGGATGATGATTCAACCATCAGAGATCTTTACCAAGGAATTCTGAAGTCAAATAGCCCATCAGCAGCCCTACCAAACTTTGAATTAACCTGCTGTTCCCAGGGTGATGAAGCGGTTGAAGCCGTCAAACGTTCATTTGAGGATGATGCGCCTTTTGCCGTTGCCTTCCTTGATTTGAATATGCCGCCGGGTCCGGATGGAGAGTGGACTGCCGAGGAAATCCACAAAGTGGACCCGCGAATCATTACGGTTGTGGTAACCGGTTATCGCAGCACAAATTTCAGTAAAACTGGTCAACAAGCCCGGTTTTCAGATAAACTGCTTTACCTCCAGAAACCCTTTCACCCCCGGGAAATCATTCAATTTGCAACGGCACTGAGCATTAAATGGCAGGCCCAAAAACAGCTTTTGACGATGCACGCAGATCTGGAAAATCTGGTTGAACAACGAACGGCTGAACTGGTGAAATCCAACCGGTTGCTTAAAATTGAAATTGAAAATCGCAAGCGCATGCAGCAGGAATTGCAGCAAAGCTTCGAAAGTCTCAAGATAGCGATGCATTCGACAATTCAGGCGATCAGCATGACGGTTGAAAAACGAGATCCTTATACATCCGGTCACCAACAGCGGGTGGCAAACCTGGCAAAGACTATCGCAGAGGAATTAGAACTGCCGGAAAGTCAAATAGAAAGTATTTATATGGCTGCGGGCATTCATGATATCGGCAAAATATCCCTGCCGGCTGAAATCCTGGTCAAACCGATCCCATTATCTGATATTGAGATCAGTTTGGTACAGGCCCATGCCCAGGCCGGTTATGATATCTTAAAAGGTATTGATTTTCCCTGGGCGATTGCCGACATCGTATTGCAGCACCATGAAAGAATGGATGGCTCCGGGTATCCCCTGGGTCTGGCAGGGGATAATATCGTTTTTGAGGCCCGCATTATCTGTGTCGCTGATGTGGTCGAGACGATGGCTTCCCATCGTCCCTATCGACCATCGATCGGAATGGACAAGGCCCTGGAAGAAATTGTGAATAACAGGGGCGTTCTCTACGATCCACAGGTCGTTGATGCCTGTTTAAAAATTTTCAAAGAAAAAGATTTTAGCTTTCCGGGATAGCAGAAATCCGGCTCGGAGGGCCGGCACGGATCAGGGGTTGACTGCTTTCCCTAGGTTGAAATGGGCCCGCCTTTAACAGTGAACCTTTGAACTTTGAACCTTTGAACCTCACCACAGCAATCTTTTTGCTTGAAATACTGTTTGATTTCGAGTATCCAGTTAACAAAATCTGATACTAGCGTATCAGCAATCAACTGCCCGGGTGGCGGAATAGGTAGACGCAAGGGACTTAAAATCCCTCGGAGCTTAGTCTCTGTGCGAGTTCAATTCTCGCCCCGGGCACCACCACTCTCCCGGAACTGCAGGACCGACCCTCACTCCGATCGGATTGAACTGATATTACGTTCTTTTCCAAAATTACATCGCATAAATTCCGAATAGATTTCCAAACTCAATCCCGAATTTATGCCGCATCCAAACCAGGCGCGATCAGTCGAAAATCCGCCACACGCCGCTTCTGTCTGCTTCATAATTTTATTCCATTATAACAATAATTTGTCTTGATAAAACGGATCATTGGAATAAGCTTAAGATATTCAAAAACATGCCGATACATTATCCAGGGTGAGGTAAAGAAGACTATCTTAAGTTCAGTAAAACAATTTCCAGCTGAAAATCGGTGGTGAGAGATGGGCAAGGAAAAGGAAGTCGACTTATATAATTCAGATGAGTCTGAGTTTGCTTTCGACGAGGAACCCGCAGATACCGTATCTGAGGTCCTGGATGAAAGAGATTACATCCTGCCATTAAAAGAAGCCGGGGAGGCGTCTTCGGATCCATCGGAATTGGACGGTACCATGGAGACGAAAAAACAGGACGAAGAGGAAATCGAGGTGCCGATTATTGAAAAAGATGATCAGACGGAGAATCCCGACGCCGAAAATGAAACGGAAATATCTCTGAAAGATGATGAGGAGCAAAGCACGGATAATCTATCTTCGTCCGATTCAGCGGAAGACTTGCCGAGTGAATCCGATGGCGCGATGAAAGATGATTTGGATCCTACCGGCAGTGGCGACGACGATGATGCCCCGTTGGTTGAAGATTGGACAGACACCGATACGAAAAACGATGAAGGGGCGGTGGACAAAAAAAAGCCGGAAGCCGCAGCGCTGCCCGGCGGCGAACATTCCGGTCTCAAAGACCAGCCGGAAGATAAGTTGCAGGCCGAGCTGCCGGAAAGTAGCGAGCCCAATGATTTTGTTGGTTTGGATGATGATGAAATTGAGGATAAGACAGCGGAACAAATCCAGTCTAAATCCCAAAAAAATATTGCGGGCAAAAAAAAGGCCGAAGGCAAGCCTGAGAACACCCCACCTGAAAAAGCTAAAAATAGCGATACGCCGGAGGATAAAAGTCCACTGAAAGAAATTGCTGAAACGACAGCCAAAGCTCCTGAAACACCACAAAATTTTACCGGATGGTCGCTAGTCAATAAATTGATCAGCTTTGCACTGGTGGCCCTGATTATCACCGGATTTGTCCTGTACTATAACCCCTCTTTGATCGGTCTAACAAAAGCACCGCAACCAGCAATTCCAGCGCCGGGCGACGCCCTAAAAACGGTTTCACCGGTTCCGCAACAGGTGCCGACTCCGTTGGCGCCCAGCAAACGTGACCAATGCATCGCCAAAATTGAAGCAGCGGTTCGTCTGCGGAATGAATTGCTGGAAAAAAATGACGAAATCTATGAACTGGATCTACATTACCGCAATGGGATCGCCGAACTGGAAGAAGAAATTTACCAGGAAATAAAGAAAGTGGGCACAATTTCATATGAAGAGGCCGTCAAAAATAAACGTATTGAACTTAATATGCGCACTATCCAGCGTCGCCGGGCCTATATCAATGAACTCACAAAACCGGCTTATTGGCTGAATAGCGGCAGTGAAGAACTCTTTTATCTGGTACGCAAAGCGCAGTTGGATCTACAACTGACCGAAATAGCCGGTGGTATCGGCTTAAACAAACATGCAAGGCATATCAACGCCGCAATCCAAAAGTATCGTCCAGGCCCGGATAAGCTTGCAGTTGATCCACAGCAATCGAAAATGCAGCCTCTTGAAATGATCTGGCAAGAGGTTCAAAAGAAGGAACAGGTCAGTGATAATCCGGATAATAAAGAACAATTTGCTCTGAATCCAAAAGACAAGGTCATCATAAATCAAATGTGTTCCGGCAATTTTGCGCGAATTGCCGAATTAACCAATATTTCAAGTCGAGCGGCCAGGTGTCTGTCACGGATGAAAGGATCCGATCTATTTTTAAACGGCCTGTCGACATTGTCAACGGATGCAGCCCAGCAGCTATTTCAGTGGCAGGGTAATTGGATTTGCTTAAACGGTGTTAAGAGCCTATCACCTGCAGCAGCCCAATATTTATTTAAGTGGAAAGGCAACTGGATATCGCTCAACAGTCTGAATGAGTTCCCGCCTGAACTGGCAATCTATCTACTAAAATGGGAAGGTCAACAGCTCGAACTGATGGGTCTCAAATATACCAAAAATGAGGCAAATCAAAAGACGCTGAAATATTTGGCCCTGTGGGAAACCACGGGAGGAAAATTGTTCGTATCTGATAAGATCCGGCAAGAAATGGACGGTTTGATTTAGCCGGCTGCCACAGCCGGTATCTGGTATTTTTATCAGTCGATTTTCCTGATTCAGGGAAATTGTCGCGGTGGGATCAAATTTGGCAAGGAAATTGAGGAAAGCGACATGAGAAAGTATTTGATCGTTAGTTGTGCAGTAATGTTAATAAGCTTTTGGGGGCTTGGGTCCGTGCACGCCACCGGGGATAAATCCACGGAACTCAAGCTGAAAATGACTGAGATAAGTTCTTTGCAGCAAAATCTGAAGGGGAAAATCGCCCTGGCTATAGAAAAAAAAGATCAATTGAAACAAAAAACCCAGGAGCTCAAAAGTGAAGTCAGAGACCAAAAAGAGCAATTTAAAATTGAGACCTATCAAAATGCTATTATGAATTTGAGGATAGATTATAACCTTAAATTGATTCAATTGTTGCTCGGCTATATAGCCAGATTGAACGAAAAGATTGTATATTTTGAAACCGGTCACGACATGTTGAATTATTACTTCCAGCAAGCCCAGGACGACCTGTTGATGATCAAGACCTTAGATAATCTGGAAATAGATAAGCTCATTGCTCAAATTAATAAAGTTCTCGACGAATATATTCCCCAAACCAGCAAACCGATGTTCGATGTCAATGATGTGCCGCTGAAAGATACCGAGCAAATCTGGCATGAAATAATTAAGACTAATTAATCCACCCCGAAAATCAGCACTTCCAGGGCTATAAATAGTTCTTTGAATACTGAAAAAAGTTGTTTGGCCCAGGGGCCGCGAATTAATTTTTCTATGCTGTTCTGCTTTTGCCTGTTTAACAACCGTACGACCATAGGCGGTGAATTAACGCCGCGGCATATTTTCAGCTTGCCATTGTTGCAGGTGTAAGTTATAATTTTCTGATGCCGACTCAGCCATAAACCAATCAACCGTTTAGCCCGCTTTCCAAAGGATAACTAGATGCACAAAGCAGCTGTTATGGTTTTACTGGTAATCTTTATTGCGCTAAGCGCCGGTTGCAGTCCCAAAATCTCTCCGCAAGAAGCCAAGGTCCTGGCAACCCTGGATGAAATTCAACGGGGTGTCGAGGCAAACATTGGTTATGATCAATTCGTGCCGTTGCTAATGACCGCCAAAGCTGAAATTGACATGCTTAAACAAAACAACACGCCCAACTCCTGTTTCCAAAGCGCAGTTGAAAGATCCTACGCTTCATATGAAATCGCCGGAAAAGCCTGGCAAAAGAAAATGGTTGAAAAGGATGAAAACAGGAAATCAGAAATGGAGATGGCCCAGTCATTCTCCCTATCATTTGCAGCCATTAACATTAATAGAGCCAACAAATGCTATGAATGACAGAAGTCGGAAAACAGAGGACGGATGTCGGAAGTCAAAATATAGATGACAGATGATCGAAATCGAAGTGAAGATTGAAGAATCAGTGAATCGCTGCGCTTTTTTTTGTTTTACCTAAACTCCAAAATCGGAAAACCCGCAACCCGTACCCGCAACGACCCCTTATAACAGTCCCTGCCCGACTAGCAGGCTCATGGATTGCTGGCCGATTGTTGTGACTTTGCTCAGGGCCTGGGTGAGGTGGTGACCCGTGTCTTGTGCCACTCCGGAGTTCAGCATTACCTGGGCGGTATTTATGTCTTTTTCGGCCTCCAGCCAGATTTCATGGGGGGCAGCATTTTTGGCAACATGAATTTCACTGGCAATCATACCAATCAAAGTCTTGAGTATTCTTTCGGCCCCCGTTTTTTCAGATTCCGGCAGCGCGAGATAGACTTCAGCAATCTGGGTCGCCCAGATAAGACCGGTTTTAAGCTTTTCACTTTGCGAGAACGCTTTTATGGCTTGGTCAGTTTGCATAATACCCCAAAAGAAATGAAGAATGAAGATTGAAAAATTAATGAATCGCTTCGCTCTGCCTATTATGAATTAGGAACTGACAGTATACCTTACTTCAATCCGCCTATAGGAGGATTCTTTTTTATATTATTCCTGAAACCTAAATTATTCTCTATTAATCATCGCCGCCATATACCCGGCCCCGAACCCATTATCGATATTGACAACCGCCACATTGGAGCTGCAGCTGTTAAGCATGGCAAACAGGGCGGTTAAGCCTCCCAGATTCACGCCGTAACCCACGCTGGTCGGGACCGCGATCACCGGCCGATCGACCATACCGGCTACCACGCTGGGAAGTGCACCCTCCATGCCGGCAACCACGATCAGCACAGCAGCCTCATCAATTAGAGTCTGGTGGTTAAACAGGCGGTGAATACCGGAAACACCGACATCAAATATGGTGTCAACGGCATTGCCCATGGCCCGGGCGGTTAGATAAGCCTCTCGGGCAACCGGTATGTCGGAAGTGCCGGCTGAGATGATCAGTATGAGACCGCGCCCCTGAACAGGTACCGAATTGAGTTCCATGACGACCATGCGCGCATCGGCATGGTAAACCGCTTGCGGGAAACGCGACAGGACAATATCCGCCTTTTGCTGATTGGTGCGGGTGACCAGAATGATGTTTTCCTGGTCCATCATTTTTTCCATAATTCCCGCAATTTGATCGGCTGTTTTTCCTTCTCCGAAGATCACTTCGGGAAATCCTTTGCGCAGGGAGCGGTGATGGTCTATGTGGGCATAAGTTATATCTTCATATGCCATATGCTGGAGTTTTTCAGCGCCATCTCCGGCCGAGACCCGGCCCTTGGCGACTGACTCCAGTAATTTTAATAGCAGATTTTTATCCATTATTCGATGAGGTCTTTTTCTGTGATGGTTCCTGGCTGTTCGGGGAGTGCAGCAGTGCCCGCTCCGGTTTTGGGGGCAGCGCCGGATTGCTGGGTTGCTGCCTTTTGGGATGCTTTTTTCAGGGATTTTTTTTGCGTACCGGATATTTTTTCGATAGCCTCGATCTCCTTTTGAAGGGAATCCAGTCGTTGGTTGAGATCCGAGACCGCCTCTGCAAGCTGGTTTTCAAAATTTTTCCTGAGCTTGAATACTTCCAGCGCAAGTGAATCCGCAAGTGCATCCTTATCGATGGTTTTCCCTGACAGTTTAGTCAGCGAGGCCTTGAGTTGTTCATTTTCTTTACCGACCTGCCCGGTTTCGACAGTCAATGCGTCTATTTTTTTAGTAAGTTTGCTTTTCAGCTCTTCTATACCACCGGAAACTGTTTTTAAATCCTGCCTGATGGCGTTTAATTTTTGCAACTCCTTTTTAATGGGTTTGATGGAGGCATTGATTTTTTCAACTGCAACTGCCTGGCTTTTTTTATCGGTTTTCGAAGCTTTCAGTTTTTCAATTGTATCCTGATTTTGTTTCAGATCCCGCTTTAAGTCTTCATTTAAAGATTTAAAATCATTCTTCAATTTAGCGATATTCTTGTTGATAGCAAAAAGCCGGCCTTCGATGGACATTCCAAAGTCTTTGTCCTGGGTGGAGAGGGTGGTTGAGAAAGTAATTAACTTTTCATTGAAGTTTTTCGAAAGCGCTTCAAGCTCTTTAGTCAACCTTTGAATCTCCAGCGATCCGGTATCGTAGCTCCGGCTTAATCTGCCGGACAAATTTTGGTAACCGAAATAAATGGCCACCGCAATCAGGCAGGGTAAAAGAATCGTCAGCAGCGTCACCCGCAGACTTAATTTCTCAACCCGCAGATCTTTCAATTCTTCATGATAGTATGATTCCGGTTCCTGATCGCCACCATCAAACCTGAAACCGGCGGGATTTTTACCAGCCATTTCTTATCATTCCCATTCAATTGTACTGGGTGGTTTGGAGCTAATGTCATATACCACCCGGTTGACACCTTTGACTTCATTGATGATCCGGTTGGATATCCGGCCCAATAACGTATGCGGCAATTTGGCCCAGTCCGCCGTCATGGCATCTTTACTGGTTACGGCACGCAAGGCCACGCTATATTCATAGGTACGCTGATCGCCCATTACCCCGACGGTTTTGAGCGGCAGCAGCACGGCAAATGATTGCCAGAGCTTATTATAGTAGCCTGCATTTTTAATCTCTTCAAGCAGAAGATCATCGACGTTGCGTAATATGGTAAGTCGCCGCGATGTAATTTCCCCTATAATTCGAATGGCCAGGCCCGGACCCGGAAAAGGCTGACGCCAGATCAATTCCGGCGGCTGTCCCAATTCTTTGCCCAGCAGACGAACTTCATCCTTAAATAGGTATTTGAGGGGTTCGATGAGCTTTAATTTCATTTTTTTGGGAAGTCCACCGACATTGTGGTGGGATTTTATCACCGATGTCGGTCCGCCAAAGGCTGATACGGATTCGATCACATCCGGGTAAAGGGTTCCCTGAGCTAAAAATTGCGCACCTTTTATCTTGCGGGCTTCGGTTTCAAAAACCTGCATAAAAATTCGACCGATGATTTTACGTTTCTTCTCGGGATCGATTACCCCGGCCAGAGCCTTTAAAAATTGAGCCCGGGCATTTACAAAACGGATATTGATATTCAGGTGCCGTTTTAAAGTGACTTTTAATTTTTGAGCTTCATTTTTCCGCAGCAGGCCATTATCGACGAATATACAGGTTAGCTTTTTACCGATGCTGTTGTGGATGAGCATGGCCGTCACCGAAGAATCCACACCGCCGCTCAACCCCAGGATGACCTTTTTGTCACCGACGGTCTGACGAATGTCTTCGATGGAATCTCTGGCAAATGATTTCATAGTCCAGGAGCGCTTGCAGCCACACACGTCATATAAAAAGTTGCGAAGCATTTTTTTGCCTATTTGCGTATGGGCTACCTCAGGATGGTATTGGACTGCATATAGTTTCTTTTTAGCATGGACGGCTGCCGCCACTTTTGTGTTGGCCGTGGACGCCGCAATTTTAAACCCGGCGGGCAATTTGTCGATGGAATCACCATGACTCATCCAGCAGATGCTTTTTTTGTTGAGCCCCTTAAACAGGCCGTCCTGTTTTTTGACTATCAGCTCGGCAAATCCGTATTCCCGCTTGCCGGTGCTGTGCACCGCCCCGCCCAGGGCCGCCATCATGAAATGCATGCCGTAGCAGATTCCCAAAACCGGAATTGCCAGGTCAAAAATACCGCTGTCGGATTTGGGACTGTTTTTTTCATAAATACTGGCCGGTCCGCCGGACAGAATGATGCCTTCAGGATTGAGCACTTTGATGGCGGCCGGGGTAATATTCGGCGGTTCAATTTGACAATAAACATGATGCTCGCGAACCCGGCGGGCAATTAATTGATTGTATTGAGAACCAAAATCGATGATAAGTATCATGGTAACCCTATTTACCCTATAGTTGCATAAAATTTTGAAATCCAACTTCGCTGCTGCAATGAAGACCATTGAAAGTATTGACTGATCCTGGATTCTGGTTTCTGGATCC
>CACVKW010001208.1 GCA_902749685.1 Olavius sp. associated proteobacterium Delta 1 | reverse complement strand
TTGCTGCCAATCGATATCTTTCCTGTAAATCTTCGTTGGACTGTTTCAATACCGCTTCGACAAAATCCGAAGATCCCAGTATACGCTCATCACCTTTGACTCGAATGCCACTGTCACGA
>CACVKW010001207.1 GCA_902749685.1 Olavius sp. associated proteobacterium Delta 1 | reverse complement strand
TTGTTGGTTAAAAGAGGCACTGGGTTAGAAGATGGATGGTTTTGGTCATTATTGGGATTGGCTTCAGAATCAGAAGATGCAAATCCAGGCAATTTGTTTTTTCAAGTTTCTGGCGGACTGGATCCGCATGGTAAGTCTGCCGGTGAACTTCCACTAAATTCCTGGCACCATGCAGTTACGACCTATAGCAGTGCTGATCAAACGCTTAAAATGTATCTTGATGGAAGACTCGATTCCGTTCAAACAGGCATTCCATCGCCAAGCATAACAACAACTGATAACTTGTTTATCGGCCGTGACTCCCTTAATACAACTGAGGGTTATTTTTTCCAAGGCGCTCTGGATGACATCCGCATATACAACCGCGCACTTTCGGAATCTGAAATCATTGAGCTTTTTTGGGAAGGCACAAACTATATTAAAGCCACCATTGATCATGACAAGATAGATGAGGATCTAATGGATTTTCCGGTAGTGATGAAACTGGACGAATCCAATGCGCAGGATTTTTTTGATCGGATCGTATCTGATCCGGCAAATTCATTGAAGTTCCAGGTGGTAAACGAGCAGGGC
>CACVKW010001206.1 GCA_902749685.1 Olavius sp. associated proteobacterium Delta 1 | reverse complement strand
GCATTGGGCAAAAAAGTACTTGTCGCAGCTCTGCAATTAAAAGAACGAGTTATCCTGCCCACTATGGCTTTCTCATAAATCATGCGCAAACATGATTTGATTTCAATAAATAGGTACTAATAAGCTGAATTTTAAAAATTTAGATACACCATTAAAAAAGGATAAACCCATTGCTGTTGTATTGGACTTGACAACTATTACGGGTCTCAACACAGTTCGATCGTTATATGAAATGAACGTCCCAGTTATTAGCTTTACAAATAATTTTAATTCGGCCTTTTCAAAAACCAGAATGTGTAAAAAGATTTTATGTGAGAATTTAGATGATGATAGTATCGTTGATAACTTAATTGAGCTCGGGAAAAAAATAAATCAAAAGTCAGTTTTGATACTCACAAAAGATTCTCAAGTTGAATTTATAACGAATAAGAGACAATTATTAGAACCATACTATTATTTGAATCTCCCCAGTAAAGAAACTGTTAACATATTATTGAAAAAGACTCTATTTCATACATTCGCCAAAAAAAGCGGTTTTTTAGTGCCGAAAACACACTTAGTAAAAAAAAGAAGTGACTTGAGAGGACTGTCACGTAACCTTGAATTTCCATGCATCATTAAACCTTTTGAAAGAACAAAGAAGTGGAATGAAAGATTTTACAAAGTTATAAAAATATCTAGTAGGGCAGATTTCAATGAAAATATTTCCGGCGTTCTGGATACAATCGATGCTGTTGTTATACAGGAGTGGATAGAAGGCTCGGATTCCGATATATATTTCTGCTTGGTATATTTTGATAAAAAATCAGATCCCAAAGCTACTTTTGTTGGAAGAAAAATAAGACAATGGCCGCCGGAATATGGAACCACTGCTTCGGCTGAAAAGAAATTTAATCAAACAGTATTAGATGAAACCGTTCGCTTATTCAAAGAGCTAGGATTTAGGGGATTGGGCTCTGTTGAGTATAAATATGATCATAGAGATCAAAAATTTAAAATAATGGAACCTACGGTAGGTCGACCAAATCTACAATCTTACTTGGCTGTAGCCAACGGTATAAACATACCGTATATTACGTATTGTGATTTAGTGGGTGATAAAATTGAAAAATTTGACGAGCCCAGTTTTTATAATTCGGTAAATTGGATTAATGACTTTTCAGAATACCAAGCAGTATACTACTATATTTATAATAAAACTTTAAAACTAACTTCATGGTTAAAGTTTTTAAAAGGTCCAAAAAAGTTTGCCCTTTTAAACATTCGAGATCCGCTTCCATTTATTTTTACCCTGAAAAATTGGATTAAATATTTAATCAAGAAATCTCCTGTTTATAGAATAAAACCAATTCATATGGCAATTAAGGTTTTCAAAAAATTCATGAAACATGCTAATGGTAAAATTTAAAATTATTAAGTAAATGCATGAAAAATATTTCATAATTTCAGTCGACACTGAAGAAGACTATGTGTTTTACAATAACCGCACGCATGAGACAAGTGTCAATAATTTAAAAGGTATTTTACGATTTCAAGATCTGTGCGATAAATTTGGTTTTATACCCACCTATCTTTGTACTTATCATGTTGCTAAAAGTAATTTAAGTGAACAATTTTTAAAGCCTATTCTTCAAAACAACAGATGTGAGATCGGAAGTCATTTTCATCCTTGGTTGACGCCTCCACAACAAGAGAAAAAAGAAGGTCTTAATTTAGTTTCCAGTGATTATGAAAATGATATCTTAAAAATGAAATTCGATTATTTACACAATTCTATAATCGAACGCTTCGGTATCATCCCCAAAGCGTTTCGTGCAGGCAGATGGGTTATGAATCCGTTTCAATTAAAGCTTTTATTTAAATATAACTATTCGGTTGATACTTCTGTATTGCCATTTGTCGATTATAGTAATATTTCAAGAAAAAAAAGTCCGCAATCTGATTATCGATATGTACCAATTAAACCATTTTATTTCATAGAACCACACATTTACCCTCATGGATCAAAAGCAGGAATTTTAGAGGTACCGGTAAGTTCAGATTTGTTTTTTTGTGGATTATCTATGAAACTTTTTGAGTGGGCAAAGGAAAATATCCCTAAATTTCAAAATATATTTTGCTGGCGTGTTTTCAAATTCGGAGTTGTATCATTTCAATGGCCAACGTTTATAGATAATTTAGAACGTCTGAGGAAAATGATTAAAAGATTGAACTCAAAAAATTTCAGTGTACTAAACTTTGCGATACACTCAAACGAGCTGTCAGCCGGTTATCATCCATCCTTATTCGAACAAAATAGGGTTGATCTTCTTTTTCAACAAATGGAAGGCATTTTCAAATTTTTATCTTCGGCCGGATATTTAGGAGTTGGGTTGTCAGAATTCGCAATCAAAATATTCAATAAGTGAACATGCAAAGCTATCATATCTGCATTATCGGCATTGAAACTCCGCATATTGTTGATCGTACAGTCCCATTGGCGGAAGCCGGATTTAAAATATCTTTCATCGTTAATAATTATTACAGCTATGTTGAAAAACTAAAAAGTTATCAAAATGTTGAAATTATCTTATTGAAGGAAATTAAACCGTCTAGAAAAAGATTTCGGTTACCGATTTTAATTAAAACAATTAAACAATTACATCCTGATGCTCTAATTGTTCATTTTTGTGCTTATTCTAGCTTTCATGCGGCAATATATTCAGGAATAAAGCCAACGATAGGTATTTTAATGGGGAGTGATATAAATGTACAGGGTACAACTATCCCTCTTTATGTCAGGTTAGAATTGTTATTTACTAGATTGCTATTACCGTATGTGGAATTTATAGCATGCAAAACTAACCAAATAAAGGATAAGGTTATTAATTTGAGAATTAAAGGCAAAATAATGACTATCCCTTGGGGCGTAAAAATAGTAGATGATTTTAATAGAAATTTCACTGACGTGGCGAAAATTAGAATTTCATTAGGATTACCGGAAAATGCCTGGATTGTTCTTTCTCCAAGAGCAATGTCTGAAAAGGAGAGGATATTAGAAATAATCGAAGGATTTGCTAAATTAAAACAAAAAAAAGTAAATGCAGTATTAATTATCATCAAATTTAGATTTTCGAAAAATTACTACCATAAACTCTTGAAATGCATCAAAAGACTAAGCATCTCAGATTCAGTGTTTTTGATTCCAACCTTGGCTAGGGATAAATTAAATTTATATTATAAAACCTGTGATGTACTTATTTCTAATTTAATTCATGACGGCATGCCACAAACCATATTCGAAGCGGCACTCAGAGGGACGACCTTACTTCTTTCGGACTTACCTCAGTATCGTGAATATTTCGAAGATGGGAAAAGCGCTTTTTATTGTGACGGTAGCGCAGAGGACATATCTAAAAAACTTTTGCAATTGTACGAGAACAACATACTTGCTCAGAAGTTAGGAAAAAATGCGAAGTCAAGTGTTATTGAAAAAGCAAATTTTGATAAGTGGGCAGATACATTTATTAATGAATTAAATACCACACTATCAGAAGAAGAGAGAATTATAATTCCTTCTTATAAACTTATTCTAAGTAAAATTATCCTTTTCTTGATTATTGTTTTTAGAAAAATTCCTTTAAACAAAATTTGTATAAAACAATAAATTTCACAAAATATAATATGTGCGGGATTATAGGAATTTTATCTTTTTCTCGAAATCAAATTTCTAGAAATGTCCTCATTAATATGTCAAAAAGCCTGGTACATCGAGGACCTGATGCAGAGGGAATTTGGATAGAAAATAATATTGGACTTGGTCATCGGAGATTGTCAATAATTGATTTATCTGAAGCTGCTAATCAACCGATGGTTAGCCAAAATGGCCGATTTATTATAACGTATAACGGTGAAATATATAATTTTAAAGAACTCAAGAGATACCTAATATCAAAGGGAATTTGGTTCAAAACTAATTCTGATACCGAAGTGCTATTGGAACTTTTTGCGCTTAAAGGATTAGATGCACTTACAGAATTAAGGGGCATGTTTGCCTTTGCTATCTGGGACAAAGCGGATCATTCTCTTTTTTTGTGCAGGGACAGGCTTGGTATTAAGCCTCTATATTACGCAATAAATAATTCGAAATTAACTTTTGCCTCTGAGATTAAAGCAATTCTCTTTGGTGATCCGTCATTAAGAACAATAAATTCCAATGCATTATGGAAATTTCTTCGCTTAATGACTGTACCAAAACCAGAAACAATTATTGATGGGATTTATAAGTTAGAACCTGGAACTTGTCTACAAGTTAATCAGAATGGATGTCGAAAAATTCATACCTATTGGGAATTAAAAGATCATATCGAACAAAAAGAATCTTACAATGAAGAAGAGGAGATTGATAGAATAAGACAAAAATTGCTTGAATCTATTCAACACCACATGATAGCAGATGTGGATATTGGCGCGTTTTTAAGCGGAGGTCTCGATTCCAGTTCCGTAGTTGCCTTAATGCAAGACTTTTCCAAAAGGAAAAAAATATCAACATATTCTATTAATTTTCCAGGTCAAAAAGAAATTGATGAAGGTGAATACTCGGATATTATTGCTAATTACTTGCAAACCATCCATTCAATAGTCTATTTCAAGGAGAATTTTATGGATGAGATGGATAAAATTCTCTGGCATTGTGATGAACCGTTCGGAATTACTTCCTCTTTTGGAGTATATCAGCTATCAAAACAAGCCTCAAAAGATTTAAAAGTCGTATTGACTGGGGACGGTGGTGACGAGGTGTTTGCGGGTTATAGTGGCTACCTTTTTAATAGTATTGACAACGGAAATTTATTATTGCGGTTAATCACAGGTCAGGTAGGAAGTCTGATTGTATTTTTAAAACGTTTATTTAATATAAAAGATAAAAGATTGGATATTTTAGCATATAAATTTTTGAAAAGAAGTGGGAGCCCTGCACATTTTATATCTGAAAAACAGGCATATACTTACGGTATCGGTATTTTTGAAGTTTTAAGCAAGGATTATATCTATGAAGCATTTGATTCATGGTCTAATAGATTGTACCCAAAATATTATAGATCCGTGCAAAATCTTGATGAAATCACACGTAGAATGTATGCGGAGGTTAAAACTCGTCTGGTAGACGAAATGTTAACGAAAACAGATCGTATGACTATGGCGCATTCACTTGAAGCACGCGTACCACTTCTAGACCATGTGCTCGTTGAATATGTTTATAAATTACCAACTATAGCTAAAGTAAAAAAAATGACTAACGGGAATTTCGAACAAAAGTATATTTTTAAGAAAGCCTTAGAACCTTACCTACCCAAAAAGGTTATTTACAGGAAAAAAAAAGGATTTCAAATCCCAATAATGGAGTGGATGAAAAAACGAGAATTTTTTAATTATTTTTATAATAACATAAACGATGGTTTCTTACTAAAAAACAAAAGAATAGATCCGTTGTTTCTTGAGAAGATCGCAAGCGCTCATAAAGCAGGTGAAATTGACCGGAGTACTATTTTTTGGTCTTTAGGCATTTTCGAGATGTGGATTCGCCGCTTTGAAAGAGAATTCGGTAGTTTTTCCATTAAATAGTATCTGCACTCTTGTCCAAAAACGGGTTTAGAATGAGTCATAAAGTGAGTAATAATACGAGTCATTGAAAAAAATCCTCCTTATATGT
>CACVKW010001205.1 GCA_902749685.1 Olavius sp. associated proteobacterium Delta 1 | reverse complement strand
GGGGTCAGATCTTTGGAATTGCCATTTTCTCGATTTGGGCCCGGATTCGATGAAATTGTTTCTTTAATTTGCGACTTGAATTCAATTTAGTTTTCAGACGCGTTCGGCTCTGGCTGACGGTGCTGTAATCTACCCCAAAGATCGCGCCGATTTCCTTCTGCTTATAGTTACTGTACCGATAGCTTAGTTCGATTGCCATCTGCCTTAAATCTTTAAGTTTTGTTTTTCGATCCCTCAGATCGGCAGCTTTTGCATTACCAGCCTTAGCAACTTCTGCTATAATACGCTCTACTGATATATGGTGCTGCAATCTGTTTAGCGCCGGTACCTCACGCTGCGCCTTGCGGGGCAGCTTCTGCCTCACCCAATCGACAAAGTCTTGGGCCCCAATAATTGATTGATGAACCACCGCCTCAAATGGGTTTTCAATTTCACCATCAATTGCTTGATACACATATTCCCGGCATCGGCGCCGCGCTTTTGCCGTGTCTTCACCGAAGTAGGTGCATAAAAACCAGCTATAATCGATATTCTTGTTTCTTTTTCTAAGGTAACAATATCCCGCAAAAGTGCTCCAGGAATACTCTTTAAGATACTCTGTTTTGGTTGGGATATCGGCGTCTTTGAACCGTTTTGACCGGATTGGATTTAAGTGAATATAGCGACTCAGCGGTAAAAGATACTCGTCTTCATCGACCAGCAATGATTTAAACCGCCCCTGAAAAACATGGCCCGTACAGCCATTGCGGAGATTAAACCTCACTGTGTAAGTGACTAAAAAATGCCGCATAAATTCGCTTAGATTAGCTTGTGGCGTCTGGACAAGCAGGTGAAAATGATTATCCATCAACACATAAGTGATGAGTTTAATGCTGTAAGTATCACAGCTATCTGCCAATGCATCCACAAAACCCTGACGGTCTTTGTTTGTTAGAAATATATCCTCTCTGCGGTTGCCTCGGTTCATCACGTGATAATAGGCACCCGGGTATTCTATTCT
>CACVKW010001204.1 GCA_902749685.1 Olavius sp. associated proteobacterium Delta 1 | reverse complement strand
GCATCATCTTCAGGATAATAGGAGGTGCAACTGATTCATTACCGTTAATGCGGTATGTGTCTTTGACTTCATTGTAGATAAAATCAAAGTCAATATGACCTTTAACTTTTCTCAAGATGTGATTTTTACGAACGCGCTGCTCCAGATTAGATGCGGTGTAAAAAAGTTTACTTTGAACCCTTGACTGGCGCCCCATCATAATGACAATACCCCGCTAAAGTTATATTTTATGGTACTTTAGCATAAGACATCGTCGTAATCAACTTCTTTTTATGCGTTTTCACAAATATGGAATAAAAAAATCTAAAAATTTTATGCTTTACGTAGGCCTGCAACAGTAGTTAAAATTGGGTTTGGGCAACAGCCCGTTGAATAATAAATATTGATGAACGGCAAGGCGGTTGAAGATTTATCTTTGGCCGCCTTTTTTGTTTTAATTGCCGGTTTAAAATGATCCGATCCTTTTGAAGGGGTGGTGGTCGGGGAGAAGGGCGATTAAAATCAGTCAGCCGCTTACCTTTGTTTTTGGCCCTGTCTCCGAAACCGCCGGGATCTCAGGTCATTTATTAAAAAACCCTGGTCTGAGACTGGCGTGGTAAATGCTTACTGATTTCATAATGCCTTTTTATCAGACGGCATTTTACCGCTGACATTAAAATAAAAAAAATTCTGTCCGATAAAAAACAATATGTAGCAGTGCATCAAATCACGCCAGCCCCGCTCTTTGAGTTGCAGCGGACCCGGGCGGGCGGGGGATAAGATTTAGATTTGTCGAAGATCCCGTCTTCAGCGGAGCTGCGGGCATAGGAGCAGATCCCATCCGATCCGCAGCCGTACCTTGTTAAATATCTTCTGGCAGCAGGCGAGCGCCATGGATCACTGCCACTTCGTCGATTTGATCTGCTTTGGTGCGGTAAATAATGCGGTAGGGTTTTTCAATCAGCTCGCGGATATCCTCGGCCTCGTATTCCGGCACTTTGCGTCCTGATAGCGGTTGGTCGGCGATCTGCTCTGAACGGCGAGTGATTCTATCCACCATTCCCTTGGCATAGGTGGGGAAGTTGAGGGCAATGTGTTCGTAGATGTTGACCAGATGCTCGACAGCGTTTTGTGCCCAGTGAACCCTCATGCCGGCAAACCAAATTTTTTACGCACTTCCTTAACGTCCAGCGTGCGGCCTTGATCGCTGTCCTTGATCCCGGCTTCTATGGCTTGTCGGACATAGATGCGGTACATCAAATCCTCCCAGGTTGCCGATTACGGTAAATTATCCAAGAGTTGATGGGCTTGTTGTTAGATGCTTTCGGTTTGCATGATTTTAACTCCTAATGCGCTGCATACGCCTTTTTGGCCTTGGTATCTTTTAGCGGGCTGTCGATGACTTGTACAATGGTTTTTTTATCCTCTTGCTCCAGGGCCTCGATCTCCACTATCCGTTGAAGCATGGCCTTGTCCTTGATCTCCGCGGCTTTGCCGGTATCATCGACCAGATAATCCAGGGTCACAACGAAGGTGTCGGCCAGTATTTTGTCTCCGATCGCCATTTAATCACCTAAAAATATCAAATGTTAAGGTATTTGTTGTTTAAAGGCAATTATTGGTCATCGATAGGTAATAGTCAAGCCCAATTAATGCCTAACAAGTGGAAACGGATTGGTTATCCATGGCACGTATTGGTGACGAAAATATTTTTTTGATCAGGCTGGAAACCACGGACATTTTTAGACATTGGGGACGCACTAAAGTTTTAAAGTTTAGAAAAAAAGGTTGGCTATGATATTAGAAGGCTATGCCAAGAAGATGCCTATCTTCTGGAGTTGGTGCGATATATACATCTTAATGTGTTGCGGGCCGGACTTGTACCGAATCTGTCACCACTGGACAAGTATTCCTTTAGCGGTCATAGCGCAATATATGGATCGGCGCAGCAACGATTGGCAGGATACCGGTGCCGTATTGCGGTTGTTTGGAGAGAAGGTTTCAGCTGCCAGGCGGCAATATCGTGGGCACGTGGAAAAGGGAATTGCCCTCGGCAAGCGTTGTGATTTAATTGGTGGTGGATTGATTCGCAGCAATGGCGGCTGGGCCAACCGAGAGTTATGGAATCGTTTAAAAAAATAGAAAATTAAAACTTGATGGCAAAGTGCACCGCAGCTTCCGACTCGGGCGTCACTTCCCGCCCGAGACCGATAATACCGTTGCCCAGCAGTTGGGTCTCTTCCTGCTTGAGGAGGACACTTTTTTTCCCCTGGGACCTCACGACTGTGCCGTTTGAACTCTGGTCGATCAGGGCGAATTTCCCCCGGTTATATTCAATGCGGGCGTGGGACCGGGATACACGGCTGTCATTGACAACCACATCGTTGTGTCTTTGGCGACCCAGTGCGGCACTGGGTCGATTTTCATCCAGTTTGATGGTTTGGCCTTGATACGTCAATTCCAGATGACTCTTGAAGATCGGAGTTTCCGATGTATGGGTCGCCATAACCGTGACATCGTGATCTTCCCAGACCACTTCATAAATGCGGACTATCCCGCTTTTGCCTTTAACCGTTGTTTTATCGATGCATCGAGAAAAAGACTGGCGTTCCTTCGAAAGCAGCTTGACCGTGCCTTCGGTGGTGATAACCTGGCGTTGTTTTGCCAGAGCCACCATGCGGGCTGCAACATTGACCGCATCACCGAAGACATCGCCGCCTTCCTTGATAACCGGCCCGAATTGTATTCCGACATAAATATTTGGCGAACTGTAGTCGGGCTTCTCGGGAAAAGGCATATCCTCCAGTGACTGGTGCATCTCAATTGCCGCTTCCACCGCTTCACCGGCGGTCGGGAATGTGCACATTATCTCATCCCCGATAGTTTTGATCACGGTCCCCCCATGTTTCAACGCCACATTTGATAGAAGGGAAATGCTGGCGTCTATCAGGTTTTTTGCGACCTTATTGCCCAGGGTTTCGTATATGTGCGTGCTTTTCGCAATGTCTGCAAACAGTATCGCGAGGATATCGGTTAATCGCGCCATCTCACCTGTTTATCCCACTAGGCCTAACTCTCTTTTGGTAAGCTGAATAAGTGATAAATGAAATGCAAGCCAAATTCGGCAGCCCATCAAAGGGAAAGTTCAAATGAACTGAAACTATTAGTATAAAAATATCCGAGGCGGGGTTAGATGTCAATTTTTATTTGCCGAACGGGCAGTGGGGGTATACACACTCCTCACAATCCATACAAAGTCCCCCATGACCCAAAAAAGCCAGCTCTGCCTTGCCGATTTTCTCGCCGGCTAGAATTCGTGGCAGCACCAGGTCCAGCACCGTAATACGGTGGTACAAACCGCAGGCCGGCACACCCAGCAATGGTATGTCCTTTATATAGGCAACCAAAAACATGGCGCCGGGCAGGACGGCCGATCCATAGTGCATCTCGCTGGCTCCGGCCAGGCGGATTCCCTTGCGGGTAACATCATCCGGATCAACACTCATTCCACCGCTCAGCATAAGCAGGTCGCAACCACGCTCCAGGTGAGTTTGAATCGCGTTGCCGATTAATTCGGCGTCATCGGGGGCAAATGCCGTTCCGACCACCTTGCCGCCCAGGTCGGTTGCTTTTTTAGAAAGAACCGGTGCGAAACGGTCTTCGATCAAACCATGATAAACTTCACTGCCGGTAATGACCAACCCGACTTTGGCCTGTCGCAAGGCTCTGACGGACAGGGTTGCCCCGTTTTGTTGGGCGATGGCTGCCGCCCGATCAATAGGGGTGCGCTTCATTATCAAGGGAATCGCTCTGGTAGCTGCCACCTGCTCGCCTTTTCTAACCAGGGTATGATTGTGAAGCGTGGCACACATGACCTCATCGACCATGTTAAACGCTGCCAGAGACGCGGTATCCACGGTAAACAAACCGTCTCTTTCTGCTAAAAGTTTTATTTTCCCTTCCCGGGGCTCATCCTGCCAGACGATACCTTCGCCGGCCAGCCCCGCAGCAAGAAGGGCTGCGGCCTGATCTTCATGGATTTCATCTTCGGCCAGGTCAATCGCATAGAGGTGGTTTTTTCCCAGCTTTTGAAGATGGCACAGGTCATCATTGCAGACGGTATGACCTTTGCGAAAGGCCGGACCTTTAAACTCACCGGGACGAATCTCGGTAATATCGTGGGCAAGTTTGGTCCCCACAGCATCTTTTAGCTTTATTTTTTTGAGCATATTACCACTCCTTATGTCACGTAAAGTCGCTAAGACGCAAAGGAAAAATTAACTTCAAATTTAACAATGTTTTGGCCGATAGCAATTTTATTACTGAGGATTTGAATCGAGCCTAAACTATCTAATCACAATCATCTTGAAAAATCTTTGCGACTTTGCGGCTTTGCGTGAGGCTGCTGCCCGGTTTCCAATTCATATCCGGCCAGGTGATTTCACGGGCATTGGAAAAATAAGCGTCCCCGGCACAGGATCTGCACAAGACATGCCCGTCTTTGGCCACCTCGCGATGGTCGCGCACCACCTGGCCGCATTGAGAGCAGGCCACTTTGCGGCGGGTGGGGCCGGGCAGGTCAAACTCGCTGATTGAAACGTCTACCCGCTGTACCCGAAACAATACGCAGTCCGGCATGCGTTGGTAGGCTTCCAGTTGTTGAGGATATTTACCTGCAACTTCCGGTGCATACGCGGCCGATAGGCTGCGGGCTTCTTCGGTTGAAAGCACCCGAAACGCTTTGCCGGTTTCAAGATTCACAAAAGTGGCCGCCATGATGCCGTAATCCATAAATTTCAGGGATCGGCGCCCCAATTTAACGCCTGTAACGTGAGCGACGGCATCCGCCGTACAGCGGTCCATTTCCACGTACACGATGAGCTTTTTGATCTGATCATGGCGGGTGGGTTCATCCAGGCCGATGAGCCGGCAGCCCAGCATGGCCATGCGCACTCCGACCACCTGCCCCGGGCATAGATGTCCATGGGCGGCAGCCGAGCTTTTCAACAAAGACTCAAATGTATCCATGCTGGTTATATCCGCCAGGCGAGATGATAATATTTTTTCCAATACATACTTGAATCCTGATGCCGATCTTCGCCCTTATGTTAATGTTAACATAACAAATGTCAAAAAAAATGCAACGTAGTTTTGGGCGCCTTTATCATCAGGGGCTCCTCTTGCGCATGAAAGCCTCCGGTTTGTGCATAATTCAGAAAATCATTTGTTAGAATCTTAGACCTAAAGTTTTTGCATTTTTGATAAAGAATTTTCTCGCAAAGCCGCAACGCGTGCAAAGGTAAAAAGCATTAATTATATCTTGGCGTCTATGCGTGCGACCTTTTTGGTTCCGGTACATCCGGGTTAGGGATTCAGAGTTATGTTCCAGAAATATTGATTAAAATATTTCTAATTACAGTAGCGTGCTGCCTGCCCGTCATTCCGGTGCAGGTCGGAATCCAGATGGCTGAGGTCTTTTCTTGAGCAGGCTAAAATAAAACGTGCTGGATTGGCCTTTGACACTTTCGGCCCAGATTTTTCCGTCATGGGTCTCGATGATTGCCTTGCAGATGGCCAGACCCAGCCCGGTGCCTTCGGGTTTATTAATTCCGGCCGAAGGCACGGTGGAAAATTTTTGGAAAATAGAGTTAAGATGTTCTTCAGAAATCCCAACCCCCTGGTCCTTGACGCCGACGGTCACATGCGTTTGGTCTTCTTCAATTCCAATTTTGATTTCAGTCTCGCGGTCGGAAAATTTTATGGCGTTTTCAATCAGGTTGACCAGCACCTGTTCGATGCGTTCCAGATCCATCTCCACCAGGATATCACCTGGATTGTCATATTTGATAACGATATCTTTGTCGATGGTTAAGGGGCTGATGATTTCAACGACCTCTTCGATTAATACGCTCAGATTAGCCTGATCAAAGGACCATTCGGATTTTTGGGCTTCGATCTTGGTATAGTCAAAAAGATCCGATACCAGGTGAATCAAGCGGGCCAGATTTTTATCGATAATTTCAAGATAATTGCGGTTGTCTTCCTTTTTTATCGTACGGTTGAGATAATCGATGCCGCCGCGCACGACTGTCAACGGGGTTCGCAGCTCGTGGGACATGGTGGCCAGAAAATCCGATTTCAGTTTGTCCAGGGTTTGCAGCTCCCGGTTGGCGTCCGACAGTTCTTTGGTTGCCAGGGCGATCCTTTCCTGCAGATGATCCCGTCCGACTGACAGACTTTGAGCCATGGTGTTAAATCGGTGTCCCAGTTTATCAAATTCATCACCGGTGTTGATATTTACGCGGGCTTCCAGATTCCCGCTGCTGATTTCATCGGTCATTTCTTCCAGACTTTTCAACGGCTTGATCACAAATCGTCGCATCAGGACAAACAGGGTGAAGATCGTCATGAAGATGAGGCTGGTCCCCGCGATCGCCAACTTCAGATGATTCTTATGGGCGGCGGACATCATTTCCTCAACATTTAGAAACACGCTCAATCCACCGCGGATAGCGTTGACGCTATCCCCTTCTCGATTGTGGCATTCCAGGCACTGTTTTTCCAGATATAGCGGCACCATGTACTGAAAATACTGATGGCCGCTGTTATTGGCAAACCGAAACGTTTCGTTCACTTTTTGGGTTCGGAATAAATTAATCGCCTCCCGTTCAAATCCGTCCGGTTCATTTTCCGGATTCAGGGGATTTAAGCTGGCCAGGCGAAAGCGGTATTGGTCCTGACGGGTTGAATACTGAGAAAGTTTCCGGGTGACCATTGCCGGTGTAAAACGCTGAAACTCACCATGGTTTGTTTGCAGTTTATCGTCAAAAAAGCAGGCAATATCCTTGGCGCCCTGGCTTTGAATATCGACAAATATGCCGCCGCAGTCGGTCACCCACTGGCGGGTCAGGACAATTTGCCGGGCCAAAATCCGAGCCTGATTGACCACCTGTTCATCAGACTGATTTTTATTTTGAATGCCGGTCCAGGTGAATATGACCCCCAGGGTGGGGAAAATGATCAGGACAATACAAAGAAAGAATTTCCACTGGAGGGAAACACGAAACTTTTTCACAATTAAGCCTCCCGGGGGGATAGAGAAAGTATGACGGGATATTGTTCTCTCCGATCCGAATGGATTTTGTACGGTATGTCACTTGGTATTTCCTAAATTGAGCGATTGCCGAGGCTGCATCCGCTGTTCTTTGATATTTGAAACGCTCATTTTAGATCGTAATTTCATACCCTAAATTAATCCACGAGTCAATCTCTGTAAGAATGATGTTAAATATGTAACAATTATGTTGCACTTTAATAATTCCCTTGCACATAAAACTGGGGAATGCCAAAATCCAAAGACCAATTTACAACCTGAATGTACTATTTTTCAGGGCGGAATAATTAGGAGACAATCGTGGTGAAGTCCATGCCGAATGTGACCCAGACTTCCAAATATCGCATCCTCGTTGTTGACGATGACAAAGATATCGTCCAGACCATCAAGGGGAATCTGGAACTGGATGGTTATGAGGTGTTTACTGCGCTTGACGGACGGACCTGTTTGCAATTGGCCAGGGAACACAGGCCGGATCTAATTATCCTTGACTTGAACCTGCCGGACATCGACGGCATCAAGGCCTGTCAGATCATGCGGCGTGAATTTGATTTTCCGATCATTATGCTGACTGCCCGCGACGGGGTGGCCGATAAGGTGCTGGGGCTCGAATGCGGCGCCGATGACTATATTGTCAAGCCGTTTAATTATTTGGAGTTATCCGCCCGCATCAAATCCATTTTTAAGCGCCTTGAAAGAAGCCTGGTAAATGATCAGTATGAATTCAAGGATCTTTCCATCAATTTCAAATCCCGCACCCTCAATCTGTGCGGCGCCGTTGTGAAGCTGACCAAAACCGAATTTGAGCTCCTGGCACTATTTGTTTCTTATCCCGGAGAAGTGCTTTCGCGGGATTTCATTCAACAGCAAATCTGGCGTGATTCACAACTGTATCAAAGCAGCCGAGCCGTAGATGTCCACGTCCAGCGTCTCAGAAAAAAGATTGAAGCAGAAGTCGATAATCCGGATTATATTCATACCGTGGCGGGGGTGGGGTATAAGTTTCAGGCAGGGTAGACTGGCTAGAAAAGACAGGCGCACGGCGTAAGGCGCAGGGCGCAAGGCGTACGGTATAAGGTAAAGGGACCAAGGTGTAAGGTATAGGGTTTAGGGTAAAAGTTAAAGGGACAAAGGCCAAAGGTAAAAAAACAGTCACCAGCCAACACCAGTCAACTACCGGTATCCAGTTTCCGTTCATTTCTGGGCAGGGAGATACAAATCTTCACCTTCTGCAGTTTCGAGGAAGTGATGGTCAAACTCAAACTTAGATCAAGCTATTGGATTGTTGATGAGGATGGTAATATCATCATCGGCAAAGGCCGGGCGGAAATTCTGGAAAATATTGAAAAGACCGGCTCCATTAACCAGGCTGCCAAGGTCATGAAAATGTCTTACAAAGGGGTCTGGAGCAAGATCAAAGCTACCGAAAAACACCTGAATCAAAATATCGTGCACGCCGACCGCCAAGAAGGCACCCGCCTAACCCGTCAGGGCAAAGAGCTGCTGGAGCAGTACAAACAGCTGGAAAAAAAATGCATGGCCTTGGATGATAAAATCTTCAGTAATATCTTCAAGTAATAATTAATCCGCCCCGAAGAATAGCCTATTAAGGTTTATTGAATGTTTTTGAGACCCTAAACTGCTTGTTAGATCTATGCGCCGGCATCTTAATTATTTGATGCTTCGCATATATTTCTTTTCTTGTTTCCATGTCAAATCAACTACTGACATTGAACAATATATCATTTTAATTATCAGGCGCAATCTTTTACTATTCCTTATTTACCACTTATTGACCTCGACGAAGAAAATTAATTTCTTTCAATTTATATCCGAGATGAGCGTCCTTTTGCTCATATCGGATGCTGATATCGGATGTTACAACTTTTACAATTTTGTTGCTTGATGGTTTCACCCTCAAATGACATATTGGTCGCGGTGTAATCTCCCCGGCGTTGCCCTTGTATTCCATGCGGTTATATCACTCGCACATGCTCACTCTGGGCTGATATCATGCGCCTGTAAATTTTTAGGAGGCAATCGGTGAAATCAACCTACAATTCACATGTCATCCGTATTTTGCTCGGACTGCTGCTCTTTGCTGTGGTGGGAGGGGTCGGTAAGTATCTTTTGACACCGCATTCCTTTGGCAAATACGGTCACTATCGCGCTGATTCGATCGAGGAAGAGGCCAACCGGAAAATCCGTCATTGGACCAACGCTTCCTGCATGGCCTGTCATGAGCACGAAGCCCAGATGCATTTGAAAGGGCTTCACAAGACAATTTCCTGTGAATTCTGTCACAGCACGTATGCCGATCATGTCCAGGACGGCAAGAAAACGGCCGCCATGCCGCTTAAAAAAGACCAGGAGATTCGGACCTTGTGCCTGCGGTGCCACAACCGCGCTATCCAGGCCCGACCCAAACAGGTGATTAAAACGGTGGTCATGCCGGAGCATCTTGAGAGCCAGAAAGTCAAGGTGACCCACCTTTGTAACCAGTGCCATAATGTGCATGCACCGTTAAAATATATCAACCGGGCCAAAGAGATCCTCGGTATGCAGGAGAAGACCTAATGGACAGCATCATATCTGAACTGAACAAAGACCGGCGTCAATTCATCAAAAATGTCCTGAAAGGAACCATTTCCGGCTCACTGCTGCTGGTTATCCCGGCCGGTGCCGATATTTTGAAGATGCCGGAGCAGATTGCCGGTATCCGCGGCAAAGAATGGGAGATGACGAGCCAGAACTTTGTTTTCATAGTTGATATCACGGTTTGCATCGGTTGCGGTTCCTGTGTCGTGGCCGACAAGCGCGAATACCAGGTGCCGGACGGCAACTATCGGACATGGGTGGAGCGCTATGTTAAAGACTTTGAGGATAATATCTATGTGGATTCGCCCGATGGCGGACTGAAGGGCTATCAGACCCCCCGCAAAGACCTGGACAAACCGATCAGAGACACGTTTTTTGTACCCAAGCTTTGCAACATGTGCAAGGATCCATCCTGCGTTCAAGTCTGCCCGGTGGGCGCCACTTTCCGCTCACCGGACGGATTTGTTCTGATTGATGCCAAGCGCTGCATCGGTTGTGCCTATTGTATTCAAGCCTGTCCCTATTCGGTGCGTTTTCTTAATCCTAAATCCAAAACAGCTGACAAATGCAGCTGGTGCTATCACCGGGTGCGCAAGGGGTTGCTGCCCGCTTGCGTCAATGTCTGCCCCACGGGTGCCCGTAAATTCGGAGACTTAAATGACAAAGTGTCCGAGGTTTACAAGATCCTCAGCGGTCCGGGCGTGTTGACTGTGCTAAAAAGGGATATGGGAAATTATCCCGCTCTCTACTACAAAGGGCTTCGAAGGGAGGTGGTATAATGGATCCGTCCAACTTTGTGTTCCCCAATGACCTGCATGTGCACTGGAGTATGATGATTGCATTGTACCCCTATATCACCGGGATCGTTGCCGGGGCATTCATCGTCTCCTCTCTTTATCACGTATTCAAAGTTGAGGTCCTAAAACCGATATCACGCTTTTCGCTGCTGTTTGCCCTGGCCTTTCTGGCTTTTGCCACCCTGCCGCTGCTGCTACACCTTGGGCGACCGGAGCGAAACTTTAACATCATGCTGACCCCGAGTGCGTCATCGGCCATGGCCGGATTCGGCTATATTTATACCCTGTACGGCATTGTATTGCTGCTTGAGATTCTGTTCATCTACCGTCCCACGCTCATAGAACTCAAGCATCAAACCAGCGGCCTGATGAAACTTATTTACACCTTGTTAACTTTTGCCAGTGATGATACCTCGCAACGCTCCCTTGATTTGGACCATAAAATCATTAAAGTGCTGGCTGCCGTCGGCATCCCCATGGCGTGTGTGCTGCACGGTTATGTGGGGTTTATTTTCGGCGGCGTTAAGGCCAACCCCAATTGGTCGACGCCCCTGATGCCGGTAATTTTTCTTTTGTCCGCTTGCGTATCCGGTATTGCAGGTATCATTCTGGTATACGTCCTCATTAAAACCTTCACGCGCAAGCCGATAGACATGGCCTGTCTGAGAACCACGACCAACTATCTGGCCGGATTTTTCATCATCGACTTTACTTTTGAGATGCTGGAAGTCTTTTCCCATTCCTATTTGCGCACCTGGTATCACCATTCGATGGAGGGACTGCTGTGGGGGCCGTTATTTAGCTCTTTCTGGGTGTGGCAGGTTTTGATCCTGTCGGTCGTGCCGATGTTCATCCTGGGCTATTTGTGCCTGACCCAGGTCAGGGATCGCATTTATCTGATATTAGCCCCGCTGGTATCCGTCATGCTGATGATGCAGGTGATGTTTATGCGCTGGAATGTGGTTATCGGGGGGCAGTTGATGTCCAAGAGTCACCGGGGCTACACGGTGTTTCATCCGGAATGGATCGACCGCGAGGGAATTCTGGCCGTCCTGATTGTGATGTCGCTGCCGATTATTCTGCTTTTCATTCTCAGCAAGATTTTTCCATTCTGGCTGGATGATGAAGGGGAGTCGGCGGGATAAAATTGAATACTGAAGATTGATCCGCCTGCGGCGGAAATATTTGATGAATTCTATCATTTTTTTAATCGGATAATTGTTAGGCAATAAGGCGTTAATTATCATTCAAACTAGGAAAGGAGGTGGTGGGCTGGAACTGTTTGACCGGATGCTTTTCTATGGGGCTAAGCTTGCAGTTGGTTTGAAGATTGCTTCAACCGATTGTTGCGCCCTAAATATTTTACCGTGTCAAAAATATATAAGGAGGAAATAAGATGTATTTGATTCGATCGGCATTTATTGTGCTTATCTTGGGAATTTTCGCAGCCGGGACTGCTTTCGGGACTACCAAGGAGTCCTTTGATGTGAGAAATCCCGCGAACCAGGAAATAAACAAAAAGTGCATCATGTGTCATTTGAAGGAAAACAAATCGCTGGTGCTGCAGTGGGAGAATTCGCCCCATGCGGCCGCCAAGGAAGGTCAGATTGCCTGTTTTACCTGCCACGCAGCCGAGAAAGGTGACGAGATGGGGTACATGCATGAAGGCGCGTTTATCAAGGCCATCCTTTCACCCAGTGACTGCGGCAGATGTCACGAACCCGAAACCAAACAAATGGCAGAGTCCCATCACGCCACCGCCGGCGAGATCATGGCCTCATTGGACAACATGCTGGCCGAGGTTGTCGGCGGCACGCCCACCAACAAGGCCAACATGGCCAGTGGCTGCTGGCAGTGCCATGGATCGGTGATTGCTCTGAAACGCGATAAGGACGGCAGCGTTTTGCGCAGCAAAACCGATGCACCCCAGATGGATTACAACACCTGGCCCAATACCGGGATCGGGCGGATCAATCCGGACGGCACCAAAGGGGTGTGTATTGCCTGTCACTCCAAGCACTCCTTCAGGGCCAGCGTGGCCCGTCAGCCTGAAAACTGCGGCAAATGCCATCTGGGACCCGACCATCCCCAGAAGGAGATCTATGAAGAGTCCAAACACGGCATCGCCTTTTTCACCGCGCAGATAGGCGGAGGCCGCAATGCCATGAATGTCACAAAAGACGGTAAGTGGGTCCTGGGTGACGACTATTACACCGCCCCAACCTGCTCCACCTGCCATATGGGCTCGTTCATTAAGTTAAACGGTTCCGTGGCTCCCAACAGCCACAATGTCGGCGACCGCATCTCATGGAACCTGCGCGCACCGATCTCAAACAAGCTGAACCGGGTAACCTTCACGGATGGATCAGTGACCGACATTAGCGGAGAGCAACCGCCGCGTTCCGGCCAGAAAGCCAAAACTAAAACCTATGTCAGAGAAGGTGACAAACTGAAAAAAGTCATCGCCGAAAAGACCATCAAAGATGTGGTCACCTGGAAGCAGCGCCGTGCCAATATGCAGGAAGTCTGCAAATCCTGTCACGGCTTAAACCAGATTCGGAATTTTTACAGCCAGTTTGACGATCTGATCAACCTATACAACGACAAGTTTGCCAAACCCGGCAAAGCGCTGGTTGATGAGCTGAAAAGAGACAAGATTTGGGAAAATACCGGCTTTCAGCATAAGATCGGTTTTACCTGGTTTGAAGTGTGGCATCACGAGGGACGCCGGGCCAGAATGGCAGTGGCCATGAATGCACCGGACTACACCCACTGGCACGGTATGTATGAAATTGCGCGCAATTTCTACAATGAGTTCCTGCCGGAAGTCCAAGAACTGGCGGACCATGCAGGCCAGGGTGAGAAATACAAAAAGCTCATCGCGGACCTGTTAGCCAAGCCTGAACATCTGTGGACCCGCACCGGCGGCAGCGTCGAGACCATGAAACTTATCAATGAAGAACAGAAACTGCGCTATAATCAGTAGTAATGTTCCTCGTTGGCTGGACCATTTCAGGCGGTGGGTCGATTAACTAATCGGCCCGCCCCTTGATACAGCATTGATGTACCATAAAAATGACCCCCAATATTTTTTTTAAAATTTGGGGGTTATTAATTTTATTTTTGTGACAATCCAGAGTTTATTTTTAAGAGCTATAATGAATAAATATTTTATTTTCTATCTCGCCGTTCTATTTCTTTTTGTGGCTGCCTGTTCATCCCAAACAGATGATACCAGCGGTCTTTTTGATCGCGTTGCCAAATTGGAAATTCAGCGCAATGACTACACCCTGGGTAAAAGGTTGACAGATAAACAAAAAGAGACCGCGCACCGCAATGCCGTAGAAGCGGCCAGTCCGGGAACCTACAAATTCAAAGACAATGATCTCTACGTGGTGATTGACAAAGCGACTGACAGAATTCTTATTATTTATGAACATTATGCGTCGGTAACCCGGGGAAAAATCCGGGAACTTGTTGGCGACTTGTTCTTTGTCTTCGGAGAGCCTACGGTTTTTGCTCATGATAAGACCATCTACTGGGCCTATGATGCAGATGGTAAAATATCAGAGAAGAAATATAAAGAAGCAAAAGACCAAAAAAAGGTGCCGAACTTCCTGGCCACTGTCAAACTCAACAGCAGCCACAAAATTATGGACAGCACCGACCCGGTTAAAGACGGCGATGTATACTACATAATATCTTCGGAGCCGCTGTTAAAACTGATGGAACAACGAGATCAATAATTAATCCGTTAATTAATCCTTAGTAAAATTCGAAGTCAAGCTACCGCAATTGACTCGGAACGATGATTGTTGCGCTAAAAGTCATGTATTTAAAAATGACAGAGCGCAGCGACTTCCATAGATATTCAATTTTCAATCTTCATTATTCATTTCTCCACGTCAGGTTTCCTCCAGCACCGAATCAACCCATTGCAGGGCGGCGATCATGTTGGGGAAACCGGTGGTCGTTAAAGACAATAAGGCCGCGTGGCCAATTTCTTCTTTAGTCGCACCGGACTCGAGCGCCTTGCGGGTGCTGGACATAACCGCGCCTCTGGAATTGGCACCGATCGCAATACCGAGTTTGATAAGATCCTGGCATTTTTGATCCAGCGGTCCTGCTTCGCGACAGGTTTGGCCCAGTTGCTTATAATCTTTAAAGACTTCAGCAAATTGGTTTGAAAACTTTTCGTAAACTTTCGGAAGATACATGTGGACTCCTTTCTGAAAACGATTCGTATCGAGGGTGAAGCGGGGCGTGCACCTTTTTGAATTCCGACCTACCTGAAACCATACCTTCATTACACCTGGAGCGAATTTATTTCAACTCTTTTCACCATCACTTCGAAATTGAATTGACAGAAGTCTGGCGCCAATTTGATTATCAAAAATCATTTGACATTGTAGCCGGCACTCTATTTATCCCGCAGCTGCTTTTTGAAGAGTGGTTGCACCGGCAGCCGTTAAAACATTGGTGTTCGACAAAACCGGAACGTTGACCCGGGGAGTATTTACGGTCAAGGAAGTCGTCAAATTAAACGGATTTTGCAAAGATCAGCTTTTGGAATTTGCCGCGGCAGCCGAACTACAGTCAAATCATCCCATCGCAACTTCCATTATTAACGCCTTTAATAAAGATGGGTACGGCTCTGGCAGCAGTTGCAAATTCTTCCAGAATAATCGGCCAAAAGTAACTTGATTAAAATACAGTTCACGAACTTAATTCACTTCGCTCCCAATTGGAATACAGGAATGGCGACACTTGATTTTGTGATCCTATATCACTCTTTTTCATCCTGCATGCTGTGAAACGTCAGCCCCGGCGCCCAGGTGCGCTCCATCAACTGATCGTGAAATGATTTTTTGTGAACTCCGCTGAATGATCCGACTGGGATATGTTGATGGCACGTAATGCAAACGCCGACTTTTTCTATTTTGTCGCGCATCTCCTTTGGCAGCGGACCGGATAAGGGCCAATGGTGTCCGACGGTTTGCAGCTGTTTGTCGTCGCGGGTGACGACCTGATTCAGATCCATGGGAAGTTCCGGTATTGGAGGAATCTGGACCTGAGCATGGTTGCTGATCATTTTGCCCTGCACTGTCGCGACATCAACCCGAATCCCCTTTGAATATCCATTCATATAGCGCCCGTCATGGGTGCCATAGCCCAGTGCTTTGCTGCTGGTGTGGCAGGAAGCACACGAGCGGGCCTGCCGGACTCTGGTGTGCGGGGCGGCAGGCGCCATATCGATGCCGCGTTGGCCTTCTGGGCCGCTGTTTTCCAGATTGGCAGCCGTTCGCCAGATCTTGTTCAGCACGATCGGTTTGCCATCCGGGCCGATCACGGTGGTGATCTGTTGACACCCGGGAATGATGGGACTCACCCGCCCTTCGCCATTGATACCGAGCACCGGATTTTCCCACCTGAGGTAGCCGCGCGCTTCGGTTGTTTTACCCGGAGTTTTAACAGCACTGCCGTCCCGCCTGGATTCGGCGGTGTGCCCGTCGGCCAGCTGAATGTTGCCGGATGCGATCCAATCAATCGATGTTTTGCCTTCCGAATAATCCACCTTGACATGGCAGCCGTAGCATTGCGGCGCCCAGGTGGAATGGCAGGCATAACATTCCAGTTTTTCCAGATGGCTTTTGGCCATGATCATGGCGGAGACGGCGTCCTTGGGATTGTGCCATTTTTTTGCGATACGAATTGAATTCAATGTCGGGACCTGAAAGTCCAGGCCGCTGGCCGAATGTACGAAGACGTTGTCGCCCTGCCGCACTACATTGCCGAATGGATTTCCGCGGGTGGTCAGCAGATATCCGTCTTTTGAGGGGTAATGCGTGTTGTATTCGCGGTGAGTGTCGAGAGGCTCTTGGGCCATGCCGCGCGGTGCCTGGAGATCGGGTTTGCGGCCGAACTCGTCGCCCCAGCCCAGGGGCAGTTCCCACGGGTATTTGGCAGGGGTGCCGTGACAGTCGGTACACTCAATTTCCACAAAAGCCAACGTCGTACCCATAATATTTCCGTTACCATGCACCGCCGTCGTATTGTGGCAATCCTGGCACAGCAGACCGCCTTCAGGGTTGCCCTCCCTGCTTTTGGAATTGTGATGGGTGTCATCTTTGATGTAGAGGTAGGATTTGGTGTGCAGTTTGCTCATCTTGTCGCCGGTTTCCGTGTAGGGTGTACCGTAAGGAAATTCCATCAGGCCTTGAAATGAAACCCCGATGCGTTTGCCGCGGTTGTGGCAGGTAATGCAGGTTTCGTGAGGTATGCCGGAATAGACTTTCCCGTTGGCCACCACTTTTGCTTCCCGGGATGACTGAATGGTATGAACCAGAGGATGCCCTTTCTTGTCTTGCGGAATCGCGGGATCCGTGCCTTCATAAAATCCCTCATTGCTGTACGGTATGTGACAGGCGGCGCAGCCCATGCCGCGCATATCGCCCCGTTTATCCCTGCCGCGCACGCCGAGGTGGCAGCGCTGGCATTCAGTGCGAATATAGGTGTACACGGCCTGGGCGGGATTTTCATTAATTTTGTCTATATCCACATCCGGCAAGCGTTCGAGCTTTTCAGGAAAATTCTGCGGAAACTGCTGCATTATCCAGATGTTGAATTGTTTGTAGGCTTCGGTGCCGAACACCGGAACCGGACCGTCCGGGTCGTCGATATCATAATTGCCGTAACGTTTCTCATACCCGGTTGACGCCGGACCCCAGCCCCAGAGCGCACCCTGGATTTTGCCGGCTTCGGTTTGCATGACGGAACGGTGCGCGGCATAGACCCACTTAGAATGGCACATTCCGCAGGTTCTGGTGTTAATCCCCATGGAAGCCGCATGCCGGTTGAAGGCCCCGAGTTGGCTGCCGGGCGGGCCCCCGGAATGGGCGACCGTTGTTTCTTTTTCTTCCTTGGGGTTTCCGCCGTGACAGACAACACAACCGTTGGGATCTCCCATTAAACGACCCCGGTCATAAATTTGCTTCGCCATCCCGGAGTTGTGCGCCCGGATGGGCTCGATGCCGGCATGGCATTTACCCGGGGCCAGGCATCCGGTGCTGGGAGCGGGAAATCCATTCGGATCCATTTCCGGTATTGGATACTGCTCACCGCCTGCCTGTAATGCGTAAATTAAAGTCGGAAGGGATAAAAAAAGAACCAACAGACACACTTGGGCCCTAACAGGAGAAAAAATCATTTTTTTGCCTTTCTAACTGTGAGATTCGTGCAGAACACAGCACAGAGTGCTTGTGGATTTTCATTTGTCGGCCTCTCAGCGACAAATGCAAAAAAATACCGACCTTGCGTTCTCTGCGACTCTGCGGTGAATACAACATTTAAATTTTAGCAATCCATGTCTAAATAATTATTGCTGTATTAGTAATTGTAAAACCGCAAAATATACCTGGACGCGATGATAAATACGATTATTCCGAGGACCAGTTTTATCCATTTTTCAGATATGTACTTTTGCATTTTAGCCCCAAAGTACATGCCCAGCAGACCCCCTGCGCCGAACAGTATGCCGAGTATCCAGTCGGGTGGCGCAACCGCCCCGTCTATGGGAATGAGACTATAGAAGGCGACGCCGGCAACAGACGAAGTAAATGTGCCCAATAAAACGGCACCGGCGATCGTGTACACCGGCAGCTTAAAAAAAGTGATCAAAAATGGTGCGATGATGGAACCCCCGCCGATGCCGTAGACCCCGCCGACAATGCCGACGACAAATGCCAGGACGAACAGCCCGCCCGTGGAAAAGGCATGGGTAGCGTTTTTAAAATTAAAGCGTACTTTTTTTAGCGATAGCGATACCTTGTCCACCCGGTCTGCTATACCGCAAGTTTCCTCCTGCCCACCGGTCCTTTTGGCCCACGCGTCTTTGATAAGCTTAACAGCCACAAACAAAAGGACGATCCCGACAAAAAATTTGAAACTCTGCGGGTCCGGTAACAAGCTGATCCTGATATAGTAGCCGATCAGCACGCCGGGTATGATTCCCGCTACAATGATCAGCGCCACGGGCCAGGCGAAGCGACATTCCTTGATGTAACGGTACACGCCACCGGGTGTGCCCGTAACATTAAACAAAAAATTGGTGGAAGTCACCGATGTGGTGGTGAAACCTAAAACACTCATCTGAAAAGGGAGCAATAGAAATGCCCCAGAAATGCCGGCCATCGAGGTGAAAAAGGAGATGGTGAACGCGACTGCCGGCGGAAGGAACAGGTATGTTTTTACACCGGCAACCGGAAATATAACCTGCAGTAAATCCATTTTTATTTGCCGAACGGGCAATGCGGATAGCTACATTCCGGGCAATCCTTACAAAGCCCCCCGTGTCCCAAAAAAGCCAGCTCTGGTTTACCGATTTTGTCGCCGGCCAGTATCCGGGGCAGTACCAGATCCAACACCGTGATGTGGTGATGCAGACCACAAGCCGGCACCCCCAGCAGCGGCACATCCCCGATGTAGGCTGCCAAAAACATGGCCCCGGGGAGAACCGCGGCGCCGTAGTACATTTCAGTCGCTCCTGCCTGGTGTATTCCCTGGCGCGTGACATCATCCGGATCCACGCTCATCCCGCCGCTGAGCATCAGCAAATCACACCCCCGTTCGAGATGAGAGCGGATGGCCCGGCAGATCAGCCCGGTATCATCCGGGGCAAATTTCAGCCCGCCGATTTCGCAACCCAGAGCGGTTAACTTGTCAGAGAGAATCGGGGCAAATCGGTCTTCGATCAGGCCGTGATACACTTCATCGCCGGTGATGACCAATCCGACTTTGGCTGGCCGCAATTCTTTTACCGACAGGGTGGCATTGTTTTGTTGTGCAATGGCAGCCGCCCGCTCGATGGGTGCCCGTTTCATGACCAGGGGAATCGCCCGGGTCGCCGCCACCAACTCGCCCTTTTTAACCAGGGTGTGATTATGGAGAGTGGCACACATCACCTCATCGACCATGTTAAACGCTGCCAGCGATGCAGTATTGACCTTGAACAGGCCGTCCCTTTCAGCAAAAAGCTGAATTTTACCTTCCCGGGGCGCATTCTGCCATTCGATGCCTTCTCCGGCCAGCCCGGCGGCTAATATCGCGGCCGCCTGGTTTTCATGAATTTCGTCCTCTGCCAGGTCAACTAGGTATAGGTGGTTTTTGCCCAGCTTTTGAAGATGGCACAGATCTTCATTGCAGACCGTGTGGCCTTTTTGAAAAGCAGCACCCTTGAATTCCCCGGGGCGAATTTCAGTAATATCATGGGCCAATTTCGTTCCCACCGCATCCTGTAATTTTATTTTTTTGAGCACGGAAAGTTCTCCTTATGTTATTCTTAACATATCAGTTTATAAAAAAAATCAGCGATTGAAACTAACCCTAACATTGCATAAATTCTTGTGATCTAGCCTGGCCGTTATGTCTGAGATCGTTGCTTTTTCCGGGCAGATGCTGGATGCTTGATACTCGATGCTG
>CACVKW010001203.1 GCA_902749685.1 Olavius sp. associated proteobacterium Delta 1 | reverse complement strand
GGTTCACCTGGCATTGCAAATAGCACGGGATTCCGACGGGGCATTTGATATTACGATCGCGCCCCTGATAGAGCTGTGGGGCTATTACGGAGATTCTCCACGGCTTCCCGCAAAAGAAGAAGTTCAAGCCTGCTTGCGCAAGGTCGGCTACCACCATCTTATGTTGAAAAATTCGTCGCTTCAAAAAAGCCAAGCGGATGTGCAAATTGATCTGGGGGGAATCGCCAAAGGTTACGCCGTCGGCCAGGCCGTGGACGTCCTTAAAAGAGAAGGGATCTTTTCCGCACTGATCGATGCCGGCGGCGATGTCTATGGCTTGGGCAAAAGAGGCGGTGACCTATGGAAGGTCGGTATCAAGAGCCCGCGCGGCGATGATATCCTGGGGTATGTGGAAATAGAAGATCTGGCGGTGATGGGGTCCGGCGACTACGAGCGATTTTTTATCCAGGATGGAAAG
>CACVKW010001202.1 GCA_902749685.1 Olavius sp. associated proteobacterium Delta 1 | reverse complement strand
TTCATCCGGTAAAGGGTAAACCAGAGCCTGCGGCCAACAAAGCTTTTCGCGCAAGGCACCATCGACAACGCCATGGCCGGCAAAGCGCATGTTGTCACACAGATTGGGATTGCCTTCCTCACAATAGCGGCATTGCCGGCAGGCATCGGCCGGATCAACCGCCACATGCTGCCCTTGCTGATTGCCGGATTC
>CACVKW010001201.1 GCA_902749685.1 Olavius sp. associated proteobacterium Delta 1 | reverse complement strand
TTACCGAAGCAGCCGGATCAGTGGTGGATATATACTTTTGATTCGCAGTTCCGGATTTTGATGCATCATCGTTGCTGCAAGATTGCTGTTCTATCTCTAAACGTGATTCCAACATTTGATAGCTCTTGTTTAGATACCGCTTTAACGAT
>CACVKW010001200.1 GCA_902749685.1 Olavius sp. associated proteobacterium Delta 1 | reverse complement strand
TCTTGGGTTTTCGGTATGTAAATACACGAATTGCCGCAGATCTGCGCAGGATCAGGGTTTACGCGAATGAATGAAATTCGGCGTGTTACTACAAAAAAGG
>CACVKW010001199.1 GCA_902749685.1 Olavius sp. associated proteobacterium Delta 1 | reverse complement strand
CGATGCCCTGGATTGGCTTGCCCAACTGGTGACCCACATTCCCAATAAGGGCGAACAGATGGTCAGATATTACGGGTTCTACTCGAATAAGTCACGGGGATTACGCAAAAAGGCCGGCGTCGATGATCGAGTTCCAGCGCTGATTGAATCTGAGGTTTCGCCCAAAGAGTTCCGCCAAAATTGGGCAAGGTTGATCCAGAAAATCTATAATGTTAATCCATTGGTGTGTACTAAGTGCTCGGGATCTATGCGAATAATTTCGTTCATCGAAGATGAGGAAGTCATTAGCAAGATTCTCAAACATCTGGGATTATGGGAGCTGAAACAAAGACCGCCGCCACAGGCTAACGCGCCGCCCCTAAACATCCATATAGATTACACAGATTCCCAGATCCCATCCGATGAGGGTGATCTCTACTGCGATCCTGATTATCCCATAGAAATGTATGCCTCATAATAAAAAAGACACCCTGGGGGTTCAAGGGATGAGTCTGTCCAAAATTGACCCAAAATGGGG
>CACVKW010001198.1 GCA_902749685.1 Olavius sp. associated proteobacterium Delta 1 | reverse complement strand
GGCATTTGATTGAAAAACCGATGTGGGTCGCAGGTGGGTAACGGCGCCGCAAAGCCTTACCAGCTGTGGGTGAACTCAGGCCCGACTCCCGCCGCCGCCATCATATCGACAACTATGGGGGCATAAGGGACATCCTTTAGCTATTTAGTTTAGGTCGATTCTACCCTCGGAACTGAAAATATAAAGG